>NZ_JBNTJW010000009.1:0-159839 GCF_051195055.1 Halobellus sp. EA9 | reverse complement strand
CTCCTCATTCCTCACAAAAACGTTCCTCGATAAGCCGCTGCTGTCACGCGGTTATTCTCTTAGCTAAAGACGGATGGTATTGTGAGGCTTGTTTACGTTCGAAGAACGTGCTGTCGAGGGCGACGTGTCCCGATTGGCGGAGTTGCTGCGCGGAGACGCGCAGCAACGCCCGCCAGACGTACATCGCGTAGCGATCCAGTGAATGATAGAACGTGGTTGGATCGGGCAATGCCTCGGGGTGGATGCCGAGACGATCGCACACCTCCGGCATCAGTCCGAGCCGATCAACGAGTTCCGTGAAGGTGTGACCTTCTTCCTTGCGAATACAGTGTGCGACGATGTGAGCCTCGCGGGGAAGCCCGCCTGACTCGGGCTTCCCCGCGTAGTTTCCCAAAGCTTGTTTTGCTACGCGTAGTGCTTTCTCAACGAGGTCGAGGAGCGCGACTGCCATAATCGACTCCTCGACCTCATCTTCTCAAACCGTTACGGAACGATCTCGACGCTGTCTGCCGTTTTCAATAGAGCAGATCAAACTCCCGAAGTAGTCTTCGACAGTATCAATCGTTTGGGAGAACTCATCAAGCGTAACGGAATCTAACGGTATTGTATCTCTTGGTACTTCTCGAGTTTCCCAAGATCGAGAGCCGCTAAGTAATACGTCAGATGCAAGGTTGAGTTCAATACTATCCGCCGTTCGACAGTACTGTTTTCTGTCCCTGCTCTAGTCCGCAGTGACCTCTTCTAAATACATATTCTCAGAAAGTTCCTTCACACGTCTATAACAGGTGGCAATCGGGATATCTAGCTCTTGACTCAGCCAGCTGACTGATCGCGGTTCCCTTGCCGCCCGCAGTATATCTACGCTGTATTTCCGCCCGAGTACCGCAACTGCTTCCGTCGACATCTTGTTACCACAATTGATTCTCAAGGCTGAGTAGCTGTACCCTATATTTATCGAACCAATTCTATTGGGGCCGATATGAAATGGTTCTATAAGCGAAAACATAATACAGCGGAACAACAACATCGGATGTATGAGCGATGGAGACGCGTACACGGAACATACCCCCGCAGGACTTCTCGAGTTGTCTTCGGAACTGAATCAAGCTGGTTCTATCGAGGACGTCTCTGTCGTTGCGGTCCGAATGTTGGATCTCAATTTTGATGCGCCTCTTTCGGCGATCTGGGAGTACGATGAAGAGGGAAACGAACTCCGCCCAATCGCCGAATCAACTGAGGCACAAGAGGTGATTGGCGATGCACCTATCCTTCCACTTGATTCTCTCGCCGGGCGTGTGTACAGACAGAATCGTCCGGAAGCGTTCGACGATGTCCACGAGGCCGATGGCACGTATAATTCAGACACCCCGATTCGGAGCGAAATTCTTGTGCCAATTTCAGATTTCGGCGTCTTGAGTGTCGGAGCTACTGAAGTAGATGCGTTTACCGAAAAAGACGCAGAACTGGCAAAACTCGTTGCTTCGAATCTTGAAGCTACAATCTCACGAATCCGACGACACGAGGAGCTACAGGCTGAACGTGATTGGACACACACGTTGTTTGAAGGCTCCAACGATGCCATTTTTATTAGTGATTCAGATGCGAATTTCGTCCAAGTGAATCAGGCTGCTTGCGAGTTAACTGGCTATGAGCGAGAGGAACTCCTCTCGATGCGTATTCCCGATCTTCACGACGAGGTTGACTTACATGCCTATCAGGATTACCACGACCAAATTTTAGCTGGCGAACCGGCAACCACTGAAGCGAAACTGCTTCGGAGCGACGACAGTAAAATCGATGTCGAGTTCTCGAACCGTCGGATCGAGCGCGATGGGGCGGCCTATATGCATACCGTGGCGAGAGATGTGACGGAACAGCGGGAACGCCGACGTCGTCTGGAGTCATTTCAATCAGCTATCGAGAACGCGAGTGATGGGATTGCCATCTTAGACGACGAGGAGTACACGTACGTCGACCCAACGCATGCCGACATGTACGGGTTCGAGGACAAAAGCGAGTTACTCGGCCAGACCTGGCGTGATTTGTATACTGATGCCGTTGAAATCGAGCGCATAGAGGATGAGGCGTTTTCAGCGCTCCGGTCCGATGGAGAGTGGAGAGGCACTGTAACTGCATCTCCAGAAGGCAAGGGAGAATTCCCGACCGAACTATCGCTGACACGCTTGGAAGACGATCGAATCGTCTGTGTTGTCCGTGACGTGTCTGAAAAATATCGGCGTCAAGCGGAACTTCGGGAGAATGAGCGGCGTTTCGAGTCGGTGTTCGAAGATCCTGAGATGCTGGTGGCGTTATTAGAAACTGATGGTGAGACGATTGAGGTCAATGAAACAGCGCTAGACTACGTTTCGAACGACAAATCCGATATCTTGGGGGAACCGTTCTGGGAAGGAGACTGGTGGTCGCATTCCTCGGACCTACAAGAAGATCTTAAAGGCTGGATCGAACGAGCGGCTGCTGGCAAGTACGTCAGTTTCCAGGCGGAACATCCGGACCGGGACGGTAATATGCGGTTCGTTACGGGCACAATCCGTCCGGTTACAGGGGAATCAGGCGTCGAATCACTCGTTATTTCCAGTCGGGATATCACGCCCCGCGAGCAGCGCCATCGCGAATTGGAGACGTTCCAACAGGCTGTCGAAGATGCGAAAGACGGCTTCGCCATCCTCGAAGATGGAGAATACACCTACATCGACAAGACACACGTGGATATGTATGGATTCGATGATACTGACCAACTCATCGGGAACTCCTGGCGGATGCTTTATGACGAAGATGAGGTAGAGCGCCTTGAGTCGGAAGCCTTCCCTGTTCTTGAGTCGGAGGGGCACTGGCGGGGCAAAGTAACCGGATCCCAACCAGACGGAACGACGTTCCCGGCAGAGATCTCTCTAACTATCATCGATGATGGTCCCCTCGTGTGTACTGTGCGCGATGAAACTGAAAAACAGCAACGGGAACGTGAACTCGAACTCAAGGAGCAAGCGATTGACTCCTCGAATGTTGGGGTTATGATCACCGACCCACAGCGAGAAGGCAACCCAATCGAGTACGTAAATAAAAGATTTACCGACATTACTGGCTACGAAGAGGACGACGCGTTGGGTCGTAATCCACGTTTCCTCCAGGGACCCGAGACAGACCCCGACGAAATATCGAAGCTCCGAGAGGCGATTGCGGCCGGTGAACCGGTGACAGTAGAATTGAAAAACTACCGAAAAGACGGGAGTGAATACTGGAATCGATTGTCCGTCACGCCAGTCACTGATGTAGATGGGACGCTTTCGAAGTTTATTGGCATACAGCAGGACGTAACAGGTCGGAGGCAACGGACTCGGAGCCTGGCAGAACAGAACCGGAAACTCGAATTGGTTCTTTCTGGAACGGACACTGGTATTGCAGAGTGGAGTCTTGAGACGGATCAGATATCGTTCGACAACACGCTTGTCGATTTACTTGGCCATGATCCGGACAACTATGAAGAGTTCGTACAGATCGTCGCGCCGGAAGATCGGGACCGTGTTCGTGAGTCACTAGAACGAGTCGGCGATATCGACGACTTGTCTGCGGATTTCAGAGTTATTGATGCCAACGAACAAACGCGATGGATACACACAGATGCTGTTCTGATACCCGATGACGAAACTGGAGAGAGACTTGTCGCGATTGCCACGGACATAACGGATCAAAAACGACGGATTCGGCAGATTCAACAGGAGCGGAAGCGATTTGAGATCCTCTCGGAAAGTCTCGAGGAATACGCCTTTGTACTTCTCGATGACGATGGACAGATCGACAGCTGGAACGATGGAGCAGCCGACATCTTTGGATATGACGAAGAAGCTGCAATTGGTATGCCAGCAGCAGAGTTACACCCTGAACAGGATCAAAAACGTGGGATTGCTGATCGGTTACTAAAACAGGCATCACTCGCAGGAGAAAGTACTCACGAAGGACAGCGAGTCCGTCAGGATGGATCGTCGTTTCCTGCAGAAGTCACATACGTCCCGCTTCAAACTGAAGATGGAGTGTTCCTGGGATACGGGATGGTCATCAGAGATCTTACTAACCAGCGTCAACAGCGGCGTAGAACAGAGCGGTTCGTTGAGGAATCAGTCGACGTCGTGTCTATCTTAGATCGCGACGGGTGTTTCACCTATCTTAGTGGCTCTGCTGAACGGGTTCTTGGATATGATCCAACTCAGCTAAATCAAGAGAGTGTCTTTGATATTATCCATCCTGAGGATCGGGAACGTGTAATGGAAGCGTTTTTCGCCGCCGTGGAGGATTCCGATTCAAGCGTTCAGCTAGAGTTCCAAGCAATGGATGCGGATGAGGAGTGGATTACTGTAGAGGCACGTGGACGGAATCTCTTTGACGATGAAGCAATTGGTGGGTTTCTGTTATATATACGTGACATCAGTAATATAAGAGAACAGACGAAAAAATTCGAATCCGTATTCAATCAAACGTTCCAATTGACGGGACTGCTGACCCAGAGTGGTGAAATCCTCGAGCTAAACGACCCCCTCACGGAGTTCGGCGGCACAGGTGTCGAAGAGAGCAGAGGCACACCACTCTGGGAGTGTCCTCTGTTCGCGCATTCGTCTGAAGTGCAAACTCAAATCAGACAAGCAGTTACTGAAGCATCTTCGGGTTCATTCGTTCGGTTCAACGTGGAAGCAGAAGGCGTTGATGGACTCGCCAGCTTCGACTTCTCGGTCAAGCCGATCTCAAGCCAGCGCGGGGAGCTTAGCTTCCTGGTATTCGAGGCACGAGATGTTACAGCTCAGGAGCAGCGTCGGCGACACGTCCAGGTCTTACACCGGATTATGCGGCACAATATCCGAAATGATCTGACGAAACTGAGAGGGTATGTCGATCTGCTTGCATCGGACACAGAGACAGACACTCGTGAACAGCGCGCTGCGACGATCCGAGACATTCTCGACAAGTGGGAAAGAATGGCAAACAAGACCCAAGAGCTCCAGAATATACTCACGAGCGAGAGCGCTCTCGCTTCCCACCAGAGTGCTCAGCAAATAGCTGAGGATATTCAAGCCAAAAAAGAAGACGAGCATGCTAATGCGAATATCACTATCACAGCCGACCACGATATAGAATCACAAATACCGAGTGACCTTGAGAAGGCGATTTCTGAGCTCGTTGAGAACGCCATCACAGCGAACGATACTGAGCATCCATCCGTACAGATCAGTGTCTCGCAACCCGATGAACGGTGGGTAGAGGTTTGTGTGTCCGATACTGGGCCTGGACTCCCGGATATGGAGAAAAATCTCCTCGAAACTGGCGAAGAAACACCGCTAAGTCACGGTCAGGGGCTCGGATTGTGGATGGTGCGGGCACTGGTGACTCGTGCTGGGGGATCGATTTCAGTCGACACCTCGGGCGATGGGAGTGAGATCAGACTGGAAGTCCCCACCCAACCAGCTCGAGAGGACTCAGAAAAACCGGGCATCGTGTCGTAAACTATGACCCAAAACGGAAACACAAAAATCCTGGTCGTCGAGGATGACCAGAGTTTGGCTGAGCTGTATGCAGAGTGGCTCGCAGACCGTTATATTGTCGAAACCGCGTACTCTGGCGAAGAAGCCTTAGAAGCGTTTGATGCGACTGTCGATATCGTCCTTCTGGATCGGATGATGCCTGGGTTATCCGGCGGAGAGGTTCTTACGCGACTCAGACAATATGAGTCGAACTGCCAGGTGGTTATGGTCTCTGCGGTGACACCGGACTTCGATATCGTCAAAATGGGATTCGATGCGTATCTCGAAAAGCCCGTTGAAGCTGACGACCTCGAAGACGTTATCTCCCAGATGCTTACTCGAGCCGAGTACAACGAAGATCTGCAAGAGCTGTTCTCGCTGATAGAACGCCAATCGACCTTGGAAGCGGTTATGGACCCAGATACCCTCGAAACGAGCCCGAAATACCAGGCACTCACGGACCAAATCACAGAACTCGAGAATAAAGTCGAACGGTACCTCCAGAACCTGCCAGACAGGGATTTTCGAGTGGCTATTGAGCGCCTGCAACGAACAGCAGCAGAGCGCAGGGAACAGCAGCAGTACCAGTCCCTCACTGAAGACGTCCTGGACACATCAGAGGAAGGGATCGTTGTAGTAGATCGCGACGGACAGGTAGTGTGGGCAAACGAAACTACGGAAAAATTACTCGGAGTTGATAGAGACGATATCCAAGGGTCTGACTACAGTCGAATTGCTTCTGAATCGTACCAGGAATATCTCTCAGGTGAGCAAACACTGTCTGACCTCGTAACTCATTCTCTAGAGAATATGAATTCCGAAGTCGAAGCCGTCGTCCGTATCCCTGAAACGGCTTCGAAAGAGCAGCAGTGGTTGGAGTACTGGAGCGGACCGATCCAAACTGGTCTTTATGCAGGCGGGCGGATTGAACACTACCACAATATTACAGAGAGGTACGCGTATGAACAACAGCTTGAGGATCTGCATGCCGTTTCTCGCGATCTAATGACAGCGGACTCGGAACGTAGCATCGGCGAGACCGTGACAACTGCCGCAGTCGGGGAACTCGGATTCGAGTTTGCCGCGATATATACACGAGAAGAGCACACGGGACGCTTGGTCCCACTAGCACACGCATCCACAGAAGATGGTACTGAAATTGACCTTCCCACTATCTCTGAAGGAGACACACCAGTCTGGACAGCCTACGTGACTCGAACAGAACAGTTGAGTCCCGAAGACGAAGACGTTACAGATACCCAGTCAAGCCAGTGGTTGACAGAGGAGTTCTCGTCGTGGCGACTCTACTCACTAGAATCAGAGGGGGTTCTGTTGGTGGGTATGACCACGACGCCAGAGATTCCCTCGAGAAAGAACAAATTGGCAAAGACGTTAGCAGCGAACGCAGCAAGCGCATTCGAACGAACAGCTCAAGAGGCGGCCCTTCGGGAACGTGACCAGCGGTTAAACGAGCAAAACGAACGGCTGACACGACTGGATCGCATCAACACACTGATACGGTCGATAAGTGCCACGGTTATCAGTGCAAATACACGAGAAGAACTGGAGCAAGAGGTCTGTAATGCTCTAGCTCACTTGGATCTGGTTAGTGGGGCTTGGATCGGTAAAAAAGATATTAATACGAATACGATCGAGGTCAGAGCCAAAACGGAGTCGCTCACATATCAAAACGTGGGAGCGGACGACGGTCCAGCAGATGACAATACCCAACGGAATCACTCTACATTGCCACCTGCTGAACGGGCATACAAGATTGAAGATTCGGTCGTGGAGAACGACTTAATGACCGCTCGCTCCGAAACGGAGTGGGAACAAGACGCACTAAAGAATGGCACCAACTCGATTGTGGCTGTACCACTACAGAGCGAGGCTTCAATCCTTGGCGTATTAGAAGTCCACTCCAAACTGCCAAACGCCTTCGCTGAAAAAGAGGTGACAGCCCTCACAGAACTCGGTTATATAATAGGTCACGGGATATCAGCACTCCGGCAAAAAGCGGCGCTCCTATCCGGTGGGGGCACACTCCTCGAGATCCAGTTTGAGGACGATACTGGCCTCACAACCCTTGTTTCGGATATGGAGACTGATCTCGAAGTGTTGAATGTAGTGACTGAGAGTCCACATCACCTCCTGTTCGCGCGAGTGACCGGTGAAAACGTTACTCCCGAGGCGTTCGAAGCTGCTGGTTTCGATCCAGAGACGGTCATTTTGAGCGACTCTCGAAATGGTATCTACTGTAAAATCCCGGTTCGGAACAGCAGCTTTTGCGAGAAACTGACCGACCAAGGAGTTGCGATAAATCAAATCACAAACGCTTCCGAATCCAACGAGGTCGTGGTTTCAGTAACCGTGCCATTCACCGTCGACGTCGGGGAATATCTGAGTTCACTCCGGGAGGACTACAGCGATCTCACCCTGTTATCCAAACTGGATAGTGAGCGAGGAGAAACCAATACCTCTCTCTCAGCACGGCTTGATGGAGCTCTTACTGCCCGACAAGAAGAAGTCCTGCAGACGGCGCTCTACGCAGGGTATTTTAATTGGCCGCGGGATGTAGATTCGACGTCGATTGCCAAGACTCTCGATATCGCACAGTCAACGTTCAACCAGCATCTTCGAGCTGCTGAGTCTAATCTGCTGACGACTCTCTATCAGGATTCAACCGAGCCGTGACCTGCCTCAGTATCCCGTTCTGCAGTACTCGGGCTGTCCTGCTTGTCGACATTCGGAGAACTGGTTCCAAATAGTGGGCCTTTCCATATAGGCATTAAATTTGGCAACCCGATATTAGAGGGTAGAAGACGTTTTATTGTAGAATAAATGTATTCTGTATGGCCGATAGCTCTCCGCACCGAGAGTCCAGACCCAAAGGATGGAGTACGGATTCGCTCATTATACGGGAATTTGACAGGCCCGTTTGTGTCTCGGAGGCGGTCATTGAGACACTTATCGAAGCTGTCGAAGACTGGCCGGACCTCAGCAGATCTCCTCCGGTATCCGAATTCGTGGACGCAGGCAAGTTAGATGGCTTGTTCAAAACGCGTGCAGTCGAGGAGACCAGTCATATGCCCTCTGTGGAGTTTCTCTTTCAGCACGCACTTGTGACGGTTCTGTATGGATCAACAGTGCGTGTCATCGTCGAACGAGATGCGTGAGTGAGAACAGATGACCCATTCCAGTACCGTTCTGATCGTCGAAGACGAAGAGAAGATCGCTGACTTGTTCGGTATTTGGCTACAGGAGCAGTTCGAGGTTTATGTGGCCTATTCTGGGGAAGATGCACTGGAAATCTTCGCTGAGGAACCGATTGACATTGTCCTTTTAGATCGTCGAATGCCGGGCCTGTCTGGCACAGAAGTGCTACACTCAATTCGTGAAAACGGTGATGCTCAGCAGGTGATTATGGTAACAGCTGTTCAGCCAACGGAAGACCTAGCATCCATCGATGTGGATGACTATCTTCTCAAACCAGTTGACCGGACGAAGCTTCTTCGAGCTGTGGAAGCTGCGGAGCTGGTTCTAACATACGAAGATTCACTCACAGAGCTTCTCTCACTCACCGCGAGGAAAGCCACGTTAGAAGCGAACCTCGACAAAACAGAGCTGGAACAGGACGAGCGATATGGCGCCCTCATCCAGAGAATACGAGAGTTGGAAGAGGAAGCTGATACGGCACTTCAGCGTCTCGAAACAGATTATCAGATCGATATGCTGGTCAGAGACCAGCGTATCGGATCCCAACCTGTAGAGCAGTTCTGATATGCGGCGAGGAGCCGTGGCATCCACCAATTGTGCTACCAGCAGCAGTATCGAAGTACTCGCAGAAAATAAATATCCGCTGCTTATCGGATTGGTCTTCGTACGAGCTATAGATGCGAGTCTCACGTACTATGGGCTAAGCATCGGACTGCGAGACGCCAATCCGATTGTCGTACTTATTGTTGAGACTCTCGGAATCATCCCCGGCCTATTCTTTCTCTCGTCGGTGTCACTAGTGTTATTACTCTTTCTTGGTGAATACCTGCTTCCCTGGGTCGCACAATCGGGACATAATATCGATCTGTGGAGCAATGTAGCATACCTTTCAGCTTTGGTCGTATGGAGCGCTGTGTCGCTTCATAATATGGTACTCATTTGGATATGAGATTGATCGAGTCTGTCTGTTTATTATTATATATTTCAATTGTGTTAATTATATCATTTGCTATGCTGCTTTCTCTGCTTTAATTTCTGCAATGAAGCTCCAAAGCCTCATTTTATAAACGGTATAGGAGGATGGCTTAACCCTGCAGCAATTCACGGATTAAAACTGGATAGAGTATTGGCACCTATTAGCAGAGACAATCCACGAGTTACACTATACATAGCCCCGTTCATCCCATATTCCGCACCCCTTGATTCCGATTGCGTCATTTTCCCCTCTTGTGGTTTTGCAGATCAGTCATTTGATTGTCATATCGCGTATACCCGGTTCAGCAGGTGCTCCGGCCACACTCGTTGTCTCGTTCGGTCTATCTAAGACGGGGCAAGAGCGCGTTTTGTTGCTTTCTGTGGCTGTTTTGGTGAGTTCTAAAGTTTCGCCCGCCACATCGGTACCTATATTGTTTTATTTCTTATAATAAATCGACTAATCGCCAGAGGGAAAATTGATTGGACTGAGATTGTGGGGTGCGGAATATGGGCTAGTAAGGCCAATACTTAGACGTTGACAATATTGATCAGGTATATCTATTGGGTTCAGAATTATGTTCTTCCTCAATAATAATCGAACCGGATACCTCTCAAACTGGTATCCAGCGAAGCGTCAGAGGCACACCCACCCCACCCCCCACCCCGTTTAATTAAATATAACACGCGTTTTGAGTTCGTTCTACTTTCTATAGACTGATGCCCTACACCAGTCAGTCCTGTCGGACTGTGTTTCGACGGATCGCCCAACGACAATATAGTGAGTGGCCGGCGTACAATTCGACACTACTGTACGATCGAACGTCGCTCGCTGGACTGGAATCTGATATCCGGACAGTCTCAGAGACGTGGTTCGACCACGATAGTCACGACTCTATCGAGGAGTTCGTCTGTGCACTCCCGCTAGCCTACTTTCGATTTAGCGCCCATAATCAGTATGCGGGGTCGACACGCTACCAGATGGCCACTCTCTTCCGGGTGTTCGTCCTGCAAGAATGCCACGGGTGGGAGCACGAAACCGCACTCGTTGGCTACCTCAGAAACCACCCTGAACTCCGCGATAAACTGGGGTTCGAGACGATCCCGTACCAATCGACACTGTGGCGAAGCTGGCACGAGCGGTTCACCCCTGACCTCCGAGAGACTGTCGAGACGGTGGCTCGAACGATTCTCATCAAAGCCCAGAATTCGGGTGTTGAGGTTCCACGTGAACCGACACGAAAGCTCCGATACCACGGGAACGAGTCTGATGAGTCAGACGCGGACGATCAAACTTCGTTGGAGGAGGCAGAGATGGTCACCGACCACGTCAGCCGCGTCGTCTTCCCGGCATTCTCGCTGGACCGTGGCGAGGGCTGTGAGATACACGAGAACGCCTACTGGGACTTACAGACGTATCTGGGGCTTCGCGAGCGGCTGGCTGCGAACGAAGGGGCTCGCAGTTTTGTCTACGAATCGACTCGGGATCGGACACCGCTGGGCCACGCCCATCGCGAGCACATCCGCGACCTCTCGATTGACCAAGTGCGAGAGATGTACCGGCAGGCCATCACTCGGCTCCTGAACGAAGTTGCGGAGACAGAGCAGTTCTTTCGAGCGGGGATCGTCGCGATCGACATTACCGAAGCTGACCCCTTCACAGGCGATAGAACTGGCTACGAGGATGAGATCATCGGAACGAAGGAGAAGAACGACGAATACGCCTACCAGTGGGCGACAGTCCAGTTAGTCGGGAATGCCGTTCCGATCGTTCTAGACGCGCAGCCAGTTCGGAAGGGTGAGCCCCGCTTAGAAATTGTCGAGGGCCTCTTGGATTCTGCCGAGGAGATGGTTCACGTCGATAACGTGCTGATGGACCGAGAGTTCGATAGCCAGCACGTCCTGGAGATGCTCAGCCAACGTGGGCTTTCATACGTCGTGCCGAAACGAATGCAGACCAGCGAGAAAGCCCAGGCCAAGCGATTGCTCCAGCGCGACAAAGACCGCTACGAGACCGACCGGAAGCTCCATCTCGGAAAGAATGAGTGGCACGAGACGACGCTGACCTACCGCCGGAACGAGGACTCCGAGCACGACGATCACCGGCAGTATTCGGTGTTCATGTCGAATTGCGGGAGCGGGCACCTCACAGAGTACGGCTATCGCTGGGAGATCGAGAGCGGCTACAAATCGATCAAACGGTTCATGGCTGCGACAACGTCGAAGGATTTCGGGCTACGGTTCTTCTACTTCGCATTCGCGTGTCTCCTGTACTCGATCTGGCGAGCTGTCGATCTGCTCGTACAGGTTGAGTTGACTGGTGAGTACGAGCACTCGCCGATCGTAACAGCCGACAATACGCTGACGCTGCTGAAGAAGGAGACTGGAATTGGGTAGAGAGACACTCTGTCTAGGTTAGCGCGCCGTCTGAGTGGCTACACTGTTGGAAGTCACGAAAATTCGCCCATACAATTGAAAGTATGACAGGAATGACCGCTTAGGGAGTGATATGAGGTGATTTGCCTTACTGAATCGGCCAAATTCACGCATCACAGCCTCGCTAAATTCGGTGTAGTCTCAACTTGGAAACGCCAGAAAAATGATATAGCGGTATATAATTTACATCTGCCGATATACGATCTACAGCCCTCAAATCTGTCGAATTTGGCGGTATTAGGAATATTCTATTTGGTCGTGATTAGAATAGTAATCACGACCACTTTGAAGTACCCCGCCGCCGTCGGTGAAGCACGAATGCTGCAATCGGCTCAGAAAGACGCTTCCCTCGGGGTAGAGCCGCCAAGAACAGGGTTCGAGATTTCTCTGGGTCGCCTCAGCCGAGTCCGTGGAGATGGCGAGGTCCGTTTTCGTAATAGACCAGATGCCTGTGACCTATTATATGACACAGCACGAACGGTGTTCTATGACTGGAGGTGAATCGATTTCCGAGGGCCCGATGGAACGCCAACACACGGGTGAAGACCGGGTGCGGATGGTCGCCTGACAGGTTTCAGAGCCGCGGACAGCAAACTGGATCGCCTCCGAAGCAGACTGGTCACACGGGCCGACCAAGCGCGTCCTCGAACATCTCGTCGACGACGGCATCCTCCACCGTGACGACACCGGGGGCCACACGACATACTTCCCCGATTATCGTCGTCAAGCACTCACGGAGGCCATACGCCTACGGGACAGCGACCACACCGTCGAAGACCTCACCGAACGGCTCACCGAGATGAACGCTCAGATCCGAGGATGGAAGGACGAGTTTGATGTCGAGTCACCGAACCAACTTCGCGGGACGATCGCTGGCCAGGTACTCGACGTCACCGATGAGGATCGTCGCCGAGAGATCGCGCGCGAGTGGGAACAGCTCCAACGGCGAATCGAAATTGTGGGTTTTGCCATCCGAGAGTGGGACTTTCTAGCCCCAGCGACCGAACGTGGTGGGGCCCGGAGGTGACGGACCTCGTTCTCCGCACGTCCATTGCTGGCAGATGAATATTTAGGCTGATTCCGACTCACGTATAATGTTTATATAGTAGTGGTCCGTGATACGGTACATGAACCGCGAGACGGATAGTACGAATTCGTCTGGGGCAGCTATTTCTCTTTCAATACCCCCTTCAGATCCGACTTTATTCAAACATAAGGCGACGAGCGACGTCCTTCTCTTTTTAACAAACCACCGATTCAGTGACTTCTCACTGCGAGAACTCGCGACACAGATCGGTCACTCACACCAGTCCGTCCGACGAGCAGTAAACGTTCTCAGCGCGAACGACTTGGTCGTCGAATCGGCCGAAAGCAACCAGCGACTCGTCCAGATCAACAGACAGCGCCTGTCGATTCCAGACGATCCGATCCTTCGGATCCCCCAACCAGAGTATCATCAACCCGTCAAAGCTGCGGTTACGGAGCTTCGTGAGAACATCAACGAAGTCGTCGGCATCATCCTCTATGGGAGTGTGGCTCGGGGCGAGGCTGACCGACGGAGCGATATCGATCTCTGGGTGCTAACCCGGTCTGGGCGGGCCGAAAGCCAACGAGAAGCGAACGCAATTGCCCGTGACCTCGAAGATACGGAGTTCGATGGTGACCGATACGCCTACGATATCGATGTCGAGGCCGTCCAGGCGATCCCGGCGTACACCGAAGACATCCGAGAGATCGTCGTTTCAGGGATTCCGGTCTATAAGACGAATGACTTCGAAACCGTCGAGAACCTCCTCTTGGAGGAAGGAGCTACTGATGAGTAACGGCTCGGACCCGACCGCTGTGCTCACAGCACTCGACCGTGCACAGGATGCCTTCGAGATGGTCGGACGCGGTCGAACAGCTTTCGAGGACGGGATTAGTGCCGACGAAGACTGGAAGACACAGCTGACGAAAGCGTGTCGCCTCCTCGAGGTTGTTGACACGCTTCAGTCACAGGATGGGTACTACACGGCCGTCATCGAGGTCTGTTTCGGTGCAATTGAACGGTCGATCGAGGCGTACGCGCTCGCGATGACGAACGATACGCTCCAGGACTTTCAGGACCACCAGTTCAGCTACGAGCGTGCCCACCAGATCGGGCTGTTTGAGCAGGAGACTGCAGAGGCGATGAAGGACCTCTACAGCGAGAACCGGACAGAGAGTTATTACGGCGGCGGGCGTCCAACCCAAGAACAGGCGGAAGCAATGACTGATCTCGCCAGTGCTGTCCATCAGTTCGCAGTGAGCCAGATCCGGGAAGGCGGCGTCTGTCTGTGTGACAGACTACGTTTCAACATTTCAAGAGAGTATGGACCGGAATACACCGACTGAACGGGCCCCAAGGACCTCACTTTCCGAGTCGTTCGAGCGCTACCTCCTGGACAAGGGGAAAGGCCGCGGCGGCGACGGCGGGAATTATCGACGTAACGCTGCCCGCGAGCTCGAGCGGTTCGCTGAGTGGGCCGCCGGCGACCGTGGCGCCGACGACTGGACCGGGATCGTCCCTGACGACGTCGACCGGGAGCCGAACTTCGACTATCTCGACGAACGCGTGTTCCGGGAGTATGCCCGGCATCTCGGTGGAGATCGGGGACTCAAGCAGAACACGGTACAAACCTATTACCGCTATATGAGCCTGTCATAGAAGAGTTCACATAGTTTTCTGAATCAGCTCTAACAAATTGAAAACGCCGTACACTTGGTGCACGCTGTTCTTAGATGATCATAGGTATGGCGAGAGAGAAGTTCGGAGTCGCTGTTGACGAGGGAATCGTGCGAGAAGTGGATGAACTGGTCGCTGAGTGTGACGATCTCGGAGTCAGCCGCTCCGAGATCGTCGAAGCCATCCTCACAGCATTCGTTCAATCCGAGACGAATCACGTTGAACGGGTCCGAGAAATCATAATTCGGAAACGAAAAGGTACTCTCTAACTGGTTCTAAACGTTGTGCATCTAGTGTACGCACGTCTAAGCAATTAACCCGCTATAATAGTGCTCAAACTGACTGTAGCATATGAAGAGTTCTATGACACGCTCTACCCTGCTTATTCCGAACTATCCTTGGAAAATTTTCGTCCCCAAGCGCGCTCTTAGGTTACAGTCAGGACTGCAGTTCCACAGTCGCCTTTGGAACGGCGTTCCTGACACTTTCGATGCCGCGCTTGACTCCCTGTTTCGACGCGTAGCCCTCGCCGCTATCGGCGATGATGTTCCCGTTCGATACCACGAGGCGCCATCGCCACTCGTCGGCGTTGTCCTGGTACACTTCGAAGGAAGGATTCGTCGGCATACATCACCTATCGGACAGTGGGAAAAATATAGGTTGGGGGAAGAAGGCTACATCACTCCGTGACCGGAACGACCAAGACGGGCCGCTGAACGGTTTGGAGGACCCGACGGGCTGTACTCCCGAGATGTTGGCCCAAGATGTTCGTCTCGCCCTCGGAGGCTATGACGACGAGGTCGACCCCGTGTTCGGTGGCGTAGTCGTCGAGTGCCTCGTGGACGTTCCCGTCAGCCACCTCCCGTTGGATATCGAGGTCCGCCGTGTCGAGTTCGTCGACCAGACTATCGAGCGCCTCCCGCCTCTGGTCTTTCAGGCGTTCGACGTAGGTTCCCGTGATGCCGCCGGCGTCGAAGACGCCCGCTTCGGCCTGCACGTCGACTGCCGTGAACACGTGGAGAGTCGCAGTGAGCCGGCGCGCAAGGTCGGCGCCGATGGGTGCGGCCCGCTTTGACACCTCGCTCCCGTCCGTCGTGAGGAGGAGGTCAGAGTACGACCGCCCCGTCTCCGGGGCGACTTCCGTTCCTGGCACGGTCAGGACGGGTACCTCGACTGTGCGGAGGACGCGCTCGGGAACGCTCCCGAGGAGGTGTTCCCCGATACCGCTGCGTCCGCGCCGGCCCATCACCACGAGGTCGGCGTTGCGCTCGGCGACCCGGTCGCCGATTACCCGGTGGGGTTTCCCCTGGACGACGGCGGTTTCGACGGTCAGGTCGCCGTCGACCTCGACTGCAGTCGCCTCGGAGACGAGATCCCGTCCTCGCACTTCTGGGTCCGTCTCGCCGCTGGAGCGTCCCTCACTCCACGCGTGGAGGATCTCGACGGTAGCGTCGTACTTCACCGCGAGTTCGAGGCCGTACTTCGTGGCCCGCCTCGCGGGGTTGCTTCCGTCGACCGGAATGAGGATGTGTTCGAACATAGTCAATCAGCTCCGCTCGGCTCTGCGTCGTTCGATAATGTGCGAGCCACCACATCAGTCGTTCGGCCGACGATGTCGGCGAGCGCCCGTCGACGGGCAACGAAGATCGCGCCCCCGAGAACGAGATACACGCCGGTGAACGCCAACAGCAGCTGGTACTTCGAGAGGGGTATCTCGATGACCCCTCGAATGAGTGCGAACTCGACGAGGACCTGCGAGATGAACAGGACGAACAGCCCGACGGCTTCACGCCCGGATAGCTCGAAGTTCACGATGAGCGAGAGCGCGAAGAAGGACTGCGCTGCGGTGATCCAGATCTCGCCCATCTGCTTCTGGTCGAAGGGGAGCGTGCCGACGTGTCCGAGCGCGATGCTGTAGACGACGGCGAGCGTCCCGATGAGGAGCGTCCACTGGTTCAGCTTTGAGGAGACGAGTGCGTTGAAGCCGGCCGTCGAGCGCGCCTTGCTGACGAGGACGACGACGACGATGAGTTCGGGGCTCTCGCTCGCCAGCGGTGCGATCCACTGGATCATGAAGAAGGACGGCACCCCAATCTGCTTGCCGAGCTGTTCGAGCCCGTGGGCGAAGGGCTCGACTGCCGTGAAGATCACTACTCCCGAGAAGGCGAACAGGAGCAGGACACTCGCGATTCGATACGGTTTCGCGAACGACTGGAGATACGCCGGTACGCCGACGTGTTCTTCCTCTTCGGTCTCGTCCTCGTCCCGCAACACGATGAGAATGTAGGCGACGTACAGCGATACGAGGAAGACCGTATCGAGGACGCCGATACCGCCCCCAAAGGGGACGAGAAACGCCCACAGCGTCGCAACCAACAGGAAGACGATTTCGAGTCCGATGTCCCGTTCGAGGGTGACGGCATCGGCGAGAAAGCCCGTGCGCTTCTTGACGGCCGGGTCGGATGCTGACCCACGGCGGAAGATCGTGAACAGCGCGATGCCGGCCCATCCGAGACCGATGAGAATGCGGTTCGCGCCCGTCATATTGGCGACAGCGAGGTTACCGGCCTCGATGCCGCGGGGGGACCCCGCGAACTGCCCAGCGTTCCAGGCGTAGAGGGCGTCGACGGCGTACTCCGGCGCGACGGCGAGGATGGCGAGCACCGCGATAGCGAACGCTCGGGGCACATCTTTCTCGGCCGTCTCGGCGCCCCACGTCAGGAGAAAGGAGGAGCCAAGGACGGCGATACCGCTCACGGCGACTGTCACGAACGTCGAGAGCCCGTGTGTGGTGCCGGACACGTAGCTCCCTACCCACGGGAGCGTCAGGAGCGCTGCGGTGGCGAGTGCGCCGAGTATCTTCCGATTCATTCGAGTGCTGTTGTGTAGCGTGATTCAGTCATCTATCTGCTCGGTGTGCGCCTATATCCTGCCGGGAGACCCATATAAACCACAAGATATGCCCGTACTGCCCGATATCGCACAGATAAGACGGTGTGAACCGAGAAATATCGTCTCACCGCTATATGCTGAATCCGGCGGGTAGGATGCGTGACTGGCGTATCCGTCGCGGTTGAAGAGGGATATCTGTGCTGGTTACCGCTGTCGGAGAACGATGGAGAACTGATTCATATTTTGCAATTCACTGTTCACACTACGAACTCGACTTTGGACATATCGATGAAGTCCGTCTCGTATCCGTCGTGTCGAGCGAGTTGCGGCGGTGTCTGGATGTTGACCGTAATCGTATCCCTGATTCGATGGGAGGAACTGATGTGCCGTAGTAACAGCTGAGTTTCGCGTTGAGCGATGCTTGAAGCAGCCCTTGATACCTCTCGATACGCGTTCGAAGCGTCATACGCGGGAGCACGACGTGATTATAGGGTGTCCGGGGAGAGACGATTAGATACGGCGGTCGCCCTCGCTGAATCGAATGTTTTCCCTAACGACTGTCGCAAGGAACGTTGCATCGTCGGACGAACCCCTCCCAATCTCGCGGCCGGGAAGCGTGCTTCGTTTGGGCGCGACGAGACTGGGAACCGGCTCCATCTCCATCAGTTCAACTGCGCCTCGTATCCCCCCTCCTCCCGCAGACGGCGGTATTCGAGATTATATGTTTCACTCGTATCAAACGAAAACCACATTGTCACGGACAGTGGTTCCGTAAATTTCTCTAAACACGATTACGCTGAGTTTCTCTGAGAAGATGCTCGATCGGTTCATTCGTCTTGTCGAAGGAATATCGAACGAATAGGGATGTAGGCATTTTTCAGTACCTCAAAAGCAGGGCTTAGTGAGTCTCAAAAGAGAACCTCTTGAAGGGTTTTCCGCAACTAATCTTCTTCCCCCCGACCTGACTGCTGATATTGCAGCAAGCCGGACTTCGATTGCCTCTGAACTGGATCTTGAAGTCGTCGTCGCCGGCGATCTTCCCGAAGTACTTCGTCAGCGCGACAGGCGCTGTCGCGCTGCGGGACGAACGCAACCCAGTCGTAGTGGGCTTCGTGTTCGATCCCGAATCTCGACGCACTCTGTGATCTCCGTCGTGAATAGCAATGATCGGTTGCAGCACTTTGACGAGGTAATTGCGGTCGCAGATTCTCGCACCTGATGACGTCCAGCAGGTTCTTATTGTTTCTGCAGGTGACGGTACGCCGAGTTAAGGCGGTCTCGCTCCCACTCAGTGAGGTCCCAGCTGATTATTTCGTCCCACCCACTCGAAGACAGGGTAACCGGGACGCTAAGACAAACATCCGCATAACCGTACTCGCCATCCAATGGGACGGACGCGCACACTGGTTCATCTGTCCCACCATCTAAGATCGCGTGAGCTAGCGCAGCTGTTCCGCGTCCAGACACCCAGCGAGAGGATTTGTCTGCTCCGCGCTGTCGCATAACTTCGTAGGGGACTTCACGGACATAATCGAGTACCTGCTGTCGCTCCTTCTGGCTGAACTCCACCGTCTGCCCATCGATGGTTGTTTTCGAGAAAACCGGCACAACGTTCTCACCGTGCTCACCCATCATCGGACAGTAAACCTGCTTTGGAGATACATCACGGAGCCTACCGATCTCTGCCGCCGCTCGGGCTGTCTCAGAAAGCGAATAACCGACGAACGATTCACGTGGCCACTCGGAGACGTCCCAGAGACGGTACGTGATGCGATCCATCGGGTTTGTGACGACGACGACCGGACAGGGGCTTCTCTCTTGCATCCACCCACCGAGTTCGTCCGCAATCGGCCGGTTCTGCTGATAATATGCCTCTCGACCGCCCCGTCCGACCGCCTCCTCAGGGCGGTCCACGTTGTAGACAACGATGATGCAGTCAGTATCCTCAACGACATCGGGGGCGGGCGGCGACGTCCTCACCGGCGGTGACCCACTCTGGACATCCGAAGCAATAGCTTGGCCAACTGCGTGGGCTTCGTGGTTCATCGCGTGTTCGATATCTGTGGCATGTCCAGCCACTTCTTCTTCAGTGATATCAACGAGGTGGATTTCGATGTCTGGAACCGTCGTCGCAAGTGTGTACGCGACTGTAACACCGACAGCTCCGGCACCACCGATGATAGTAGCGTGCATCGGTATACTAGAGATTGATTCAGGGATATGACCGTTTGGATCTTCGGATCGAATCTGAGGCGTTCGGACTCTACCAGAGACACTCAGAACTTGAACGCCTCATTCTCTAATTCACCGCGATCATTTTCGTTTCAGGACTGTATAAGAGTTCACAAGATGGTTAGTCTTATTATTAAAAGAATGAGATTCGCTTAGTGGGTGTGGGCATTCGTCTTTAGCTAAGATTGGTGGTAATAATTCGTTTCCTAAAAATAACCAAAAGTATTCGGTGAGCTGATTCAGTCCATCGAGGTGCCGTACTGTATGAAATCAGGCGATGAGGAGCACTGGAAATGAGGGATTTCGGTTCCTTGAGGTGCTGTTCGGACGGAAATTGGTCGTAAATCACGCCGATTTGGTATTACTGTGAGGCGGTGGTGCAGAATAGGTCTCAAGGCCTAAATCGGCCGATTTCAGTATGGCTCTGTCTCATCAGTGAACCGCTGGTTGGCCAAGATTCTTTTCGAGTTTCGAAAGCCAAGTTGGGGGAGGCCACAAATAGAGATCTAGCAGTAGAGACCCTGTGAAGGCTTCTGCACCACCGCCATTACTGTGAGTATTAGCTAAAGACGGATGTCCCACCCCCAGTCGTGTCGTTAATCTCCACTCATCATAGCCTCAGGACGTGTGAGAGCATATCCAATGGCATACAGCAGAAGAGAAATCACGATACCAATAGTTGTGATGAGTATTGCGGGCAGATAACTGAGAGAACTCAAGAACATACCGTGGGTTTCGGCTTCCAAACGCAGCTGATTCCAACAGCGCGAACCGACGATCCGTGGACGTACCTTTGCGAGCCAATCTGGTTCCTCAAGGGCAATATTAGTCTTCTCCGAATCGCTACTCATACTTACAGTCTCCGTCCGGGAAGTAAAAAAACGGTGCCCCGAGAATTCTCTACCCGATCTGTTCGTTCTCTATAGGTGGTGAACAGAGAACGAAGAACCGGTATGAGAACTATCTATGACACAGTTACATTGATCGTAACACGAAACAAGTGTAATTAGAACTATTACGAGGTCTGTATGGTAGTAAATGCCATCACGTCCCGGTATTGTGCGATGCGATTCCGAGAACAGCTATGTGATATTAAAAAGTAGCGCGGTACTGATTTAAATAACAGAGTACTATCCCCATTATGTCCGATTCCCTTGATCCAACTCGGTCGAAGGTGGGCCGCCTAATAGAAAAATATGACTTGGAAGTTATCGACCAGGAGTTGGAAGATCGATGGCTCGGCAACGGATATGAGAGTCAGAGTCTACGAAGCATCGCCGATTGGTTCAATCAACGATTGCTCCGGACAAAATTAGAACAGAACGGTATGACACCACTGGATGGAGAGGTAGCTAATCTTTACCGACTGCTATCATCAGATGACGTAACCGCTGGAGCTCGCGTCGAAGCAGAAGCAACACTCGAGGACAAGGGAATCGATCCCAATCGCCTTGAACAAGAATTCGTGTCACATCAGGCTATTCACACGTATTTGACCAAATTCAAGAATGTCTCCAAAGATAAGTCATCAGTTAATCGAGCCCAAAAAGCGCAGAGTACTATCCAGAAACTTCGGAATCGGTTTGTTGCGGTAATAGAAAACAATCTCGAACAACTTCGGGACAATCAACAGATCACGCTTGGGGAGTTCAATGTATTACTCGATATTCAGATTCTATGTGAGAGGTGTGGAACTAGTTATTCCATTGGGGAATTATTCGATCGAGGGGGGTGTGAATGTGAACGGGATACTGAACCATAACTAATTAACTCACCTTTGCACGTTAGTCGGCGGTTGAGTGAACGAAGAGGTGGTCGATTTCGTCTATGAGGTCATTGACGCCTCGGTCATCGTTGTCCCGACCCCACGAGAGAAGGTTGTGCACGCATTGGTGTTCGGTTAAGCGGAGAAACCAACAGACGGCGCTCTAGTGACGAAGCTATCGTTGTAGACCGCGTGGGGAGAGAATGTGTTCAAAACGCTCTCCCCGGATCTCATACGACGGCGGCTGACTTCCCTGTTTCCCACCGAGTTAATCGAAGACACCGCGCGCGAGCGCGATGTCGTCCAGCGTGACCGGAAAATCGACATCACGATGCTCGTCTGGACGCTCATTATGGGCTTCGCCGTCGACGGCGAAGCCCGAACTATCGCCGGATTTCAACGGGCGTACTCCGCAGCAACCAACCAGACCGTTGCCTGCTCCAGCTTCTACGATCAGTTCACGCCGGCCCTCGCAGCACTGTTGAGCGACCTCCTCGAGCACTCTCGAGGAGGTCGCGGTTCCTCACACGATCGCGCCACAGTTCGAGCTGTTTCGAGACGTGCTGATTGCCGATGCAACCTGCGCGCCATTTCCTTGCCAGAGCGTCGTCTTCGGGACGTTCTGGGAGATCTCAGTCGGGAGATCATCGACGTAACCGTGGAGATCGAGTTCAAACGGCGGGCATACGCTGGGAAGCAGTCAACGGATTCGATGGAGTTTCGCGTCGTCGGTGTCCGCAACGAGGACACCGACGACTACCACCTGTACGTGACGAATCTGCCCGATGAGTTCACTCCAAGGCAGGTCGGGGCACTGTACGGGTTGCGGTGGGAAGTGGAGTTGCTGTTCCGGGAACTGAAGTCGCTGTATGGGCTGGAGAAATTCCAGACGAGTGATCCAGCGATCGTCGAGCTGTTAGTGGTGGCGGCTCTGCTGACGCGACGGTCAGCAGAGCCTTGCTCGGGGTGTTTCAGGAGCTGTTCCCAGAGACAGTGTTTCCGCGAGAACGCTGGGCGAAGACCTTCCGGTCTCTCGCCCAGCTCATCCTCGAAGATCTGGCCCAGTCGTTCGGCCATCCACCGCCGAACCTGTCGGAACTGATGTTCCGTGACGCCCGCCAACCAGAGAAATCGCGGCTCTTACTCAACGAACGAGTAGCTGAGGCCTTCAGGAGGCGATCCAGTGCTTAACCGAACACCAATGCGTGCTTCACATAAGCGATATTGAGCCTGTCATAGAAGAGTTCACATAGTTTTCTGAATCAGCTCTAACGAATTGAAAACGCCGTACACTTGGTGCACGCTGTTCTTAGATGATCATAGGTATGGCGAAAGAGAAGTTCGGAGTCGCTGTTGACGAGGGAATCGTGCGAGAAGTGGATGAACTGGTCGCTGAGTGTGACGATCTCGGAGTCAGCCGCTCCGAGATCGTCGAAGCCATCCTCACAGCATTCGTTCAATCCGAGACGAATTATGTTGAACGGGTCCGAGAAATCATAATTCGGAAACGAAAAGGTACTCTCTAACTGGTTCTAAACGTTGTGCACCTAGTGCACGCACGTCTAAGCAATTAACCCGCTATAATAGTACTCAAACTGACTGTAGCATATGAAGAGTTCTATGACACGCTCGATATTAGTTATCCGAAATATATGTGGCTGGTCCACTTTCGTCTCCATTTGCTCAATCTGTGACGAAAATCTCTCGAAAGACGCTTTTTATCATTTTATCACTGGTTCCGCTATTGTATCCCACCGACTGCACAGTTTGTAACTGTTGACCTGCGATCGAACACTCATTTATCATAGTGCCGAGGGACCCCCAATCACCACTGGTGTAGTGCACGTAGGTGATAGTCCCACAGGAGTATCGCCAGAAACGTCGTAACACCAGAAAGTGCGATCAGACCTCCAGCAAAAAACACCCATTCAATACCGTACTGGTCCATTAGCCATCCTCCAGCTAATGGCGCAAGGACGCTCCCGGGCCGCCACAACAACGACCGAACGCCGAAGCTACTGGCAATTCCTTTACCCTTCCCTTCATCTGCGAACAACGCCATACTCGCAGGTTCTCGAAAGGCATCAACAACGCCGAGAAGTCCATTCAAGACCAGTATTATCACTATGGTACCCGTGATCTCACCGATCAGGGGAATCGAGCCGGTAGTGAAGTCCCCGAACTGCGGAGCGAACGGGAATAAGAGAGCAATGACTCCATAGATCCCACCACCGAAGAAAATGAATAATGCTCTCCCGTGCTGGTCCGAGAGGCGACCTGCGATTGGTTGAAAAAGCATATTGGTCAATTTTTCTGTTGCGAGTACGGCTCCGACGATTACGCTCCTGTATCCGAGTCCACCCTGTGTAGCCGACACACCAACAAAGATTGCCACCCATTTCCGAACGAGTGAGATGGTGAACGCATATTGTACCCGAAAACTGGCTAAAGTCATAATCCGGCGGTTTACCGCCAGATCAGTGAACGCAAAGCCTGTGACCTGGCTACCATCCTCTTCGATGAACTGCCAGACACTCGCCGTCGAGACGATCAAAAGGGCAGTCAACAGACCGAATACGATATCAAACCCGGTTAGCGTGTAGAGGAATCCGGCACCAACTGTTCCGGCGATGCCAGCAGCCATCCGGAAAGAATTGTACTTCCCGATATAGTTAGCCCGTCGATTATGTGGAGCGAGTTCACCCAAGAGACCCAAGCTTAATAATCCCGTCCCGATCAGGCCGATTCCCTGTAGGAACCGTACGCCGAGAAATTCGGGGATGGTTGTGACTCGAGGAAATGCTACATACGCCACTGTACTCACAATAAGAGCGAGAATAAGTACTCGCCGCTTACTGTATCGGTCCCCGGCCCATCCCAGCGGGATTATACCGATTGTGCGAGCAATTTCGAGCATAGCAATAAATAGGCCAATTGTCACACCAGTCGCCCCGAGTGCATCGATATACTCCGGCAATAACGTAAGTACTGTGACAAAACCGAAACTGGTTGAGAAACGGGTGAGATATAACGAAGAGAACTGTAACTGATCCTGTGAAACGGTCATATTGGATTGAGAGTCAGTTATTGCTCAATTAACGTGCCCGAGTCCTCGTTAGCAACAGGTGCGTTCTCTCCGAAATCACTGATTTTTGGCCCAATAACCCGGGCTTTCATAATTCGAGTGTTCTCGACTTGCTCGATCCGGATGCTGATGCCATCGTAGGTGATCTCCTCGCCCTCCTCGACGAGGCGGCCAGCGCGGTTGAAGACGAATCCGGCGAGAGTCTCGAACTCCTCGCCCTCGGGGAGATTGAGCCCTAGTTCCTCGTTGACCTCGTCGATGTTCACCTCGCCGCGAACGAGCGTCTCGCGGTCGTCGACGGATTCGAAGGCCTCCTCCTCGTCGTCTTCGAGGATATCGCCGACAACCTCTTCGACCATATCTTCGAGGGTGACGAGCCCCTCGGTGGTCCCGAACTCGTCGATGATGATCACCATCCGCAGGCGATTGTCCTGCATCTCGGTGAGCAGTTCGTCGACGTTCTTCGACTCGGGGACGTGCAGCGCCGGCTGAACCAGATCGGTCAGCGACGCAGTGCCCGCGCCGTAGTGCTTCTTGCGCACGAGATCGCGGATCGTGACGATCCCGATAATGTTGTCTAAGTCGCTCTCATACACCGGCACCCGCTCGTGGTCGGACTGGACGCACGTCTCGATGGCCTCGTCAATGGTAGCGTCCTTCGCGACGGCAGTCATATCGAGGCGCGGCGTCATAATCTCCTTGGCGATGGTATGATTGAACCGGAAGATCCGGTCGAGCATCTCCCGTTCCTCCTCTTCGATGACGCCCTCGCGCTCGCCCGTCTGGATAAGGTCTTTGATCTCGTCGCGAGTGACGTAGGACGTCTCAATCGCCGATCCGCCGCCAGTTATTTTATTAATCGCACGAGTCAGGTAGTCGAAGACGACGACAAGCGGCAGGAGGACATACTCGGAATATTTCAGGGGCCGAGCGACTTGGAGCGCCCACGACTCGGTGTTCTCGACGGCATATGACTTTGGCGCGCTCTCGCCGAACAAGAGCACGAGCGTCGTGATCCCGAACGTCGAGACCAGCACAGCCGGCCCGGGGTCGAAATACATTCCGACGATCGCGGTCGCGATCGACGACATCGCGATGTTGACGATGTTGTTGCCGACCAAGATCGTAACCAGAAGGCGATGGGGATCGGACTTGAGATCGGAGATGACTTCCGCTCTTGAGACGCCATCTTCGACGAGCGAATCGATGCGGTGCTTCGCGAGGGAGAACATCGCGATCTCCGACGAGGAGAAGAACGCCGAAAATGCAATTAGAACGAGAATTGCGGCACTGCCGACGACAGTAATCGTAGCGTCGCTGATCGGAAAAAGTCCGAAAACAGAGGTTCCGATCGTCGGCTTAACCACACGTCCGATTGGCCCAGCCGATGCTCCAACAGCGATCTCGCACGGGTCTCGAATAGGGAGGAACACAACTCGTGGAGCGAGGCTATTTTTTCGACAGTGCTGTTCGGGGAGTACTCTCAGAAGTTGTCGTAGACGGTCTTTTCGAGGGTATAGAAGTCTAAGCCCGCATCGCCCTGTTCACGCCAGGTTTCGCTTGAGGACCCCTTGAATCCTCCGAAGGGGACGTGCAGTTCCAGCCCAGTCGTCTTCTCGTTGACTTTCACCACACCGGACTCCGATTCCTCAATGAATCGGTTGGCCTCGGTGTGATTTTCCGTCACGATACTTGCTGACAGGCCGTACTCGGTATCGTTGGCGATCGTAAGCGCCTCATCGAAATCACTGACTTTCAGTACGGCCACGACGGGTCCGAAAACCTCCTCTTGGGCAATCGTCATCTCCGATTCAACATCGGTGAAGACGGTCGGTTCGACGAAGTACCCGTCGTCGAACTCGTCGGGTTGCCCGCCGCCTGTCGCGAGCGTCGCACCTTCGTCTTGTGCGATATCGATGTATTCGAGTGTCGAATCGAGTTCACTCTCACTAACCTGCGGACCCATCTCGTAATCGGTACCGGGACCGATATCGATAGATTCGGCCCGATCGATTAATTCAGTGACGAACTCGTCGTATACGTCCTCGTAGACGATCGCCCGAGAACACGCTGTACAGGACTGTCCCGTGGTCCCGAAGCCACCTGTGGCGACGATTTCGGCAGCTTCGGCGGGATCTGCAGACGCTGTCACGACGGTGGGATTTTTGCCCCCCATCTCGGTTTGGACGCGCTTCCCGGCGTCCGTAGCCTGGTCGTACACCATCTCACCGACCTGGCTGCTACCGGTGAAGGAGACGGCATCGGTGCTCTCGTGGGTGATGAACTCGTGGGCGACGGTGCTCCCAGGACCGGTCACGACGTTGCAGACGCCATCGGGGAGACCCGCCTCGTCAAGCGCCTCGGCAATTGCGATGACGACACCGGGCGCTAGGGAAGCAGGCTTGAGGACGACCGTGTTACCCGTAGCCAATGCAGGGGCGAGCTTCCACGCAGGGATGGCGATCGGGTAATTCCAAGGCGTGATGAGTGCGGTGACGCCGACAGGCTCCTGGCGCGTATAGAGGTTCGTGTTCTGGCTGCTGGCACCTTTCAAAGTGCCCCCGAGATCAGCGGCCTTCGTCGCGAAATAATAGAAAATGTCGATGGCTCGCTGGACTTCGCCCGCAGCTTCGGGACGGGCTTTCCCCTCCTCGGCAATGAGGGTCTCAGTCAATTCGTCTTTGCGCTCGGCCAAAATAGATCCAGTTTCGCGGAGGATCCGTCCGCGTTCGGGACCTGGCGTGTTCGCCCATTCGTCACGGGCACTGACTGCGCCCTCGATAGCCGCCCGTGCGTCCTCACGGGTAGATTTTTGATATTCGGCGACAACGTCGCTCGGCTGTGCCGGATTATGAACGGGAAGGGTGTCGTTCGAAACGGACGGGACCCAATCTCCGCCGATATAATTTTGATTAATCTGCGTCATCGAGTGGTTGTTTTTTCTTTTAGTATATTATTCTTTCTCCTCTGTTTGCACGCTTTTCCCAGTAGCCTACACTGCTCCAGTACATATAAGTCGATATATACTAACATAAGTCTATGACGGACAAATCTCTCTCTCACATAGAGAACATTTCAACAGTCTGTGACACGGTTCGGACCTGTCTAGGTCCACTGGGTACAAACAAGATGGTTCTGAAAGAGGACGGAGGTGTGAAGACCTCTACTTCTGGAAGCAAGATTCTTGAGGAACTCGAACTGACCGATCCGTCTTTTCGGTTACTCGAACAAACCACATCGGATTTTGCATCACGTCACGGTGATGGATCCACGACGGTCGCTACTCTCCTTAGTGCATTGCTCTCGGAGGCAGCGTCACTCCTCGAAAAGGGCCTCCACCCCACGGTGATCGAGAACGGCTATCGGGAGGCACTGGAGATTGCGGCGAACGAGATCTCGCTCCGAGAGCGACCGCTTGAGGACGTCGGTGTCGAAGCCGTCGTGAAGACAGCGCTTACCGAGACCCGTGATCCAAACGTTCGAGCTACTGTTGCCGACAGCGTCGGGACAGCCATTCAAACCGTCGCTGACAGCTCTAGTTCTACTCGCAACCATCGCCAGGTGAAAGTGGTGCCACGGCTCGGCGGGGCTCTCTCGGAGACCGAACTCGTCCGCGGAGTAGTTCTCGATACGAATCCCGTGACTCGAAGTATGCCCCGTCGACTCGACGAGGCGCAGATTGTGCTCCTTTCGACCACAGTCGACCTACCGCATCTGTCCACCGAGACGTCCACAGAGGGCGAACGAACGATCGCTGTCGACAGTGTCGAGGATCGAATCGCGCTCGGAGAGGCCGAACGGGACTCCTTCAAGCAACAACTCAACCACGCTATTGACGCGGGTTGTTCCGCTATGATTACCACGCGCGCGATCAACGACCGGGTCACACAGCTCCTGGCAAACAACGGCATTCTCGGACTTTCACAGATCGACGAGGCGGACATCGCGCGGATCGCTCGCGCAACCGGGACAACGGTCGTGCCGAGCTTGAAAGAAATCGACACCTCCCGGCTTGGAACCGGGACGATCCGGATTCAAAGACACGCCGGCCGTGATATGACGTTCGTCGAATCTGAGAGCGGCGACCCCGTGTTCACACTGTTCGTCCGTGCACCGGATCCACGATCAATAGAGACGTTCCAGCAGTCCGTCGAACATAGCATTCGCGCAGGGCTATCGGCCAAGGATTCCGGGACTGTCGTCCCGGGAGGGGGTGCGATCGAAATGAGTGCAGTGCAGTCCATTCAGGAGCGGTCACACTCTATCAGCGGGCCAGCGCAGCTGGCTGTGGAAGCGTTCGGAGACGCGTTATCTGCGATCCCTCAGACGCTGGCGATGAACAGTGGACTCGATCGGCATTCGTCTCTCGCCAGATTATATGTCAGTCACAGTGAAGGACGTGACACGGCTGGTATTAATGCGACACGTGGCGTGGTTGATAACGTTATGGAGACAGGCCCGATCGTGGATCCTCCCAAACTGAAACAGGCCGCGTGGACGGCTGCCACCGACCTCTCGACGAAACTCATCCGGATCGACGACCGGATCGTTGCCACAAATTTGGAACCAGATCAGTCAGAACAACAAGAGGAGGTTTAGCAGAGAGATTCAGCGAGTGGGGTTTGATTAAACACTCTTTTCGTCCGATATTCTCTCCGCGTTCCGCAATATCTGAGGTGTTTAGGAGGTCTGGAAACGTGGTTGACGACCCGTATGCCGACGTGAGGAGGTACGAGTTGTTCTCGAAGAAAACCCCCAATACGCGAAGAGAGCGTTTATTGTTCAGCCAGCGTCGACCGGATCCGGTCGCCCATTGTTGATGCAGCGTTCTCCCGGCTGATCTGACCCGCGTATGCCTCGGCCATCGTTCCGCCGATCTGGTCCCACCGGATCGTGTTCGTCCCAGGCGTATCCCACGCAGCTCCTGTCGTCCTGAAGTTCTCCCCGTAATTAGCCAGTTCTTCGATCATATGGTTATGCACCTGCGTGCGCATATCCGCATACTCTTCGCTGCGGATATCGTCCAGTAGCGGCGTGTACGCCGGCACCGCCTGTGCAAGGTCGGGGGACGCATAGAGCTCGAGGCAGAATTCGGGACTCGTATTACGGAATTTGAGGAGTTGGTAGGTTGCTTCCTTCACTGCAGAAGATTTAGACTTTGAGACACAGAGCTGGCCCTCGAGTGACCACGTGTGGCCTCCGTGTTGTCCCTCCTTCCCGGCAAGTTCGGGGAGATTGAACTCTTCGCCGTAGTTCGGATCGAGTTTCGGCGTCGAAATCGCCATATAGTCGCCATCCCAGCCGAAGGTCGCGTTGGGGGTTAGCCCACGAATACCTTGGACGCTCACGCCGTAGTTGTAGGCCGCAACCTTGTCGTTTACGAGCATCGGAAGGACGCCCTCGTCACCCCGCGATGGGTATCCTCCGGAAGAGTACTGTTCTCCGAGGTCGATATTGTTCTTGATCATCCCGTCCGTCCGTTCGGTCTGCCCCGGTTTGACGACCGGATTTTCGGGTGATCCCTGATCAGTGACGTCGATCCAAGGATCGGTCCCGCCCGTGTACGCGGTCCGAGCGGCGCCCCAGTAGGCCTCGACGTCGGCTTGGGTACCGGTTACCTCGTATGGATAGACGCCGTCGCCCGTGCCCTCCTGGATTTGATCGAGCGCTCGGCGCAGCTGTGTCCAGGTGTTGAGGTCTTCCTCCGGTGCCTGAACGTCGGTGTGCTCCTTGAAGAGACTGACGTTCAGCCCGAGGTGCGTGGTGTTGATAGCACCGATTCCGCCCGCCCATCGTTGGCCCCGGTAATCCGTCGACTCCTGCATCGTCGGCGTCCACTTCTCCGGGAGATCGGGATCGCCCTCCATATACGTCGAGAGATCTTCGACGGCCCCGTTTCGGAACATCTCCAAACCGTAGGTACCAGCCGAGGCGAGCGCTGGCGGACTCGTGCCGGACTGCATCGTCGTGATGTACTTCTGAGTCAGCTGGCCCCACGCGAGAATATTCAGATCGACGTTGATATTGCTGTGTTGATCCTCGAACGTCTGCATCCCCTCTTTGAAATACTGTTGCAGACTGGAGTTCTCAGCGGCCTTGCCAGACCAGTACGAAACGGTCACACTTTCCTGCTGACCGCCGTCGGTGGAGTCTCCAGTATCGGTGTCTGTGTCACCTCCTCCGCCACCGTTCGAACTATCGCCTTCGTTGTTATTGGAGGAACAACCGGCTAGTGCTCCGAGAGCGCCAGTTGCAGCAACGGCACCGGCAGTCTGAAGCAGATTTCGTTTACTGACTTCGCTTTCGGCTCGATGGTCTGCTCCACTGTCCTGTTCGTCTCCGCGCCTCTCATCCGTACCAGGGTCTGTGTCACAACCTGACATAGCTATCCACGTTCAGTATGTGTATCATAATACTATATAAACATTTCTATGAAATTATTGATCGTGGTGAATCAAGCTTGGTGACAGCAACCAATAAAGAAGGAAGTAGGAGTTCATCAGATGACCCACCGCCTACCTGACGGTGTTGTGAATTCGTCAATCCGTAACTTCAGAGACGCTCTGATCTGTCGAAGAACAGCGAGTACATCAAATCGAATCAGCAAAGCTTTGAGGCTAATCGCGGTATCGTTCTGTCAGATGGCTCTAATTTTCTCAGTATAGTTCGGCAAGGCCGAACGCTTATCTATCTCTGGATAATAGACCGCGATATGAGGAAAACCGACGAAGAACAGTCCGGGCGGAAGATCAGATCTGTAGGAATAGCGTTCAATATCATCGACATACTCCAGGAAAGCGGACCGACGAGCCTGACGGAGTTGGCGAACGAACTCAACCACTCGAAGAGTACGATTCACAATCATTTACGGACACTGGAGGACCGCCAGATGGTTGTAAGAGGGGATAGCGGATACCGTCTGAGTCTCCGCATCCTCGAGATCGCAACGTGCGTACGGGAACAGGTGGGGAATTACGACGTGATCAGAGATGAGGTCAATACGCTTGCCGAGGAAACTGGTGAGATCGCGCAGTTCGGGATAGAGGAACACGGAAAGGTCTCGTACTTACACAAACGGCGAGGAGACCGTGCCGTCGAAACCGCATCTCGAGTCGGTACTCAGCAACCGATCCACTCGACAGCGCTCGGTAAAACAATTCTGGCATACCTCCCCTCGGAACGAACCTCCGAAATCGTCGCTAATGTTGAATTCGAGGAGATCACGCCGAAGACAATCACCTCGCGTGCCGAATTGTACGAGGATCTCGAAACCATTCGCGACCAGGGATACGGGATCGATGACGAGGAAAATATTGAGGGCCTTCGGTGTGTAGCAGCCCCGGTGAAGAACGAGGAGACCGTTCTCGGCGCGGTGAGCCTGTCGGGGCCGTCACGCCGGTTCACTGTCGAGAAGATCCACAACGACCTGTCCGAGCAGGTCCAACGAGCAGCGAACGTGATCGAACTCAACACGAAGTTTGCATAGCCGAGTTGACCACGTTTGGTATCGGAGGAACCGCTGTCTTCTCCACCAGACTTCGAGACGATCTGTGTCGCCGCAGGCTCGGTTGTCAAAGGGTTCTCCGCTGCCTGTTTCGTGTATTCTCTCTTGCCGTACCATTACAAATCTAAGTTTGTAATGGAATGTTACAAACCTATATTTGTAATCCAAAACTCCGTTTTCGATGGCTTTTGCGAACGAACTCCGGAGAATATATTCTATCTGTGATAGTGAAGCGGACAGAACCCCAATCAGACGCACTGTAAAGGATATGTTGAGTTGTTCCTTACAGGGGAACGCACGGGGACAATGACAGACCTGCGCGTGTGTTTGGGTTTATCGATCCCCTCGGCAAGAGTATCTCGGAAGAGTCCAGGGTCGCCTTTCCCTCTGCGTTATACGAGATTTGTACGGAAGTTCGAGGAACAGAAAAGCGCGCCGGACTCGGCTATCACTGACCAGTTGGGACGCTCTGCGGTTCGCAATCACCCACTAGCGACAAGCCGCAGGGTATCGTCGCGTGAGTTACGATATGACCTCAAGAAAAGAGAATTCACGTTCGTTCGAGAGAGGTCACCGGACCGTCGGTCGATCGAATGGATGCCGGCTTTGAGCCAGCGTACGGTGTTCTCGCTCGATTGGGAATGGTGGTCAGTGGGTGGTTGGTTGTTCAACGAGACGCTCGATATCCTCATCCAGCTGCTGGTATACTTCCTCAACTCGACGTTCATCTGTCTCAGAAAGCGATTCGAGAGGCTCCCGGACGTGGCCACCGTGCAGGCCGGAGAGTTCGAGACCCTTCTTGACTGTGGGAATACTCGCCGCAGCAGAGATCGTGTTATTCGCCCCGGTACGCTCCCGCAACCGCTGGAAGGGCAAACAGATATTCCGCAGTCGTCGTGCTCGTTCCCAGTTGCCGTTTTTGAGTGCATCGTATAGAGCAAGTCCGACTTCCGGACGGAAGTTGCTGACGCCCGCTGAAAACCCTTCAGCGCCTTCCGCCCAGGCGGCAACGGCGAACGGTTCGGCGAGTCCGTCGACCCACACGACATCGTCGGCTCCTCTCTCAGCGGCGGAGCCGAGCTTCGATGGGTTCGCGATGGCATATTTGATGCCGATCACGCCGTCCACCCTCGTCAGATCAGCGAGATACTCGACCGAAGGGTCGAATCCCTTGACGTAGGGAACGAGCGGCCTGTCTGTGGCTTTAGAGAGCTCGGAGTAGTACTGAAGCAGTCCTCGTTCGTGGATATAGCTGTGATCCGGGGGCATAATCATCATCGCGTCGACGCCAATGCGGTCGTACGCGCGGATGAGTTCAGTCGCGTCCCCGGTACTTCCACCAACACCCGCCAAGACTGCGGCGTCCGATGGGATCTCTTCAACGCTCGTTTCCGCTAACGCAATCCGTTCCTCCTGAGATAGTGAGTGATACTCACTGATGTTCGCAACAGCGAGAAACGACCTGATTCCCTGCTGGTACAGCGAACGAATGTTCGATCGGAGGTCGTCGTGACGAATCTTACCTTCCGCGTCAAAAGGCGTCAGCAGGCCGGCAGACACACTTTTGAGTCTCGACTTCACTTTCTGGTCAGTGAGGGGCATATACGACTATCGTGATAATGTCCTACCATAAAAATATTTCTCTTAATAGACAAACAATAGGTCGATTTGGGGAGGTCTAGTCGGTTCATCGACCGAAACATCCGAGTGATGCGGTGTCTCGGAACCGGGTCCGTTCGCTATTTTTCGCTGTACATCGCCTTAATCATCCCACGTATGTACCCTGCAGTAAACGAATTTGCTCGGTGACCCCACTGAGAATCGCCTTCCATCCTCGGGACGTGATCGGGCAGGAGGGCTCCGGTGAAGCCGACCTCGTCGAGCGTGCGCAGGACGTCGTACTCGTCGTAGTTCCCCTTGTCGATGAACGTCTCGGTGAACGACGGCATCGTCCCGGAAACGTCACGGAAGTGAACGAAGACGATCTGATCGCGCTTCCCGAAGTACCGAATCACCTCTTCGACGTCTTCGCCCATCTGGGAGAAGCATCCAAGACAGAGTTTCAGTCCATGGTTATCGCTTGGCACGAGTTCCATAGCTCGTTTGAAACTCTCGAAATCTCTGAGGAGACGTGGTATTCCACCCATTTTTTCTATAACTGGTGGATCAGCTGGATGGACAGCCATCCTGACCCCGTGTTCCTCCGCGACGGGGAGTACCTCTTCAAGGAAATGTTCGTAATTATCCCAAAATTCCTCTTCGGAGTAGTCCTCGCTGTCCTCACCAAAAGGCTCCTCGGGGTGATCTATATCAGCCATATCGAAGCCCGTTGCCCGAGCACCACCGCGAATCCGTCGGGTCATCGAGGTCCGCATTGGGACAAGCCCCCTCGGGTTCCACTGATACCCGAGGATGGGAATCTTCGCTTTGCCCATATTTCTGATTAGGTCCTTCACGAGTTCGATCTGCTCTGTCTGTCCCTCCCGCCCGAACATTATGTCCCCATACACGGAATAGGGGAGTGAATGAATGCCTGACAACCGGAGGCCCGCATCTTCGATCTTCGTCCGTGCCTGGATCAGATCTTCGACTGAAGGGATTGTGCTCCCCGCCAGCGTGAGTCGGTCAGTCCTCCCCGCGCTCGAGTTGTCAATGAACTCGTCCGGTTCCTCCTCGACCTCCGAATGGTCAAGGAAAATATCACTGACTCCTAATTGCTTGATGAAACGGAGTCGTTGATCTGTGAACTCCTGCGTTCGGAATCCGACTCGGATTCTGTCCGAAGCTGCTTTCTCACGGCTTGCTTGTACTGACTCGGCCATAAGTGAATGAGTAAAATCATCTATAATAAGAGTTTGGGATCTTGCTCCCGTTCAGTACGGTGATCGTCGAAAAGCCGCTGTGGAGAGACCAACCCGAAGATAGTGGAAACAATAGAATTGGACGCTCTGAGTGACGAGCGACACCTCGTCTCTGAAACACCACGGTTGTCCGTCGTCAGCACCGGCGAGGAAATCGTCTCTACTGTCACGCTTCATTGGTGTTCGGTTACGCTCGAAACGACGGTTCTACGGGGGGTGAGCATCGGTCGATTCCGCCGCGTACGCCCGACTCGGACAATCTCGAACCACACAGGATATTACTAGGAGTGTTAACCGAACACGGATGGTCACGCTTGAATTGGGAGGTTCGGGGGACAGAATCAAAAAACTGCGCCAGAGAATACCGCGGAGTGTTAACTACGCTGCTCCCATACCCTCCCCGACGCGGCCTTGGACCAACCCATAGAACAGGACGGCCGGGAGGACGAGCATCACAACGGCGGCCATAATCTGGTTCCACTGTCGAAGCGTATCCCCCGCAGTAAGGTAGTATAATGCCACTGTCGCGGTACGTTTTTCGGCATCGCTAGTGAGCAGGTACACCCAAAGGAAGTTGTTCCACGCATTGAGGAACGAGAACAGAGCAGTGACAGCCACTGCGGGTGCACTGAGGGGTAAGACGATCCTGAGGAATGCCGTGAGGTCGGTAAGCCCATCAAGCTTCGCCGCCTCTTCAATATTCGGTGGGATCCCCTGCCTGAAGAACCCCTGAAGGAGCCAGATTGCCAGCGGCATCACGAAGACACCCATTCCCAGAATCAGCCCAAAGTAGGTATTCACGAGTTCGAGCCAGTAGAACAGCTCATAGACCGGGATGAACAGCACGATTGAGGGGAACATCACTGTGAACACAGCCGTGTAGAAAATGACTTTCCGCCCCGGGAAATCCCGACGAGCGAACGCGTACGCTCCGGGAATGGAGATGAGAAGGGCGATAATAGTCGCCGAAATGGAGATAAAGATACTGTTTCCGAAATATCTGAGCATATTGTAACTGTTCCACACGTCAACGTAGCTACTGAAAGTGAAGTAGTCCTTCCACGGGAGGATAAGTATCGGCAGGTCAGGATTGATCGCTGCGATATTCGTTAGCAGCGACGTCCGGATGATCCATAGATAGGGAAGGAATCCCACGAGTGCAAATGCCAGTAATCCAGCGTACAGTACAGATCGATTTCGTTTGTTTGCGTCAATCATTGTTTCTCAGAGGTACATATCTTCTTCTTCGCTAATCAGCGTAATGTACAGGACAGCGGAGGTGATCGAAATAAGCAGCATAACGATCCCAATCGCGTAGGCCCGTCCGAAGAACGTTTGCAGGAACGCTACTCGATAAATAAGAATACTCAATAGCATCGTTCGAGTGCCGGGCCCACCGCCAGTGAGGACGAATGGTTGCGCGAACTCGGCAAAGTTCCACGCGGTTCTGATTGCCAGAATAATAATCGTGGGAATCTTGAGATGAGGTAACGTCACACCGAAAAACCGCCGGATCCGTCCGGCCCCATTGAGCGCTGCCGCCTCATACTGCGACGCCGGTATCGACTTGAGAGCAGCAGCGTAGATGATTCCGGCGTACGCGTAGTCGTGCCACGTCTGTGCGACAATGAGGGAAACGTACGGCCAGAACGTTCCCGAGAGGAACCGAATCGGCTGCAGCCCGAACATTTGGAATATTTGGGCCACGAACCCATAACTGGGGTCCAGGAACCAAGCCCAAATGATACCCCCGACGAGTGGAGCACTAAAGTACGGAGCCATCAGCGATGCTGTCGCCCACCGTTCTCGCCAGCCTCGAAGCTCGTTCAACAACAGCGCGAGCAGCATCCCGACAGAGAGCTGGAGAAACGTCGAACAGGCAACGAACACACATGACCAGCCCAGTGCGAATATGAACAGGTCGTTAGTGAGAAGCCACTGGTAGTTCTGGAGTCCTACCCAGAGATTCTCCCCTCCGAGTTGAATACGGTGAAGCGTCATCCAGAGCCCCCGGAATATTGGATAATAAAAGAACATCGCGAATGCGATGACGGGGACTGCGATGAATAAGTAGTCTGTTTTGTGTTCTCGTAACCTATCGAGAACAGTCGTTTCTTCTAAGCCATATTTTTGGCGTATCTCCATTCTCCGCTCTTCGTTACGACTTGCCATACGTCCGATGAGGAGTCTTTCCTAATTATACAAAATATTTGTGGTGTATGGATGATCTCTCGCTGATTGACTTCAGCTGATGCGGTCGCACAGAGTCCCCTTCCCCGACCCCGGGACACCGGGTGTCAGGACGCGATCGTTGACAGCATCTCCCTCTCTAGTGAGACACCGCTGTGGTCATCGAATCCATCTGAGACTATGTTGACCGATCGTACCTGATTACTCCTCATTCAATACGGTGACAACCGGCCTTTCAGCTTCCAGTAACACTGATTGAGTTACGCTGCCAAAGATCGCTTTCCCGGCGGGCGACCGCTTTCGTCCTCCCAGAACGATATATCGCGGGTCTTTGCGACTCGCAACGTCGAGGATCTCCTCAATTGGATTTCCTACCCGTCCCTCATAGGAGGTTTCGCCGGGGCTTTCGACAGACTGCTTTGTCACGTCTTCTGAAACGCTTGCAGCATCACGTTCCGCATAGTCGATCGTGTATTGTTTTCCACTACTACTGGACGCTCTGTTCCGCCCATCCCCCTGTTGATAAGACACTTCGGGAGCGAAAGTAAGTGCGACATTCGAGGGTTCATCTCCAGAAGACTTCTGATGCGCCTCAAAGACATCAGTGGGCATCACGTGAAGCACTATGAGCTCTTCTCCGTACTGGTGCGCGAGATCTGCGGCGATTGTAATAGCTTTATCCGGTACTGACTCTCCATTGGTTGCTGCCAAGACTGCCATACCCCCCATTTCAGAGTCCAAATATATAATTCCGACTCTGTTCTCCCAGACCAGCTAAACGCGAACTAATTTCATTGAGTACGTAATATGATTTAGTCGATGGTTAGACAACAAAATAGCACGTGGCCACAATAGCTGCTATCTCAACACCGAGAAGGCCTTACTCCAGAAATTTTCCGATTTAAAGTGACGAAAAAACTGCTGTACGCCGCTAGGACCCTAAATTTGCCCTTGGACCGGGCTCGATTCGTCCGTCGTGGATAGCCCCTGTTCGTGTCCGTGAAGAATCGTATTTCCCGATTGTCGGTCGAACACGTGGAGATCCTCCTCATCGAAGGTCACGGTAACCGTTTCGCCCTCCTCCGGTTCGATCTCCGACGGGGTCCGAACGCAGGTCTCCTCGTCAACCAGATCTAGGTAAATAAAGTTATTCGATCCAACCACTTCGACAACATCAACTGTTGTCTCGACCGATTTTTCCGAAGGTGCGTTCGAATCGATCCGCATATTCTCCGGTCGGATACCGATCTCGAATTCCGTCGAATCCGCCGTCTCAAGATCGTCTGCCATCTGTTCGGAGACTCGATATTCGAACCCTCCCTCGCACTCGAATATACCCGATCCGTCTCCGTCACGACGGAATCTCGTATCGAAGAAATTCATACTCGGTGACCCGATGAAATCCGCGACGAACCTGTTTGCCGGCTCGTAGTAGACCTTCTTCGGAGGACCCATCTGCTGAAGTTTCCCCTGATCCAGGATCACGATCTTGTCCGCCATCGTCATCGCCTCTTCCTGGTCGTGGGTGACGTAGATCGTCGTGATTTCGAGTTCGGAATGGAGCCGAGAGAGCTCGGTGCGCATATGCTTCCGGAGCTTTGCATCGAGATTCGACAGCGGTTCGTCGAACAGAAACACCGATGGCTCCTGAACGATCGCACGGCCGGTTGCAACCCGCTGCTGTTGTCCCCCGGAGAGCGATCCGGGTTTCTTATTCAACAGGGATTCGATACCCATCATCTCAGCAGCTTCCTCAATTCGACGGTTGATCTCTTCATCGCCGAGATCAGTCCCGATACGCAGGCCATATCCCATATTCTCTCGAACGGTTTTGTGGGGGTACAGTGCGTAGTCTTGGAAGACCATCGCGATGTCGCGGTCCTTCGGTGAGACGTCGTTGATGACCTTATCGCCGAGTCGTATTTCTCCGTCGGTGATGGTTTCAAGACCGGCGACCATCCGGAGCGTTGTCGATTTGCCACAGCCGGATGGACCGACGAAGGCGACGAACTCCCCGTCGTCGATGTGTAAATCAAGTTCCTCTACAGCGACGATCGTTCCCTCCGAATCGTCGAATACTTTCGTGACTTCGTCGAACTCGAGGTCTGACATTATTAGCTACGTGTTTTCGAGAACCGTTCTCTTAGTATATATAATTAACTGTAACTGAGGCAGACCGGATGAACGGGAGGTCGGGGAGTCGCTGTCAACTATTATGTATCCCTGACGTATATAGCGAGATATGGATGCACGAGCCGACAAGCGCGATCTCGGCCCGCCAGAGGATCAAGAGTGGATAATCCAGGACAAGGAGGTTCGAGAGTACGTTCGAGAGAGTACACACGGGGTCGGATCGATCGTTCGGTCGTCTCTCGGGCCGGAGTCCTTGGAGAAGATGATCCGCACCCGAGATTATCAAGATCGCCCGGAAACGGTCATTACTGCAGACGCGGATCAGATTATCGATGCAATACACCGGGGAGACGGGTTCAACGATCCAGTCGCCGCGTTGTTTATCGATTCGGTCGATGCGATGCAGCGATCTCTTGGTGACGGTACGGCTACCTCAGTTATACTCGCTGAGGCCTTAGTGGATCGGGGGCTCGACCTCATCGATTCGGGAATCCACCCAAACACCGTGGTTTCCGGCTATGCGATCGCCGCATCACATACGGGAGATATACTTGATGACCTCGCCCGCGAGTGTGCGCCAACGGATCAGGAGATCCTTGAGCACGTCGCGCGAACTGCGATGACGGACACTCTTTCAGATGATGTCAGGTCGGATTACGCACGATACGCCGCCGAGACCGTGGGTGCGCTTGCTTCCGCGACAGATGGAGCGTGGCTCGATACAGAGATGATTGACGTACGGGCGGTGACCGACCTCGATCAAGAACTCTATCAGGGCGTTATCGCATCACGTCGACCAATAGCGATTGAGGAAGACGAGAGGTCACATACGGACTTCGATTGGACACCGTCCATCGAGGGCGTTCGAAACGATGTAACTGTCGCACTTCTAGATCAGGAAATCACGGTCGCAGAGACGACGACGCCGACAACTGAGGACCGAGCCACGTCACCCGGACAACTTACTCGGGACCGGAACGTGTACCAACAGCGCTGCGAGGAACTAGCGCGTAATCTCGCAGAGTCGGGGGTCGATATCCTCGTGTCTCAAGACCGGATCGACGTACCGATCCAGAAGGCACTCGCGAATGCTGGTGTAACTACGATCGACGGGGTGAAATATCCGAAAGAGGACATTCACCGTCTCGCCGAGGCGACCGGAGGGGCAGTCATGTCCTCGTTGAGCGATCTCTCCTTGGAGGTTCTCGGAACAGCCGGTAGCGTTCGCGAAATCGTCCGTGAGGACGAAAAATGGACGATCTTCGCGGAGTGCGAAGGGACAGCGTTCACGCTCGTTATCCCCGTCGGTCTCGATTCGACTGGGCGCCGACACGAACGCATCGTCTCGAAGGCGATCGAAGTGGGTGCCGTTGCGGCGATGGACAAACAGGTCCTTCCCGGTGCAGGAGCCCCGGCTAGCTCGGTCATCAGGAGTTGGCGGCAAGATCGGTGGTCCGTGCCGGATCGAACGCAGCTCGCCGTGACGGAATACACGAATGCACTCGAGGATTACCTGCGAATCCTGGCCCGGAACGCCGGGCTCGATCCCATCGACACGGTCGCTACGCTTACAGCCGCCGAAGACGGCCGTGGAACGGGAATCGATCTCGACACGGGTGCTCCGCTCGACCCTTGGGAGGAAGGCATCATCGAACCCCGGCGTGTCTTCTCGCAAGCGATTGAGACGGCTCGGGCCATCACAGAGCAGCTGTTGACGCTTGATGCCATTTTTTATCCGGACGTCGACCTCTCTCAGTTTACTCCCGTAGAAGAACACGAGTGAGACGCCTCGGGTCGTACACGGTCTGATTTCCCCGTGGGAAACTAATTTAAATAGATATCACCGTAACATAGGTATGGAACACGGAACAGACGCGATCCACGAACTCATTGAGGACTCCGGGTGGTCGTATCCCGTCAAAGTACAGCGATTAGAACGGGAACACGCCTTAGCGGATGTGGAAATCGACGAGGATGGGAATTCGATCACGGTCGCGGAGTTGCTCGAAAACGTCGATGCGAACCAGATCGACAGTCGGAAAGATCTCGATCGGATATTCGATCCCGTTCTGGAACGGGAAGTAAACAGCCGGGACGTGGGCCTTCTCGGGAAGATCAAGCGCGCGTTTGGCCAGAGTTAAGATAAAATGGTGACACGTTTCCGACTATTTACAACGCTGTCGGGAGGATGTCTCGTCACAGTATCCTTCTGGGCATTCACCGAATATAGCGCCACTCAAGGTATACGGCCATTTGCCGAGGCAGCCCTGGTAGGAGTCGCTGCCGCGTTGTTACCATTCTTCTATATCCGAGCGCGGCGGTGGGTCGCTATTGGTGACTTCCGTTTCAGATATTGGTGGAATACAAACACATCCAGCCACGGAGGTGTCTTTACCTCGAATTCGCCTGTCGATTCAGAAGCAAATATTTTAGACGAGATTATTGAGCGTTTGCCGGACGATGATACGTACGATGCGGTTCGATCGACCCAGTTTTCCGAAACCGACGGGGTAGAAATCGTTCATACCGGATTTCACAAATCATATATTCGGGTAACGGAATCCGGGACGCTCGTAGTAACCGGTACGAACGAACAAACGCAAAAACTGGCGGCGAGACTCGAAGACATCTGCTCGATCACTCTCGAACCCTCGGCCGTGGACCCGTTTTCCACCCCATCAATTCGGAAGGGCCCGAGAGTGTTGTTGGTAGTGGCTACTGTCGTACTATTGCTGTTGGGGATCGGCGTGATCGGTGCCGGTGCGTATCCATCGAGTGCATACAACCCCGCTGAAAGAACGGTCCTCGTCGGTATCGACGCACGCTCCGATATTGATCCCTCTATGTCTGCTTCCGAGGCGTCGGTCGCGAAGGCCCAGTTCCTCATTCAGATGCTTGACGAGGAAGCGGTTGAGATCCAGTGGGATTACAACAGTAGTTCACAGATTCGACATCACGGCAAACAAGCAATCAAAATATCATCAAATGCCCGGAAATATCTCTCATACGCACGGATGTGTGGATATCCCGATGAGGGGAAGCTATCACGATTAGAAGCGAACCTGGCCGATGCTGAGGTGGCCGTCGCTAACGCGATCGAAAAAAAATCAATGTCGCTTTCTGGAGAAAACCCACGTCTCAATCGAATTCGGAGCCGTTTGCTTGAACTCGACCACGAAATAACTGAAAACGACTTCGAGTCCGTTTCGACAGCATACCAGCATTCAACCATATGTTTGACACAATCGATTTCTTCAGAAGATTCGGATTTCGCTCTGTGAACAGTCAGCCACCTACAGTCGTATATCTAACCGAATCACGCTGTGAGGGTGACTCCATGAGAATCCCGCTGTGGCAACACCTCTCCATTATATCACTTGGTATTTCAATATTTAGCATTTGCTGAATCACCACCAATCATTTAGTTTAACAGCACAAACTGGCACCAATGGCGACATTCAAGCAAATAACCGACGCCGCCCACTTCTCGGTCGAGAACATCGGTGGGATCGATCGGACTGAAGTCGATATTCCGCCCGGCGTGACCGTGCTGACCGGCAAGAACGCCACCAATCGTACGTCGTTTCTCCGCTCGATTATGTGCGTGATGGGCAGCGACCGCGTCGCGCTCAAAGGCGACGCCGACCAGGGTCGCGTCGAACTCACCCTCGGCGACACCACCTACGAGCGAACCGTCAAACGCGTCGGCGACGGCGTCCAGTTCGAGGGCGACGCCTACCTCGACGACCCCGAGGTCGCCGACCTCTTCGCCTTCCTGCTCGAGACCAACGACGCCCGTCAAGCGGCCGCCCGCGACGCCCAACTGCGGGACGTCATCATGCGCCCCGTCGACGTCGAGGCCATCCGCGCGGAGATCCGCCGCCTCGAAGACGAGAAGGGCGAGATCAACGACGAACTCGCCCGCATCGAATCCGAGAAACGGGAACTCCCCGACCTCGAACGCGAGCGCAACGACCTTCGGGAGAAGATCGAAGACAAGCGCGAGGAGCTCGCCGACCTCGAAGACGAGATCGAAGACAGCAGTCGCGACGTCGAACAGGGGCGCAAGGAACAGGCCGAGCTCGAAGAGAGACTCCAGGAGCTCCGCGAGACCCGCTCGGACCTGGAGTCCGTCCGCCGCAAGATCGAGCGCCAGGAGGACAGCATCTCCTCGCTGAAGCGCGAACGGAGCGAACTCGAAGACGACCTCGAGGAACTCCCCGAAACCCCGATGGACGACCACCGCGACCTCGAATCCGAGATCGAGCGGCTCCGCTCGCAGCGCCAGGACCTCAACAGCGAGATCAACGAGCTCCGCAGCCTCATCCAGTACAACGAGGATCGCCTCGAAGCCGAAGATTACGAACTCCTGCAGGACGGCGGCGCCGCCGCCGAGAACGGCGGGGGATCCGTCACCGACCAGCTCGTCGGCGAGGACGCCGAGACCGTCGTCTGCTGGACCTGCGGCTCCTCGGTCGACCGCGAGCAGATCGAGTCCACCATCGAGCGGCTCAAGGACCTCCGGAGCGAGAAGGTCGAACAGCTCAACACCGTCAAGAGCGACCTCGAGTCCCGGAAGGAAGAACAGCGCGAGGCGAACCAGAAGCAGCGCCGCCGCACCGAAATCGAGCGCAAGATCGACGACATCGAGGACGAGCTCGACCGGCGGAACGAGCAGATCGATTCGCTGAAAGACCAGCGCGAATCACTGACTGACGAGGTTGAGGCCCTCGAATCCGAGGTCGAGAACCTCGAGTCCGCGGACTTCGAGGAGATCCTCTCGCTCCACAAGGAAGCCAATCAGCTGGAGTTCGAGATCGACAGCCTCGAATCAGACCTCGAGGAGGTCACCGACGAGATCGAAGAGATCGAGGCCGACGTCGAGCGCGCGGACGAGCTCCGCGAGAAGCGCGCGGAACTGGTCGACCAGCTCACCGATCAGCGGACGAAGATCGACCAGATCGAGGCCGAGGCCGTCGAGTCGTTCAACGAGCATATGGAGTCGATCCTGGACATCCTGGCCTACGAGAACATCGAGCGGATCTGGATCGAGCGGATCGAAGAGGGCAGTTCGGGGGAGGCCCAGACCCGCTTCGAGCTCCACATTGTCCGCACGACGGACAACGGGGCGGCCTACGAGGACACGATCGACCACCTCTCGGAGAGCGAACGCGAGGTCACGGGCCTGATCTTCGCGCTCGCGGGCTATCTCGTCCACGACCTCCACGAGACGGTGCCGTTCATGCTGTTGGACTCCCTGGAGGCGATCGATTCGGACCGCATCGCCGCGCTCGTGGAGTACTTCGCGGACTACGCGGACTTCCTCGTGGTCGCGCTGCTGCCCGAGGACGCCCAGGCGCTCGACGACGACTTCACCCGCGTCACCTCGATCTGACGCCCGGAGGTTCTAACATAGGAATATTGATTTTTTGGTGTTAGTGTGTTTTAAGTAATGTATTATTAACTTCCAGTATATTGCTAGTATAGGTACAACGTTCGCATAGAAAGAAAACAGCTGTAAATTAATCAGATATTATAATATTATTTTTGTAAAATATTTGTTAGTTATGAATAAATTTACTCAACTCAACCACCGTGTATGGCCGTGACACCGGATATTGAACGGCTAGAAAAAGTCCGCGAACAGCGGTAGTTCTCTGTTCACATCAGGAACCCTGCCAATAAGATCTAATGGCTTCTAATACAAACCAATACTCAAGATGCCCATCTCAAAAGACCAGTTCCGCTCGATCGACGAGGACGGGCGCTCGCTCCCCGACCTCGCGCCGGACACCACCCAGGGCGCGGTGTACCGGTTCCTCCTCGAGCACGCTGACCAGGCGTTTCGCCAGCGGGAGATCGTCGACGCCGTCGACGTGCCCGAGGGGAGCGTCGGCCCTACGCTGAAGCGTCTCGAGGAACACGGCCTCGTCGAACACCGCGACCGCTTCTGGACGATCGCCGACGTCGAGCACGCGGTCGCGTCGGCAGGGCTTCACGGCGCTGCCACGGCCGACGACATCGACGGCGGGTTCTCTGACGACGACGTTGAGGCCTGGATGGAGACCGCTGTCGACCCTATCGATTCAACAACCGAGCAAGACGGCGAGGAGTCGTGATTCCATATGGCTGACCGCGGAACTGTTGTTTGGGCTCCCGACCCGTTCAAAACGGATGGTGGGAATCCTCGGCCGTGGCTGGTCGTTTCCGGCGAACGGATGCCCTATCCCGACGAGGAGTCGATTGCCGTCGCGTTCACGACGCAATCCCACCACGCCGGCAGCTTCGCCGTGCCGAGCGAGGCGTGGGTCCGCGGCGAACCGGGTCAGCAGAGCTACGTCCTCCCCTGGACGCTGGCCACACTGAAAGACGACCTCCACGTCGTCGGCCGACAGGGCTCGGTTACCGGGGAGTTCACTGACCAGGTTACGACGGCCACGATCTCCTACTTGGACTATTCGGAGGTTCCTGATTCCGCATGATCGACGACACCACCGGACAGGAACCCGCAGCACGGCCGTTGCGGAGTTCCTTTGACCGCTATCTCCAAGACAAGGGTAAGGGTCGCGGCGGCGAGGGCGGGAACTACCGCCGGAACGCCGCCCGGGAGCTCGAGCGGTTCGTGGAGTGGGCCGCCGGCGAGCGCGGCAACGACGATTGGACCGGCATCACTCCCGAGGAGGCCGACCACGATCCGACCTTCGAGGACCTCGACGAGCGAGTCTTCCGCGAATACGCCCGACATCTCGCTGGCGACCGTGGCCTCAAACAGAACACCGTCCAGACCTACTACGCCTACATCTCGGCGTGGTGTGGCTGGTGTGTCAACGAGGGATATCTCGAAGCACACTACGCTCAGCGAGCGAGCGCGACCGCGCCGCTCCCCGACGACGACGGCCGAAAGCCGGGCGACCAGCAGGCCTGGACCCCCGAGCAGCGCCACGCGCTCACCCGGCACGTTGACGCACAGGCGCGTGAGGCCATCGAAGCATACACCACCCTTCCCGATGACGTGGACCCTCTCGACAAGCAACGAGCCCGGTACGCGGCGCTGAAAGCGGCCCGCGACCGGGCGCTCGTGGTCGTCCTCGCGTACACCGCCGTTCGTGTCGGGGAGCTCCTTCGTGATCCCGACGACCCGCGCCGTCGTGGCGTGCGATGGGAGGACATCGACCTCGAGGACGGAAGTATGGACGTCTATCGCAAAAAGCAGCAGTGGGATGCTGCTTCTCTCCCCGATCCTGTAATCTCTCCGTTGCGGAGCTACCGGAAACTGATGGGCCCGCCGACGGAACGGTGGCCCGTATTCCCGACACTCGATCAGCGGACGCTCGCAGAGCTCGTACAGGAGGAGTTAGCCGACCGGGGAGAGCCATCGGAGACAATTGACGAGCGACGTGGGGAGTACGCCCGCGACCTCCTGCTGGCACTCGACGAGGACATCCGTCCGCCGTCGATTACGACGGATGGTGCCCGCTCAATGCTCCAGCGACTCACAGAAGCCGCGGAGATCGATATCGACCATCCGAAGCACGACTATCTCGCACCACACGGCGGTCGCCGGGGGATGGGCGAGGTTCTCGTCCGGGCATTTGGATATACTGTGGCTGCCCGTTACCTAGATAATTCGGAAGAGATGGTTCGGGAGCGATACTCGCATATAGAAGCCGGTGAGTTAGGCGATGTCGCTACGGAAGCTCTCGATGAAGTCGATTCGGTTGGTGGTTGATTAGATCAATCAAGCCACAATGTATCTGAATCCAATATTGGAGTGTGATACCATAGGTTGTGTTTAGTTAAGCGAGAGTAATATTCAACGTAGAAGATCTACAACGTCGATAATCACCAGAAAAACTATATTCTCTGTTACAATTAGTAACTTGCCTAACGTCAAACTCTGATCGGAACGCAGACGAGTGAGGCTACCGAAAACTCACGAATCAGGTCCTACACAAAATAATTACTCACCGTATGAAATAAACACGACCAGAGAAATATCAACAAAATTTTTCTATTCGGATCTGTCATTACGGTATATGCCACTAGAGAGTATGAACGCTGTTCTCCTGACAGGACACGGTGATCTTTCCAATTTGAAATATCGAACTGACGTTCGTATCCCGCAGCCCGACACCGACGAGGTGCTGATCAGAGTCAAGGCGTGCGGCCTGAACAATACGGATATCTGGACTAGGAAGGCAGCGTACGGAACTGACGACGAGGGCTGGAAAGGGGATCTCGAGTTCCCCCGCATTCAGGGCGCGGATATCGCAGGTACTATCGTTTCCATCGGATCGGAGGTACCCGACTCCCGAATCGACGACAAGGTATTAGTTGATAACGCGCTGTACGGCGATACCGACAACGAGTTCCAAGCGCTCGTAAATGCGGATCTCATTGGGAGCGAGCGGGATGGCGGGTACGCAGAGTACGTCGCTGTCCCCGCCGAGAACGCACATCGGATCGACAGTAGCCTCTCGTTCGCCGAGCTCGCGACGTTCCCGACATCGTACGTCACCGCCGAGCGGATGTTGAACCGTGCGGGGGTCGGCGCAGACGACGAAATACTCGTCACCGGGGCTTCCGGCGGCGTGGGGACCGGGCTCGTCCAGCTCGCAGCGCGCCGCGGTGCCCGCGTCATCGGTATGACGACTGCCGAGAAAATGGAAGCCGTCCGGGAACTCGGTGCTGACACGACGATCGCCCGCGACGAGAAACGATTCACAGCAGCGATCGACACGTGGACCGAAGACGGTCTCGATGTCGTGGCTGATGTCGTCGGTGGGGGAATTTTCCAGAAGCTTATCGAGACGCTCCGACCGGGTGGGCGGCTCGTGACTGCCGGGGCCGTTGCCGGACCGAGCACCGAGATTGATCTCCGGACGGTGTATCTGAATCAGATCGACATCTACGGTTCGACGATGGGTACCCAAAGTGAGTTCGAGGATCTCATCCGCTACATCGAAAATGAAGAGATTGACCCGGTGCTCGCCGACACGTATCCGCTCTCGGAGATCCGCGACGCGCAACGACGGTTCTCCCAGAACGATTACGTTGGGAGTATCGTCGTGATTCCATAACTCACCCCGTGGGCGAGACCGCCCGGGTAAACGCTAGTCCGACTGCGCTGAGACCGAACAGTGCTCCGAGAAGCCAGAACGAGGGTACGTACCCGAACGAATCGGCGACGACACCCACGAGTAGCGGTCCCAGACTTCCAGCGGCGAAAAAGATGGTCCGAAGAATCCCCAGCGACGCACCAATCCGTTCTTGATCAAACCATTCGGCAAGGTACGTGTAGAGGAGTGGCCAAAACGATGTGAGACCGATGGAAAAGAGGACGATGCTAGCGAGCACGGCGGAATCTGTCCGGGCCTGCGTGAGCAGAACGAGTCCCACGGCACCGCCGACTGTGCTCACGATTGCAGTTCGGAGATACCCATATCGGTCGCCGAGAAAGCCTGCGGCGGGCGTAGCCACAATTCCGACGGCGAACAACGCGGCGAATAAATACGCCGCATACACGGTTGAGTACCCCTTCGCGCGGTGCAGAAAGGTCGGCAGAAAGCTCGTCGAACCCTGCCAGACAACCATCACCGTGGAGGCTGTCACGAGGAGTATGATGATTGACTGTGTGTCGGTGACGGACCGGAGCGCGGCGAGTGGATTAAGATGTGGACGGCCCGCTTGATATGGACTCTGAGTGGATAGCGACGTCAGCAGAATTAGCACGCCAAGTCCCAGTGCGATTGGGGCGAATGCCAACTTCCAAGAAGCGTAGCTGATGAACACGACCACAAGAACCGTCGAGAGCGCACTTCCCGCATTCACCGCGGCATCCCTGATGCCGAACGCTCGCCCTTGATTGTCGTCGAACAGGGCACCGATGTGAACTAATCCAGCGGCTTCGAATCCACCGAAGCCCGCGCCGATTAGGGCCACGCCGAGAGCGAAAATCACGAACTGTTCGGCAACCACAAGTGCGGTGAAGCCAGTGATGAGGACTGCTTCAGCCCCGACGAGCACCGTCGGCGAGGAGAACTGATCGGCAAACCGTCCGGCAGGATACTGAACGACTGCGTTACTAATCCACATCAGCGATATAAGAGCGCCCGAAACGCTGGCAGAAATCTCGAAGGTGTCCATCACGACTGGAAGGAGCGGCGAAATGGCGAGCATCCCGGTGAGCGCGAGCATTAGTCCGGTAGCGTGGAGACCCAACTGGCGACCGGCGTGACCCCTAAACATCCTCTCATTCGTCATCCTACGAGTGCTCTTCGTGCCGGAGGGATTGAAAAACTACCGAGCGATAACCGGATTCGTTCGCTCAATCCGCCAAGCGCAGCCAATCTTTAATAAGCACTGACCGGTGTCGGTCCGTATGGCAAACGCCAACTACGATTTTACTGATGAGACTGTCATCGTGACCGGCGGGTCCTCGGGCATCGGCAGACAACTCGCCCTCCAGTTTGGGGCTGCCGGCGCGACGGTGCTGGTCGCAGACGTCCAAGAGACGCCAGATGGCGGCTCAGCTCCGACCCACGAGGTCATCGAAGATCGCGGTGGGACAGCGTCGTTCGTTCACACGGACGTGTCTGACTCCGCGCAGATCGCATCCGTTATCGAGGCTGCCCGTGACTACGGCGGTGTCGACGTGATGGTCAACAACGCCGGGATAATGACACGCGGTCCGCTGTTCGACGTCACTGCGGAATCGATCGATCGGATCCACGCAGTGAATGTCCGCGGCGTCCTCCTGGGATGTAAACACGCCGCCGCGGATATGCTTGATCGCGGGGAGCCCGGCGCAATCCTCAACACGGCATCAATTAATTCGACGATGGCCGATTACAATCTCCCCGAGTACAACGCCTCAAAGGGTGCTGTGTTAATGATCACTCGAACTGCAGCGCTGGAACTCGCAGAAAAAGAGATCCGGGTGAACGCTATCGCACCGGGATTCATTCCTACCCAGATGTCCGAAGGGGGTCCGGCGGCCGCTGAGCAAGCTATTCAAGAAGGTGATACTGTCAAGCCGATTCCGATGGATCGCGGGGGCGACCCTGTTGAAGTCGCTTCCAGCGCGCTGTTTCTCTGCACTGATGAAGCGTCATACGTGACCGGCGAAGTACTGCACGTCGACGGCGGCTATCACACGCTGTGAGGAATCACGTCGTCACGATTTTTACTTCCGGAGGTTGCGTCGCTTCGATGCGTCAGAAAGTACAGGGGACCACTTAGAGGACGCTGTAGTGATCGTCCGTGGGCTCGTGAATCCTGCCGTCCATCCGGAGGTCATACAGTTCGTCGAGTACCTCGCTGATGGAAACGCCCCTGGCGGACAGTGCCGCAGTAAGGACGCCGGCTGAGACGCCTTCGGAGTCTGCCTCGTCGAGGTCCCGAAGTACCTCTTCCAGCTCCGTCGACGCGGCTGTGATGCCGATGGCGGTGCGCTCCCAATCGACTTCGTGACCGGTCACTCGCTTGTGACGTCGGTATACCTCGATCGCCTCGTTCGGGTCGGATACCGGGATATGTAATTCACACGTCGGACACGTGACGACGCCTGCGTGAGAGTCGCTCTGCGTCATATCCGGCACCGATCAGGCGTTGTAGGCTTCCTGTGCGAGCCGATGCAGCTTGTGGACGCTGTGTTCGTTCGGTCCGAGTTGGCCTTGTCCGAGCGCGCCAGTTTTGAGGCCCTCGTGTTGGCGTTCGACGATCTCGAAGTCCTCCTCCTGAAGTTGCCGGCTCGTTCGGATGAGTTCCTCTTCATCTTCACTCAGGTCGGTGTCCTTGAAGTAGTAATCCGCGACAAGCTGGATGCGGCCCTCGTCGATGGGATCCACGTAGTACGTCCCGTAACCGTCCGCGGTCCCATAGAGGTTGAACGTGAAATTCGGCCAGAAGTAGTAGAACTTCCCTTCTTCTTCCTCGTGGATGCGCACCTCGTCATCCAGCTCCTCAGTGTATTTGTAGTGGAGGATCCAGTGGTAATCGTTGACCTCCAGTTCCGAATCCCCGACTTCGACCCCGCTGATCCAGTCTTGATGGTTCGCGGCACAATGGTCGCACTCCGAGTAGTTGCTGCCGAACGTCTTCCAGTTGCACTCGATCTCGGAGACGTACCGTCGCGCGAGTTGGTAATCGCCGATCGGTAGCTTCTCGAGATCGGATTTCATCGATCCCGCCTGTTCTTCGAGCGAGAGGCGAGGTTCGTCGGCGAAATTGACGAAGATGAGCGGGCCGATCGAGTCGGTGGTCACTTCCATCAGACCGTTCTCCTCCGGATCGAGGTCCGGGATTTCGTCGTCGTCGATATCGGGGTTTAGGGTCGCTTTCTCGAAACTCTCCGGCGTGCTCGCGAGATCGCCGTCGAGCTCGTAGGCCCACAGATGGTACGGACAGGTGATCCGATTCAGGGTTCCGGGGTCTGTCATCGGCGTGTCCTCAAGCATCTTCGAGCCGCGGTGCGCGCAGACGTTGTAGAACACGCGGACGTCGCCGTCGTGGTCGCGTGTGACGATGATCTGTTTGTCACCGATTGTCCGTGTGAAGTACGCGCCAGGCTCCCGGATCGCGCTCTCGTGACCTGCATAGACCCAGTACTGCCCGAAGACCTTCTCTTTCTCCATCTCGAAGACGTCCGGATCGGTGAAGTACTTCGTGGGAAGTGCGTTCGTTTCGTCGGTGATATCGGCGCTCACGGCTCCGACTTCGCCGCTACCGTTGTTCCACCGTGTCATATTATGCCATACGTTAGAGAGGATAAAATCGAATTGGCCTATATGTATAACCCGTTTAAGTTAAATGGCGCAAAGCAGGTGAGAGTATCTAACTTTCAGGCGATCGGTTGGATACTGAGCTCTGGAAGAAATTCGACTTTCCCGGCGAGAAGTGCCGGACTCAGGAACGACCGTCGTTACGCGACGACGTCGCGGTTCACCACGTAATCCGGCACGTCGCCGTTGAGGAACGTGGCGACGTTCTCCCCCGCTGTGCGTTGGAGTTCCGTCAGTGCATCCTCCGAGTACCACGCGGCGTGCGGTGTAATGACAACGTTGTCTAGATTCAGGATACGGTCGTCTTCTGGCGGTTCGCTCTCCAATACGTCCAATCCGGCGTACGAAACGGTACCGTCCTCTAGGGCTTCATAGAGTGCCGTCTGATCGATGATTCCACCGCGAGCGGCGTTGACGAGGGTGACGCCGGACTGCATCGTGTCGAACGCCGACGCGTCGAGCAAGTGTCGAGTCGATTCGGTCAGCGGCGTGTGGACCGTAATGATATCCGCTCTCTCACAGAGGCTGTCGAAATCAACTTTCTCAACCCCGTATTCGTCTATCTCTTCCTCGGAGACGTACGGATCGTAGCCGACGATATCGACGCCGAATCCCCTGATGCGCTTTACGACCTCCAGACCGATGTCGCCGAGACCGACAACGCCGACTGTTTTGGTGCTCAGACGGGTGATTGGGCCCTCCAATTTATAGTCCCATCCGCCGGATTTGACATCGCTGTTGTACTGACAGATCCGCCGTTCACACGCCAGGATGAGACTCATCGTGTGTGTCGCCACCTCTTCGAGGCAGTAATGCGGCGTGTTGAACACCGGAATCCCACGGTCCGTCGCCGCCTCCACATCCACCATATCGACGCCGATTCCGTGGACGGAGATGAACTCCAGGTTGGGGAACGCGTCCATAACCGATTCGTCGATCTCGGTCTCGATTGTCATAATACCGATAGGATCCGTCGCTGACTCGATCAGCTCTTCCTTCGAGGAGACGTCTTCGATCCGCAAATTCGCGCCTGCTTCCTCTACAATTTCTTTCTCGACGTCCGAGTCCGGTAAAACAGTGCCTGTGAGTATCACGTTCTCTGACATCGTGAGCAGCGTTCCCGCTCCACCCATATATAAGTTTTTCTAGCAGGGGTCCTCTATCGCCCCGATTGACGTAGAATTCGATCAGAGAACCCGCTATCTGGGAGTTCTACTCGGCTTCTGACACCGTGTTTTGTAGCGTTCCGATTCCCTCGACCTCAACCTCGACCTCGTCGCCGGGCTCCAGACTGATGTCCTGGAACACGCCGACTCCTTCCGGGGTGCCGGTGGCAATCACGTCGCCTGGCTGGAGTTCGACCAGCGAGGAGATGTAGGAGACCAGTTCGGCGACGGAGTAGATCATCATCTCCGTGTTCTCGTCTTGTAGCGTTTCCCCGTTGACCCGCGACGCGATCGAGAGGTTCTGCGGATCGTCGATCTCGTCACAGACCACATACGGCCCGATCGGCGTCGTCGACTGCATCGCTTTCCCAGCGAACCAATCGATCATATCGTCGTTCTCGTAGGAGAAGGACAACTGGAGGTCTCGGGCTGAGACATCGTTCAGAATCGTGTATCCCGCGACGTACTCGAGTGCTTCTTCAGTGGAGACGTGCCGACACGGGCTGCCGATCACGCACGCCAGTTCGCCTTCGTAATCGATCTCGCTTGTGACCGTGTTGTGGTACGAAATGGGCTCGTGTTGTCCGACGAGCGACCGCGCCAACTTGAGAAACAGGTACGGTCGTTCCGGGACCGATCGACCCGATTCTTCGGCGTGCTTCTGATAATTAAGCGCCGCACAGAAGACGGAATTCCGGCTCGTCGTCGGCGGGAGATACGATATCTCGTTGAGATCGTAGCTCTCACCATCACACTCCGCGACGGCCTCTGTCTGAGCCAGCGCTTCGGCAAAGGACTCGGCCGCTGGAGTCACGTCGATCACTTCGTTCTGTTCGAATCGCCCAATACGGTCTTCTCCGTCTGCGGTAAACCGACCAACACGCATACGCCACCCGTTGGATTCTTATGTGATAAATCTATTGTCGTAGATATCCGCGAAAGCGATATCGGAGCCCTGGACACATCCTCATAGATCTGGAGTATCAGACGGCACCCTCAGCCACCGATACTGAAAAGTAGTTTCCGACCGCTTACATTTACCAGAAGTGGATTTTATATGGTTGTAGTTCAATTTCTAGCATATGAGAACGCAAGAATCGGGTCGGATCCTGAAGTCGTCGTCAACGACTCTCGAAATCGTCGACGCAGTGGTGGAGTTGGAAGGCGCGCGCGTGTCGCAGATCGCCGATCGGCTGGGCATTTCCGAGAGTGCCGCGAGCAACCATTTACACACCTTGCGAAGGGCGGGGTATCTCACTACTGAAGGCGATATCTACCAGCCGGGTCTGAAACTGGCTAAGCTCGGGGAACACGCGAAAACAAGAGATCCGGCGTATCGGCACGCAATCGAGGTCACGAACGATCTAGATGAGAGGACCAACTTCGAGACGAGTTTCACCGTCGAGGAGAACGGATTGGGCAGATATCTGCGCCCCGAGGTCGACGCCACGACCGAGGTGGACACGTACTTCACCGTCGGAGAGCGGATGTATCTCCACACCACCGCGGCGGGCAAAGCGATCCTTGCCAACTATTCCGAAGAGCGCGTGGAATTCATCCTCGATCGTTGGGGCCTCCCGGAGCAGACAGAGAAAACGATCACTTCGCGTGAACGGCTGCAGGACGAACTGGACGAAGTACGAGAACGGGGATACGCCCTCAACCGCGGGGAGGACCAGGAGGGGGTGTACGCGATAGGCCAAGCGGCGAAAAAGCCGAGCGGCGCCGTACTTGGCGCCATAAGCATCGCCGGTCCCACCTACCGGACGAAGAAAGGACGATTCGAAGAGCGGTTCACCGACATCCTCGATGAACATATCGAGAAACTTGAGACGCGGCTCAAGTGAGCCATCTGAACCTCGTTTTGGTGAGAAAGATACCTGTGGATATACGTCACGTGGACTTTAAATATCAATAGGTCCTCCAATCGATCATTGGATCACAAATGTACTACTGTTATTTCAACGGCGAATGACGCAGAGACTTTTAAATCACAAACGTACTACTGTTATTCACACTATCCCGGTTAACGAATCCGGGGGCTCATAGGGCGAGAACGACTGAATCGCGGAACTCCGTATTGCCCTTAGAACCGGACTGCCACTTTCCGGTTCTTTGATTGCCGATACGCTTGATAATCACTACCAAAGGCTCTCACTTGTCGGTTTATCGTGTTCTGATATCCATCATTATAGCCAAGCCGGAAATGTTGATCATTCATACTCATATAAAATCCACCAAAGGTAAATTTGTATGCCTGTAGCGGAGGATCAGCTCTACAGGGAGATACATACTTGCACGTGCGGTAGAGGGAGGTCAGTAGGTTGTAGTCGGAAGTGAGGATACCGTGGCTGTCCAAATAGTAGTCTATCAGTCACCTCTCACCGCCAATCATACGCTAACTTACATAAGATTTTTATTGTGGTAGTTTGACTCTCGTGGTATGGGTGAGCAGAAGAACTTCACAGACCTAGAACAGCCGTTCACCTGTGTAGGCGTCTACGAAGAGACGCCTGCCGAGGCGATCAGCGTGATCAAAGAATCCGAGCACAGAGGCGCGGATTCGTTCGTCGTGACTCTGATGGGTGACGGAACGCACGGACTCCGGGAGGAGTATCTCAATGAAGAAGATCTAAGCCAGATCTTCAACTGCACGTCCAAGCCGGTGATGGCGATATACTACCGGTGGAACTTCGCCGGCGAGACGATTGATATCTCCGACGAGGAACGTCAAGATATCCTCCGGATGGCAGTCCGTGCCGGCGCGGAATCCATCGACTATGTTGGGGACACGTACGATCCGACGTCCGGGCCCGAACTGTTCTCCGAAGAGGCAGCCGACTACTCCCTAAAGAGCGAGGGCCCACCGCAGGAAACGGCGCCCCCAAGGGATTCTGAAGCGTGGGAACGACAAAAAGCCGAAATCGAGGAATTCCAGGAGATGGGTGCCGAAGTGCAGACGTCGACTCACGCCCGCGTCCACCTCCAACCGCAGGAGGCGTTGGAGATTGCTAAAGATTTCGATGATCTCGGTGCAGATATGGTGAAACTCGTGAGTGTCGACCGAAGCTGGGAAGACCTCCTCGACACGTTCCAGGCTTGTGTGCTGATGGACCGCCATCTCGACGCGGACTACATTATGATGAGTCATGGCGAGCACGGGATCCTGGGGCGATATATAGCGCCGTTCTTCGGCTCGATGCTGACGTTCACGCAGACGTCCTACAGCGCCAATACCAAGGATGCTGGGGGCTTCTACTCGCAGCCGCTCACGGAGAACGTTCTCGAGATATTCGACTCGATGAAGAACGTCGAACCCACCAAAGAGCCCGAAGAGCTCACGTGGATGTGATCCGGGTATCGGCCCCCTGCGACTGCTGAACGGACGGCCCCCCAACTCCTTTTTGCAGGCTAATTCTTCGTCGATAGCGACTGATAGACGATAGAACAAACATACTACTTCCGACACTAAGACAAAAATTTATTAATTAGGTGTCGAACTCTATGACGATGCCAGATTTACTGAGTGGGAAGGCAGCTGTGGTTACCGGCGCATCGAGCGGCAACGGGCGGGCGATTGCGCGTACCTTCGCCGAACACGGAGCGGACGTCGTCGTCGCGGACATTCAAGAAGAACCGCGTCTCGGAGGGACTCCCACCCACGAACTGATCGTTGAGGAAACCTCCTCGGAAGCATCCTTCGTGAATTGCGACGTGACCTCGAACGATGATCTCCGGGCGGCCGTGAAGCAAGCTGACGAGTACGGTGGTATCGACGTGATGGTGAACAACGCCGGGGTATTCGCTCACAATGAGGATCTGTTTAGCGTTACCGAGAGCGACTACCGCAAGATGATGGATATCAACTCGAAGGGAGCGTACTTCGGGTCGCAGTTCGCAGCTGAGAAGATGCAGGAGACAGGTGGTGGGAACATCATCAATCTCTCCAGCATAAACGGCGACGTCGGCACCAAAAGTAACGTTGCATACTGTGCTTCGAAAGGGGCTGTGAGAGTTATGACGTACGCAATGGCTGACGCTCTGGGTCCTGATATCCGGGTCAATGCGATTCATCCTGGAATGATCCAAACCGCACAGATCGTGAAGGATTACGAGCACTTGGAAGAAGAAAAGCGACAAGAGAGACTCGATACGATTCCACTGGAACGTCAAGGTCGTCCCGAAGAGATCGCGAAAGCCGCGCTCTTCTTGGCGAGCGACCTCGCCAGTTATGTTAATGCGTCATCGCTAGTCGTCGACGGGGGTGTTAAGAACACTCGGTGAACGATTGAATCCAAAGACTACGGGGGCCCTCGACTGATACAATTCGCGCGGCCAAGATATTCCTCTTGCTAATAAAGACCGTGTGCCAAGGCTACACCGGTTATGCATCTGATTGTCTTTCCCTGAGATAACCGTCGGTAGACGATTCGGTTTGTTCCCGTCGCACACTGAGGGTAGTACTGTCGGCCTGATCTATGGCAAATTGAATAGATAATCAAAAACTGACCAAAAATTATAAGTACTACTGTATACATCTTGGACTGAAGGGTGTTAGCAATGAGGTCAACAAGACGCGCACTACTACGGAGTGGAGCAATCGTTGGAACTGTTGGAGTAACCGGTCTCGCCGGATGTACCGGTGGAAATGGCAACAATAACACAGATTCGGGCGGGGGAAGCACCGAGAGCGGTCCACAGCAGGTCTCAGTAAAGGTTGGATCCAAGCGGTTCACTGAACAGGAGTTCTTCGGTGCGCTTTCGATGCAATCCATCCGAGCTAACGCCGAGAACGCCGACGTGGTCGACGAGACCGGGCTTGGCGGCACCGCCCAGGTCTGGCGAGCGTTGACAAATGGCTCCATCGACCACTACTGGACGTACTCGAATACTCAATGGAACCAGATTCACGGGAAGAAGTCCGTCGTACCCACCCGTGAGAAGATGATCCAGAAACTCACTACCCTCTTCGAGGAGGAACATCCCAACCTGACGCTACTGAAACCGAGTCAGGCAAACGCCGTCTGGACCATCGTAGTCAGACCGGAGTGGGCGAAAAAGCACAACATCGAGACCATCTCCGACTTCGCGAGCTATGTCCGGAACGACAGCACCGACTTCACGTTCGTCACCTATGCCGAATTCGCCCAGCGACAGGACGGGCTGCCGAACCTGCTAGAAGAATACAACATCCCACAGGAAAGGTGGGACAAGGTGAACGTCAAAAAGGTCGGATACGGTGGACTGAATTACCAGATCCTGAACTCGGGCGACGCCGTCGCGACTGTCGGGTGGAAGACTCAGCCCCAGATCTACCAGTACGGTCTCAAGACGCTCGAAGATGACAAGGGGTACTTCTCGACGTCGATCATCTGGCCTGTCATCCGATCGGACATTGTCGAGAACAATCCGACAGTCGAGTCGGCGATCAACGCGGTATCGGACGTCCTGACGACCCAAGCCGTCCAAGAGAACGTCCTGAAGATCTCTAACACGGACACAACGGCGGCGACCGCTGCCGAAAAGTTCCTCAAGGCAAACGACGTGATCTAGTATGGTCGACTACCTCGGCTTCGTACTGGCTCGGTGGCGTGATCTGCTGGATTTGACCATCCAACACGCGAGAATCGTTGGTATTTCGATAGCCATTGCCATCGTCATCGGCATCAGCATCGGGACGCTCATCACGTTCAACGACCGCGCCGCGTCGATCGTGCTATGGCTGGCTGGCATCTCGATGACGGTCCCGAGCATCGCGCTGTTCGGCCTACTCATCCCCGTGCTCGGAATCGGCGCGCCACCGGTTATCTTTTCGCTGGTCCTGTACTCGCAACTCCCCCTCATTCGGAACACCTACGTCGGGCTGACGGAGGTCGACGAGGCCTCCATCAAGGTCGGACGTGGGATGGGTATGACGAAGTGGGAACAACTCCGCTACGTTCAGCTTCCCAACGCGCTTCCGGTCATTATGTCGGGACTACGCAACGCCGTCGTGATCATCGTCGGCGTGGCAGCCATCGGAGCGTTCATCGGTGCCGGCGGTCTGGGCGACTTCATCTTCGACGGCATCCGAACGCGTGACATCGCGAAGATGGTCGTCACGACTATCGTCCTATCAGCGATGGCACTGACGCTCGACTACGGCTTTGGCGTCGCCGAACAGCTGTTGCGTCTTCGCAATGGCGAGGATATCAACCGTGCTCGCGTGACGGACGTAATCTGGGAGGTAGCAGTATGAGTGACCCAATACTGGAATTCAACAACGTAACAAAAATATATGGCGACGGAACGGTCGCCATCGAAGACATCTCCTTCGATGTCGAACGGGGAACCACTACCGTGTTCGTGGGGCCGTCGGGCTGTGGGAAAACGACGACGCTCGAACTCGTGAATCGACTGATCGAACTGACGGAGGGAACGATCTCGTTCGATGGCCAAGATATTCAAGACATCGACAAGATTGACCTCCGTCGTCGCTTCGGATATGTCATCCAGGAGATCGGCCTGTTCGATCATATGACTGTCGCAGAGAACGTCGGTATTGTTCCGAAGCTGCTGGGCTGGGACCAGGCAAGGATCGACGATCGCGTCGACGAGTTACTGAATCTGGTGGAAATGCCAGCAGACACCTACCGTGACCAATTTCCGGGTGAGCTCTCAGGTGGCCAACGTCAGCGGATCGGCGTCGCCCGGGCGTTGGCTGCCGATCCGGAAGTAATGCTTATGGACGAGCCCTTCGGGGCACTGGATCCGATCACCCGCGAGAAACTCCAAAACGAGTTCCTCGACCTCCAAGAACAGATCGACACAACCATCCTCTTCGTCACCCACGACATTGACGAAGCGCTCAAAATGGGCGATCGAATCGCCATCTACAACGAAGGCGGAATCGTCCAGTACGACACGCCCAAAGAGATCCTCACGAATCCCGCCAATCAGTTCGTCAGGGACTTCCTCGGCTCCGACCAGTTCCTCAAGGAACTGAAATTCGTCAGCGTCACCGACGTAATGAACACCGAAAACAGCGTCACGGGCAAATCCGTCTCGGAACTCGCCGCAGAGGATCACGGCTACGACTTCCCCCCAGACGGTGAGGACATAGCGACTGTCGACAGCACGGAGACGACCCACGTCGCCCTGACAAAACTGTATCAGGGTAACGCCAGTTCGGTCCCAGTCACCAAGGGTGGCGAAGTGATCGGTGTCATCACCGAATCGGATCTAAAAGAGAGGCTCTCATAATAATGAGTAGTATCTTTGTCGCTGCCGCCGACTATCTCTTCGGCAACTTTACGACATTTATTCAATTACTCAAAGAGCACATATTTATGGTCGTCGTCGCGGAGACCGCTGCCATCGCGGTCGCTGTTCCGGTCGGTATCATCGCGACGCGCAACGAGACGTTCAAAGGGTACGCACTGCAGATCGGAAACATCTTCCACACGATTCCTCCGCTGGCCGTCATCGCACTCGTTTTCCCGATCATCGGAATCGGTATGCGAGCCGGCATCTTCGCGATGTGGATCTACGGGCTGTTACCCATCCTCCTGAACACGATCACCGGGATTGAGCAGGTTGAGGACGACATTCTCCGGGCGGCTCGCGGTGTGGGAATGACTGACAATCAGATGCTGCGGAAGGTACAACTTCCACTGGCGATGCCCATAATCTTCGCTGGTATCAGAACGAGCGCCGTGATCAATGTTGGGAACGCCTACCTCGCGTTCTTCATCGGTGCCGGTGGGCTCGGCGATTGGGTCATCACCGGCATCAAACTGTTCAACAACCCCCAGATACTCGCCGGCGCGATCCCCGGCGCGCTGCTGGCTATTACCCTGGACATCTCGCTGGGTGCGATCGAGAATCGGCTGGGAGACACGAGCGATACCGAGGGCGGTGCTCCCGACGTCGCAGCCTGAATCTACACTCACTTGTCTCTTTCAACTCGGATTTTATAGTAGAATATATTTCTTAGAGGATTTCTTCAAATATAAACTGTCGATGATCCACAATCACGTTAAAAAAGACTTATCTACAGTCTAGCAAAGGCGCTCTTAGATCGATTTATCCGTAATAGCGTGGTCTATACCCTAAATTTCGGTTTCATCGAATGCGTTCATTACTTCTCCATCGATGCTGAGGCGACTCCATACCTAGTATCTATCAATCTATACAATAATTGTTTGAAATATCAATTCACATAGGATATAAATTTTCACTACTTCCGCACCATTTGTATTACCTCACTGACTACTGGTCTACTGGTCTCCCTACGATCAAAAGTCCTCCATATTACACCCCGTCAGGAGGATATTATAAAAGAAACCTCTCCCGTTACTCGTAGCGAGTAAGTAGTTTGAGAGTCCGGCGGCCAATCACTACCAATGTGTCAGAGGGCATCCCAGGCATACAGTGGTCGGGGAAGTCGTTCTCAGTATGTTCAACTCGAGTTATCGTCGGCGGTTTGGTATGCATTGCTACTTAGTTGTAGCCTCGCCACGACTGAGAGCCCACTTCTTATCTGTATAAGCCGTATTTATACTGGTATTCGGAGAGGCTCCGATCGTTAGTCTCTCAGTTTCTCGGCTGGTGCTGCAACCGCAGATTCGACGAGCCGTCGAAGACCTCGTCGCAGTCGCCCACCGGCCGCGGGTTGTGAGATCCCAAGTTCAGCTGCGACCTCGCTCAGCGTCGCTGTTCGGGGTTCCTCAAAGTATCCCATCTCCAAAGCCAGAAGCAGGATCTCTCGTTGGTCTTTAGTTAGTGCTGAATCGGCCTCGTCGATCCCCGCATAATCATACACGCGATCAAGCGTGAATTCGACATCGTGTTCGACCGCGTAGTCCCACAGAGATTCGAGAGCTTCTCGATCCGGAAGCCACACCCGAACAATCCACACTGTATCATCGTTGGTCCAATCAAGGGACACCCCGTTGACCGCGGAAATCGCCGCCGAAAACACCGTGGCCTCGGAGTCGTACTGGAAACTGTATACGGCTTCAGGCCCGCGTTCGACGACGCGCTCGAACGAATCGATCGTGTGGTCGCGTTCCAGAGCTGTTTCGAACTGCTCGAAATCGTCCGTCCGGACGGTAAACAGATACGCACCGAGGTTTGGAGCCGTCCCAGCGCTTGATACTGGTTTGATGGTCGCCGCGTCAGTATTCGCGACTGTCTCGGTCAAAGCGAGATCCGGTGATTGGACTCGAATGGTAGCTGTAAGATCACTCATAGCGGCTATTCTGGCTCAATCCGATAGAGTACCCTTAGCGACGGCAGTGTATCAATCGCTCGGCGAGTGCAGTATCTTCACCATCCAGCGCCAGTCTACTACGTACCCTCCTCGATTGATGACGCGAACAGAATGCGATCGTCGAACTGCTAGACGACACCGCGGAGCGGGCTGAAGCCAACGACCGGAAGAGTATCCAGTCTCGCGACCTGTAGTTGGGGTGTCATAGGAGACCCGTCACTCGGACGTAGCTTTTTGAGTTTCTTGCTCAAACGTTATTAGACGTATATGGCGGACGCACCGGATACTAAACGGCGGGCGGTCGACCCTGAGACAGGCGAAGTCCTCAGCGTGTCACAGCTGAACGACCGGATTGTGTCGGTCATCGAGGATGCGCCTGCCCTCGACGGTGTCCGCTGTATTGGCGAAGTCACGGATCTCCATCAGAACAGTACGGCGCTCTATTTCACCCTCACTGACGGCGACGCGGAGCTCCCCTGTATGATCTGGGCGAACCGCTACCGGAATATGGATGCCGAGCTCGAGGACGGGACCGAAGTCATCCTCGAGGGTGATATCGATTACTGGACGGAGGGCGGGAAAATCGACCTCAAGCCGTGGGAGGTGATCGTCGTCGGCGACGGCGACCAGGCGGCCGCCGTCGAGCGACTGCGAAGCGAACTCGAAGAGCGTGGCTGGTTCGACGACGAGCAGAAACAACGTCCGCCGGCGTTCCCAGAGCGAGTCGGTGTCGTGACCTCCCTCCGGGGCGACGCTCGCTACGACATCCAGAGCGCGATCCACGACCAGGACCCTACCGTCGATATCCTGGTCAAGGATGCGACCGTCCAGGGGTCGGAGGCACCGACGTCCATCGCGAACGGGATTCACCATCTGGACCAGTCAGAGGACGTCGATGCGATCATCGTCGGCCGCGGTGGCGGGAGCGATTCGAACCTCCAAGCATTCAATACCGAACGGGTCGCGGAAGCGATCTTCACCGCGAACACGCCGATCGTAACTGCCATCGGCCATACTGACGACCGGCTGATCGCGGATCGGGTTGCGGATATGGCCGCGATCACGCCGACCGCCGCCGGCGAGTATATCGCGAAGTCCCGGAATGACTTCCTCGCCAGTGAGATCGAGCCGCTGGAGCACCAGCTGGAGGCCGCCTACGAGACCTTCGAGCAGGAGCACGAACACGAACAGGAACTGGCCGAGGCAATCGAGGAGGCGACCGCTCCCGAGGGCCTTCCGCCGGTCTACTACAAGGCCGCGATTGCTGTCCTCCTCTTGCTGCTATTGCTCATCACCGCACTCTGGTTAGGAGTGATCTGAGAATGCCGAAGGATTCCGACATCAAACGCCGGATGGATCGCGTCGAGGAGATTATCGACCAGCTCGATGCGGAGGAGATGTCGATTGAGGAGGGCCGTGAACTCTACGATGAGGGCCAAGAACTGCTGGCCGAAATCCGGGATCGACTTCAGGAGGGGGACGGAAAGGTCATCGAAATCGAGTGATTCCCAATGGCCGTGCTTCAAGCCCTCTGAACTGGATTTCTGCGATCCCCATCGCGTGCGTTTACGATGTCGAAATTTTTTACTGATGAGTGTCCGCTCTATCGTAGATATTCGATTATGAACTTCTTGTTGGATAAAATGGATTTATTTCGCGTTAATTCATATTCAACGACAGAAGCGGTTTATTATCCCCCGCTTTGGCTGCACGTACGCACCGTCAGCCAATCGGTGCAACCGAGTCCCCGCAAATATGATCACGCGATCAGTCACCATCGAAGACATCGACCAGTTGTTCCTCGCGTGGCACGACCATATCAACGCCTCGGCCCTCTACCGCCAAGCGCTGCGCGAGGAGATGGAGCTTCGAGATATCGACGCGACCGAACTCCGAGCGCTCCTCGAGCAAGCGCGTGCAAAGGGCTATAGCTTGGACGAGATCACTAACGACACGGACCGTTTCGCGGAGTTGCAAGCATTAGTCGATGAGCAGCAGTCTCGATCAACGACCAAAGGACGGGACGAGACGTAATCAAGATGTCACCGGAGACCAACTACTCTCCCGCTGAAACTGGAGCCGATCCTAAGCTAACAGCTGTCGGTACGATAACGCGACGGGGCGCCATCGGCGTGATCCTCTTCAGCCTGTTCGTGGTCGACCCCGTGGCAGCACAGACCAACGCCGTCTGTAGCGCAGACAACCTCCCCAGCATGATCGAGGGCTTCTTCCAGCTGACCACGGCGTTGGGTATTGTCGGCCTCGCAGTCGTGTGGCAGGCCGACTCCCTCATCGAGATGTTCACGATCACGCCCGACCAGAAGAAGGGACTCAAGCGCCACAAGCGCTCCGCGATGAAGTCTGCGGTCGTCCTCGTCGCCCTCGGACCACTCTACACTGTCGCTGGGTCGATGATGAACCTCCCACTGGCGCAGTGCGTCGACCTCGCCCCCTGGTAGACGACTATCACCCCCGTCGCGAGCCCCCTATGACACAACGAGAGCTCTCCGTGCTAATGGCCGCCCTGTTCGTGACGAGCCTAGTCACGGGTCTCGTTACTGCAAGCCCGCCACGGCCAGGCACGGAGGGGAATGGGCTCACAGAGAATGAATCAGCGACGCTGTGGTCTCGCGACGCGGACAACTACATCAGCCAGGAGGAGTACCAGCAGCGCTACGGCGAGAGCCGGACCGCGATGCACCAACTCGCAAACGGGACAGACATCACGTTCACGCGCCCGCCGGCGACAGCTGCAACGTGGACGCGAAACGATTTCGCTGATCTCGAAGCCGGTGGGTCGGATACGTCCGTGCATCCGCGCCACGCGTCGCTCGAAGACGGGGTATTTATCGAGGACGCCCACGCCACGGTGTTCGCAGTGCAGCCGTCGACGCGAGGTCACTTGGAGTCGGGTGAAACCCCGCTCTATATCGCGCCGAACGGCACGATGCGAGGGTTCGTCGACTATCGCGTTCGCGTCCCGAACGGAAGCTCTTCAGGGAACACGACCATCGAGTGGTCGCTCGCGAATAACGAGGTCAAGGAGGTTCGATTGAAGAAGGACGGCGAAACCATCGTCGAACGTGACGGCTCGCACACGCCGGCCCTCGACTACCAGATCGAGGATGACTGGAGTGCAAACCTCACGCTTGAAGCCGAGATCAGCGTCCGGTTGAAGAAGACCACGCGAATCGACCGAGGCGACGAGACCGATGTCGAGGTCACGTACCGAACCGAATCGCTCAACGTCTCGGACTCGATCGCCGTCGAGATCTACGACCTCTCGGCGTACCCCTACTACGCCGAGTATCCCAATGGTGACGCCGGTGTGGCTATCTTCCAGTCCCGGCCGTGGCAGGGGTACACGCTGACAGAGAATGGAAGTGCACGAGTGCGTGGCGTCTGGCGGTTCTACACCGCTCGGAACACCAACTGGGATACACTCGTCAGGTCGAACCGGACCGACAGCGCCACTGTCGAGTCTGACGCGATTCCCGTGTACGTCTATGCATATCCATCGCGGATCGGCCCGAGGGCTGAACCAGTTCGCGATGGCCCAGAGATCATCGAGACCTGGGGGACTGACCGCCCGTCGCCAGTCGGCACCATCGGTGAGAACATCAACATCGACATCGTCAACCAGTCGTACACGACGACGTACGGTGTTGCGGTTCGCGCGGAGAACGTCGACCGCGACGCGCTCCAGGTAGCGGGGATCGTACGGGGCGTGAATGCCTCGATTGTGGCACCTGACGCTGGCTCAGAGCGGCAGCTCCGGCGCAGTAATCTGACTGTTGAGGTGCTCCAGCAGAACGAAAGCCAGGCCACGCTTCGCATCGAACTTCGGGACAACGAGACCGGCGCACCAATCGTGCTCAGCGATCCCGACCGACAATATCCAATCGGTGGGACCACTCGCAACGGGTACATCACCGTCGCGGAGCAACGTGTTGAGACCAACGCCTCCGGGGTAGCGATTGTGACAATCAACGAGCCGGGTATCTACACGGCTCGGTACCACCCAGGCTCGTGGCTCGGGCACGACCCCGCGTATGTGAGTGCGACGGCAACTGCTCGGTGGCATCCGCTCGGCACCATCGACGGTTGGTTCGCGTTCATTTTCGAGGTCGGCTGGCAGCTCATCCCGTTTCTTGTGATGTTCTACGCAGGGAAGCGGCTCCTCCGAATGCTCGGTCCAGAAGACATCTTCCAACGGAACCCATAGTCCATGACTAGAAACCACCCACACATCAGTCGGCGAACCGCCCTCAGAACAGTCGCAGGTGCTGCGCTCGTAAGCGTCGCTGGCTGTCTGAACGACAATGGCGGTTCTGGGACGCCTGGTGACGGAACGACTTCTCCAGATAGCAACGGCCCACTCACGCGTATCGCTGTCGAGGGGACAACACTCGTCGTCGAACTCTCCGAAGAGGCCGACGTCGACCAAGTCAACCTCATCCAACCGAACGGCGAGTTATTCGGGAAGCGTGACGTAGCTGCGGGTGCTCAACAGGTCTCATTCGAGATTGGCACCGCGTATGCGCCCGGTGAGTACCGGGTACTCGCGTTGAAGGGTGAGGGGACAGTAGTCGAGACCACGACTGAACTGCGTCCAGAGATCCAGATACAGGATGTTGGACTCTATCGGAATAATCCAGATAAGCCGTGGGACGAAGTCTATGGCGAGAGCGAGACGGACCGGATCAAGAATGGCGAGGCATTCGTTACAGTAGAGAACACAGGAAGTGGTCCGGAAGCGATAACTGAACTAATCTTCTCCGGGGACGTTCCCAATCCAATTGAGAACCCCAGAGGCAGTGGAATGCACGAAACCGACCGGGTAGTAGTCTCCCCTGGTGAGACGGTCGACCTGTTCAGTAATTCGTTCCCGTTCGGTTCAGAGAGTGAAGACGGAATGGGGTGTTCCCCAGATGGTAACAGCGGGCAGTTCACGGTTATCGTCGAGACTCAGGTCAGTGGCAATCGGGTCACGAGTACCTACAATGTCCGGTATTCCGGGTCTGACGAGATGACAGACTGTGAGGTCACGATCACGGAGGCCTGACGATGGTTGATCTCATTGACGTCGTTCTTGAGGGTATCAAAGGCGTCGTTGATTGGTTCATCGGGCTGTTCATGGACGGTCTCAGATCGGGGTATGAGACTCTGACTGAGGGAATGTTCGGAACCCCGGCCCCAGAGACGAACGGAGCATTTGTCTTCGGTGAACCAACCAACGCACCCTGGCCAGCGATTCACGATGCTCTCATCGGCGGCGAAATTATGCTGGTTGCCCTCTTGCTCCTCGTGATGAGTGTTCAGGGCCGTCACACGGTTCGGATCTTCAATATTGGAAGTACCTACGAAGCCCGAAAAACGAAGAAGACGGCCTGGGTCGGTGCTTTTCTAATCATTACGTGGTATTGGGTTGGAACTCTCGCACTCTACCTCGTCGACGGGTTCACCATTGCACTAATGCCGGAGCTTTCCTCCGTAGCCTCGGCAATGCTTCAGTTCTTGGGCGCAGCCATCACAAACCCCGGACTGGGGCTATTGTTCGCCGTGATTGGTGGAATCTCGATGTGGGCGCTGGAGGCGCTGTTCTACATCCGGATGATTCTGCTCTATGTCTACCTGTACGGAATGCCGATTGCATTTGCACTGGCCTACGGAAATATTCCGGTCGTATCCGATATCGCGATGGGGTTCTGCAAACGGTTTGTCCCGTTGGCTGTCCTCCCGCTCCCGGCAGCGATGGTCCTCAAGGGATACGATTTGATCTACGGCGGTGGGACGCTCACACCAGGAACTGCGTTCCTCAAATATCTCGTCGCTGCGTCCCTCCCGCTGGTTGCCCTCTACATCACGTGGAAGACGTTCAAATACGCGACCCCGTTGACGGCCAAAGTCGTCGGCGGTGCAACGAAAGGCGCAGCACTCGTTGGCGGTGTCGCCGCTGGAGCCTACGTCGGTGGCGCCGGCGTCGCGACGACCGCCGCTCGGTGGGGGCCGAAGGCCGCCGCTGGCCACGCCGTCGCGCAAAAAGCGGCTGCCCGCGGTGGACATAGAGGAAACGATGGCGGCACGCCGTCGTATCGTCGGACAGAGAATGACCCAGGTGGAGCGACAGCGGAATCGGCGAGTGACGACCGTGGGATGGAGTTTGATCGAGGAATCCACTAACAATGTCAGCAGATCAAGACGCGGCCGCACGGCGCATTATGGATCAGTTCGGCGAGGAGAGTCGCATCCCGTATCTCAATATCGAGGAAGGAGATGTCGGCATGCTCATCGCCTTCCCCATTATTGGGCTGTTTATCGCAGGGCTCACCGGGATCGAATCACTGGCCCTCCCGTTCGTTGCTGGCGGGCTTGGCTTTGGCGTCGCCGTCATCTACGTCTCACCAACCCACCAGAACGCCTGGACGTGGACCAAAGACGTCTATCGGTACCTCAAACGGCCTCAGGTCACGTTCAGTGCGCCCGCCGACGCCGACACGAGTACCAACGAGTCAGAGCGGAACGAAGGCGGACTCGCGAACTACACGCCGTTCAAGCCGGACGAGCGGACACAGGACCTCACGAACATCAAGCGAGCGTGGCCGGGCGCTGGTGCCATCCAGCGTGAAGACGGCGCGATGGAGGCATTCATCGAGATCGATCCGGCAAATATGGACTTCGCGATGTCCGACGACTGGGCACAGCTCCAGGATGCTGGCGAAGAGTTCGCCAACAAAGAACTGGACTCGAAGCTCAAACTCCACGCCACAACCCGTTCCTTCCCGGTCGAGCAGATCACCGAAACCATCGAAGATCGACTCACTGACGAAGACGTCACGGAGAACCCGATTCTCCGGGAACTTCTCGAAGAATATCGGGAAACACGGCCGAAGGAGATGCGTGAACGGGGTATTCAGCAGGTCCGGTACTACATCGGCGTTGAAGTCAGCCCGATAGAAGTGTACGACCGCTTCCGCGACGAGGGCACCCCCGCCGAGAAGCTGACCCAGTTCCCGGTCATCGGGTTCCTGTTCAACCCGTTCGTGACCCGCCGTGAGGACCTCACCGACGTCGAACGTCGTGCGCAGATGTTCGAGAAGCTCGACAGTCGCGTCAACGATGTGCGATCCGAGTTCATCCAGCAGGCGTCAGGGTGGTCCGCACGTCGACTCAGCACGGTCGAGCTGTTCGTCCTGAATATGGACTTCTGGAACGGCCGTGAACACGACTACGACGAGGCAGAACGTGTCGTTCGCGACCAATCGATCATCGGCCACTCGCGCCGGGAGGACCCACACGATGCGTAATGTGATCCTCCAGACCGGTGGTGGTGCGCTTGGCTCCGTCGCCGGGTGGCTCCAGAATTTGACGCCAGCAGAGAGTGCAGTGCTTGCCCTTGCAGCGGGTCTCGGCCTTGGCGTCGGCAGTAAGTACCTCTGGGATCGCTTCACTGCGGATGATGAACCAGACGTGGACTTCACCGATGTCCTCGACGAGGAGACACTCGAAGAAGGCGAGGCCGAACGCAAGCTCCTCGACGACATCTCCGAGTCGCACAAGACCGTCACCGCGCCCGGAGCTGTCGAGTGGGAAACGCGAGCCGCACGGGTCGGCGAGCAGTGGACGACGACACTGTATATCGCTAACTATGCCGACTATCCCAACGACGGGTATCTGAGCGACCTCTTCGAGATGACCGATGTCCAGTTCGATCTGACGGCCCACATCACGCCGAAAAATCAGGAGCGGGCCCGGAACGAACTGCAAGACATCGCTGACGACCTCCAGGTCGATGCTGACCTCGAACAGAGTATCCGAAGCGCCTATCTCCAAGAGCGCGCCAACGAGGCCGCAGCGACGTACAAGGCCGTCGAGAACGGCGCAAACGTCTTCGACCAGGGGATGTTCATCACCGTCCGGGCCGACGAGAAAGACGAGCTCAGAGACGCTGTCCAGACGGTCAAGAGCGCGCTCCGCGACGATCCGGCGAACCTCACGCCGAAGACGGCGATCTGTCGCCAGGATCTCGCCCTCCAGTCCGCCGCGCCCATCGGCGACAACGAGTTCGGGCGGACGTCGATTGCGCTCGGCGGCGCCGTCGGTGCGTTACTGTCTTCGCCGCACAACGCAACGATCCTCGAGGAAGGCGGCGTCGAGTTCGGCATCCACAAGGACAACCAGAGCCCGCTCGTCATCGACCCGTTCGCGCGGGATAACGGCTACGCGATGTTCACCGTCGGCGACACCGGCTCGGGGAAGTCGTTCAGTTCGAAGCAGAACTTCATCCGCTCCATCGAGCAGAGCAAGGACCGTATCGGCATCATCCTCGAGCCGCTGAACAACTGGGCCGGTGTCTCGGAAGCCCTGGACGCCAAGCGGATCACCGTCGGTGGGACGCTCGGGCTGAACCCCTTGGAGATTCGGGAGACGCCCGAGCACGTCCAGCGCGCGATGGGTGAGGACGCGAGTCCGTTCAATGAGAAGCTCGACGACGCGATGAGCTTCCTGACGAACTTCTTCGCGCTCCGCGGTATCTCGCTGGGCGACCGCCGGACGACGCTGGAACTCGGGCTCAAGCGGGCGTACAAGCGAAACGGCATCACCGACGACATCTCCACGCATAGCAACCCGAGCCCGACGATTCAAGATATGATGGACGTCTTCGAAGAGATGGTCGACGACCCCGAGGAGTTCGTCGTCCGATCCGACGAGGAAGCGAGGAAGATCAAGGAGGATGCGACGTGGCTGCTCGATCAGCTCCGCCCCTTCGAGGACGGCGGTCGCCACGCCAACCTCGGCCAAGAATCCGACTTCGATATCCGCGACGAGAAGGTGATCTACCTCGACCTCGCCCAGCAGGAGGGCAGCGTCGACAGCAGCACGGCACTGACGATGCAGCTCCTCATCTCGCTGGTCTACGAGCGCGCGAAAGTCTCGGACAAGGAGGTCGTGTTCTACATCGACGAGGCGCGGTACATCATGCAGGACGCCGCGAGCCTGGCGTTCCTCGAAACGGTGTTCCGCCACCACCGGCACCACGACCTCTCGATTCGGCTGGTCACCCAGACCGTCGACGAGTTCTTTGAGCACGCCGAGAGCGAGGCAATCCTCGATCAGTGTGCAGTCAAGCAGTTCCACCGCCTCGATGGGATGGACGAGGAGTGGGCCGACGAGTTCGGGCTGAACTACGCGCAGATGCGGTTCGTTCAGGACGCTGTGCCGGGCAACGAGGATGCCGGCTTCTCCGAGGCCCTGGTGGGCGTCGACGGCGAGTGGCGCGGCATCCAGGTCAAAGCGATGCCCAAAGAGAAGCAGGTCATCGACTTCGATCCGACTTCCCAAGTTCGGTCCTCATTGCCCGGTGCCGGCGACGACGCCGTCGATACCGAGATGGAGGAGTTCCAGGAAGAGCTCGAGCAGCGAATAACGAACGGGACGATCGAACCGAACGACGAATCAGACGCCGTCGAAGCCGAGCCAGACGGCGGGACGACAGAAGCAACCAACAATGAGGTGCCGGACAATGACTGAATACCTACGCGTCACGCCGACGTCCGAGCGACTCGATCCGGAAAGTATCCCGCGAGTTCTCGACAGCCTCCACAAACTGACCACGCCCAGTTCGTCGAGCCTCGGGGCGAAGCTGAACCCGCTCCATAGTGAGACGCCACCGCGATTCGAGTTCCTCGCCGTAAGCGATGGCCCGGATGAGCCGGTCGAGTTCTTCTATGGGGCCGATTCACACCTCGATACGCTCAAGAAACGCCTCCGCTCCATCTATCCGGCCACCTTCGACATCGAGCGCGTCGACGTCGACGTTGCCGCCCGGCTCATTCAACCAGTCGAATTTACACCGGAGGAATTCGTCAACCACTACGAGACTGGGCGGCTGCAGTACGAGTTTGGGCCGGCAGAACAGTACGACATCGCCGACGAGGAATCAACTGACTCCGAGTCGGCCGAAGCGAACCCCGTTGTCGACGGCGGTACGGCATCCACGTCAGTCCCTGATCATCACGTTACTGTCGGGAACTCGGCCCTCGAACTCGCGCCGCCCGATGCGCTTCCGGACGACGAAGAGGAGCGACGGGCCATCGAGAAGCCGACGATGACACCGGGGGGAACGATTCTGGCTCGCCCAGCACAAGACGCTGTCTCGCCGCTCGGTGTCCGGTGGTCTGGCTCCGCGTCGCGGAAGCAGGACTGGATGACCTCGCTAAGGCCGTTCACGGCAGAGGAAACGAACGGCAACCTCTCGTCCGTTGACGAACCGGGCGCAGCGCTCTCATCGCTTGTCGACCACCTGATGGAAGCGACAGCACCGACCGCGTTCCAAGTCGTCTTCCAACGACGGACCAGTTGGCAGTCCGACGCGGAGATGCGGAAACAGGACCTTGTCGACGGCCGGGACACGTGGTTCCAGAAGCTCTTCGGGCCGTTACTTGAGGTCGAGGATCAGCGGAGCGATCAAGACGACCGACAGCTCAGCGAGTCCGTCGAGAAACGAATCGAGTACATCGACGCGAAGAACGCCAAACGGTCGTTCACGGCCCATATCCGTGCGGTCGGCATCCCTACCGACGACACTCGCGACGATCTCGATGCTCGGATGGACTCGCTCCTCCCCGTGTTCGACCCGCTTGATGGACCGTTCTACGAGGTTGAGGGGCAACGCCTCCGAGACAGCGGCTTCCGTGAGAAAACGAAGGAGAAGAAGGCACAGACCGCCCTACAGCGTCTCCTCAACCGCGATCTGACGACAGGCCGGGGGAAGACCCGCCCCGAGCTGGTCCTCTGTGGAACGGAGCTCGCGAACTTCGTTCTCGTCCCGTCCTCCGAACAGTTGACGGTCGAGGGGACACGGGGAACCCGAGCTGAACAGCAGAGTCGGAACCCCCTGCCGTCGCCGAACCCGGATCTGATTCAGCAATTCCAGGAGGGGATGGCCATCGGCCACGCCCTCGACGAGAACGGTGAACCACGATCGGACCCAATCCGGATCCCGCCGGATCTGTTGACGACGCACTACGGCCGATTTGCGTCGACTGGCGGTGGGAAGTCGAAGGCGATCATCAACGACGCGCTCTCGCTCCGGGAGACGACTGGTGGCCCCGTCGTCCTTGTCGACCCGAAGGGCGACGGGATGTGCGATAACTATCTGCGCTGCCACTATGAGCGGTTTGAAGGCCTGGAAGACGTCTACCACTTCCGCGTTCCGGATATCATCCCCGCGTTCTCCTTCTTTGACATTCGCCCCGCCCTGGAGGCGGGACGCAACCGCGAGGACGCGATTCAGGACAAGGTCAACCACTTCCACGACATCCTCCAGATGTTCATCGGCCGGGAGGAGTACGGTCGAGCATTCGTTGCGAACGAGATCCTCAGCTACCTGATTATGGCGCTGTTCGACGAGGAGTACGGAAGTGATGTATTCGGGATCGACGATCTCTTCGCCGCTGCGCTCCGGATGCAGCGCGAAAAAACACTCCCGCCCGTTTCAGCTGATAACCAGCACATCGAGGAAGCGCTGAGTCGCCACTTCGCGAAGGACAAAAATCAGTTCCAGTCATCGATGGGCGCCGTCGGGAACCGTCTCGCCCAGATCACCGAAGATACCCGTCTCCGGCGAATCTTCAGCCACACTCCCGAGCAGAACGGCGCCGACGAAGACGTCGACAACCACTTCGACTTCCGCAAGTTCCTCGATAGGGATGTCACGATTCTGTTCGACCTTGGAGATATCCGCCCGGAGGCCCAGCGAGCTCTCACACTCCTGCTGTTGAGCAACCTCTGGGATGCCGTGCAAGTGCGCCGGCGCGACGGCCAGACCGACTACGAGAAGCTCACGAACCTCATCATCGAGGAAGCGGCCCCGGTCGCATCAACGAAACTCGTCTCCGAGCAGCTCCTGCCGCAGGGTCGGTCGTTCGGCCTGAGTATGGGGCTCGTGATGCAGTTCCCCGAACAGGTGCGGAACCGGAACGAGCGGGCGTACGACGAGGTGCTGAACAACATCAAGACGAAGCTCATCGGCAACATCTCGATCGACCGTGATCTCGCGGAGTCGCTTGCCCACGAAGATCTCAGTCCGACCGAACTCCGCAACCGGATCAACAGGCTCCCGAGCGGCGAGTGGATCGTACAGCTCCCGAACCCGTCGTTCGGTAAAACTGGTCCGGCCCCGTTTTCACTGAAGCCGCTCCCGATTGCGCCGGGGCATCCAGAAAGCGATCAGCCGCTCACAGAGCCACAGGAAGACCATTTCGAGTCCGTGTCCCGACCACGGATGATGGAGCGAACTCAGGCTCAGTACGGGCTTAGTAGTACCACGGAGACGACAGCGACAGCAGAGGACGATGGGTGGGGAAGTCGTCCAAACGACGAAGCGTCGGCTACCGAGTCGGCTAGCGGTGATGATTTGACCGGATCGTCATTTATCAAGGAGGCGACAAGTGATGAAGCCGCGGACGACGATGAAGATGAAACCGAAGACAGAGCAGTAGAGACGGACACCGCCGCCTCGGGGTTTGGAAATGCGGACCTGTCGGAGCCAGACCAGTCAAACGCGAATGAAGCGACGACAGCCCCCGATGACAGCAGTCCGGCGCCAGTCCAAGCCGGTGGCGTGACCGTCCCCGATGACGAACTCAGACGACGCGGACTCACCTATAACGACGTTCGATTCCTGTCTCGGGTGCTCAATGTGATGAACAGGGACGCATCGAGCTACACACTCCTGAATAAGATGAGTCTGTTCAAGGATGATTTTGATAATCTTGATATCCAGCGGCTGATCGATCAGAACCTGTTGGAAGAGGGGCGCGCCTGTAGCCGGAAGTACTACACCGTCCTCCCAGCGGGCCGTGAGCTGCTCGGCCAGAAACTCAAGGTCGGGCCCGGACAGGGAGACATCGGCGAGAAAACTCCACACAAGGTCGGAGTCAAGCTGCTCGAGCTATGGTTGGAAACACAGGATACTGTCGCGCAGGTCAAACCCTACTACGAATACGATGACGAGACAGTGTTTGATGTGGCCGCCCTCGATGAGGAGGGAACTCTCGTCTGGGCCGGCGAAGTAGAACTGCCGAGTAACAATAAACACGCTCCGATCGAGGACTACGATAAGTTGAGCCAGGTAGATGCGAAGGCAGTCTGGGCGTTCAACAGGCGCGAGACAGCCGTCGACGTACTTGATCGACTTGCTGAGGCAGATCGAATCGACCACAGCGTGAGCGGGCGTGCAGCCCGTCGCTTCTCAGATATTCGGGAGGCAGTCGAAGCACTCGATGCGGCTGGTATGACGACGATTCGGAGCTTCAACAAACTGGATCAGGAATTCAACAACGTATGAGCTGGCGACGAGCAACTCGCGAGGAGATCTACAGCTACTACGCCGACGAGTTCCCCGAGTACGTCGACCAGCTACCACCGTTCATTACGGCGCAGGGGCCGAAGCAGTATGCACTCGCGTTTCAAGAGCCGCATCCAGTTCGGAAAGACGGTGTCCCAGATAAAGATTTCATCCGGCGGGATACCTGGCAGACGACCGCGTCAGGGGATCGTACCACACCGGCATTTCAGGAATTCACCGATGTCCTTGAGTTCATTCGCCATCCGGCACGGAACGACCCGCTCGGTCGGAGTGAGTTCGCACTCGCCGATCCCGATCTGCTTGACAAGTCAGACCCCCGTCCCGATGCGGTCTACTACGCCCTCAATCACTGGGAACGGCCGTGGGTGTTGCTCGTCGATATCGATGCGAAAACGATTGCCCAAGAACGAGCAGCCCAAGCTGTATCGGATGAGGGGACTGCACAAGATACCGAGGCGTTACTTGAGGCGGCAGGAATTCTCGGTGCGGATCCAGCCGGGTATCCGTATGCCTTCGCGGATATCGACCGTGCTATCGAGTACGGGTTCGAGGTGCGAGACATCTTTGAGGACGATTTCAACGCCGAGGAGACGATGGTGGTGTACAGCGGCCAGGGAGTCCACGTCTATCTCCTCGATACCGATGCTGCGCATCGATACGACGCCAAGAGTCGGGAGGTACTGAACGACCTCCTTCAAGAGACCTACGGGATCCCCATCGACCCGGTCGTGACGGCCGACCGTCGCCGAGTCGCCCGATTACCATACTCGTTGCATACCGATGTGTGTCGGATCGTCACGCCGATCGAGAGCCCGAATTTCGATATTCACTCCGCCACGCCGGCGGTGATCCACTCGTGAGCCAGTCGACGCCCGTTGAAGACGAGCGCACTGCCTATCGTGTTGCGACGCTCCCGCTCGAATACGGAACGACGCGCATCAACCAGCTGTTCACGCGGGGCTACAATCGGTACGTCGTCAACGGCGAGGATCAGCCCGAAGACCTGTTGACCGATCTCGAACGATTCGGGACGGCCGCGTTTAAAGAGGACGTCAGAACCAGCGCCACAGAGGAGCCGTTCGTCGATGAGCCCGGAACACTCGCTGTGCTGGCGACACTGAGCGCGATCTGCGTCAAAGCTCATCCGAAATTCGAGGATGTCCCACCGCGGAAAATACAGGTCCTCTACGATATCCGCGAGCTGTACGTCAACAACCTCGCCTCACTTCTTCGAGAGTTCAGTGACGGGAAGCTCCAACAGGATGTCGCAGAGGTACTCTACGCGAAAGACGCCGGCGCGGACGGACCGCATCCCGGTCGGGTCTGTACCGGCATCACAGAAATGCCAGAGTTCGGTGACGGATTGTACCTCGAAATTCCAATGGCAGCGGCGTCACGAGATTGTCTCGTCTACGCTGACACCGACACAGGAGACACGGGAGAGCTACTCACTCGCGTCAAAAACAACCGGCTCTACGTGCCGGTCGGCGACTTCGATAAGAAGTATCGCGAGTATGCCAGACGTGCGTTCAAGCGGCTGCTCCACGTCCAAGAAGAGAATCTCTCGGAGGAGCAGCTCACGTGGTTGACGACGAATGAGTCGGCGATCACAGAGCGCATCGACCGCTTCATTGAGACGGGCCACCACGAACGGATCTGGCGCGACTGGGATGCCGGAGAGCGGACCATCCGTGTGCTACGGGACGCGATTCGAGACGCGCCCGACGAGACCGCAGCCCTCGGAGAGTTCCACTCCGCGAAGGCACTGTATGCTGCGGTCGATGCGTACGATCCGGAGGTCAGCTGGAAGCAGGATCTGTGTAATCGGATCTCGAGTCCCCGCAGCCTCGGGAACCTCCTCGCATCCCAGCGCGACCACCGGAATCTTACCATTCGACAGCGGGAAACCACGAATCAGTATCGGATTCGAGACGCTTCACGTGGGAGTACATCACTCAGCGTGGAGTCAATTGAGGACCTGTTCGAACTTCCCTGTATGGCCAATATGGAGGAGCGGCTCCACGAAAAGAAGCCCGTTCGGAAGGACCTCTATAATTTCGTGCGGATGGTGATGTGGCTCCCGCAATACCAGGACAGCAGCCTCGACGAAATCGTCGCGGATCTCAAGGACGTCTTCTCTCGGTGGCCGTGGTACGACGAGCAGGAGACCGAGTACCAGGTTCGCTATGAGTTCTCGAACACGATCGATGGTGACACCCCATTGCCGATGAACTGCGACAACGACGATCTGCAGCGCTACTGCATCGGCCAAGACCAGTGCCCCTACTCAATCTGGGGTAGTCTTCCCTTCCCAGACGAGATGTACGACCAACTGGATGAGACGAAGTCAGCGGCTAGCGAATTCTGAGTCCTGTTACCTACCAGAATTACAATACATCTAGCACGAGTACAGAAGTGGAGAGATTTGAATCCGTCACGCACTCTTCAGACTGTCTACAGCACTATTTCGACAGGATTGAGTCGAATCCGGAGTGCAACAGAGAATGAGCTGTCTCTCCGTGCCACCCATCCCGGTCTGCTTATGCTCCCAAGGTTACTCAAATCAGCAGTTTTCAGGGGGTTTCATCAGCCCGTCACGCACATTTTCGCTCTCTCGTCCCGATCGTCGTTTCGTCAAGGACATTGTAACGGTCGGAGATATGCGCGACGGGGCTCTCGATCGATTTGCGCTCGGTATCGGTTCGTCTGTACCTTCGAGGATCGTCCAAAGAAAGACTAGGGTACACCGGTGCAAACGCCGCTGGCTCTCTCCGGCCGAGGGGCCATCACAGGGGTAGCGGAACTACAGAAGTGTCAGAATTAGCGCATAGGATGACGGGGTGCGTTTCGGTGGTGTCTGTTGCCCCCGCGAGGGGGTGGCGGGGCGCGTCACGCGCCCCCGATAGACGATGGCTTCGGAACGACGCAGCAAGACACGAGCAGCGCATCACGCAGAAACCAACCCCGACAGTCAGGCCCCGTGGGCGGACCTCGAGATGGCGGTCCCAACCGACCGGGATCACGCGTCGGTCGTCGCCCTCGTGGAGTGTGCTCTCGTCGAACTCACCCACGAGACCGTGGGGGCCGTCTTCATCTCCAGGCAGGTCGGGTGGTCGACACGGACGCAGTACGTCGCCGACGACGACGTCGGCGAGCAGTTCCAGAAACGGCACTTCGACGACCGGCAGGGCTGGCACGAGACCACCGTCTCTCGACGAACTGTTCGCGACGAGCTCATCACCCAGCTCACGCAGTCGCCTTCGACGTCGGCGGAGCGATTAGGTGAAGGAGCAACCAGCGAGCCAGACACCTTCGTCGTGAAGCCAGTTCGAGAGCTCCGAACGCCGTAGCAGCTAGACTTAACCAACATTCCGAACCGATACCGACACAGTGTTGGTTAACGCTGAGACCGGATCACTCCCTTGCCTCCACCCACCGCCCGACTCCTCGAGTGAGTGAACCCTAGCGGCCGGCCCGCACGAACGGCGGTCGCGACGGGTTTTATCGGGCCGCTACTCCTCGAGAGCGAGTATGGTCGTCGTCGAGGAGGTCACCAAACTGAGCGCGCGCCGCACCCAAACTTCGTCCGAGGCGTTTCCGGACGATGCGCTGGTGTCGATTCGGTCGGCCGTCGAGGCCGTCCCGGCCAGCGTCTTCGACGGCTCGACGAAGCACACGGAGGTCGGTGGGTTCGATGCCGCGATCGCCGACGGGCTCTCGCAGTACGAGTACGAAGGGGACGCCGCCGGCGGCTACAACCCAAACTGTAAGCTCTGGTCGCACCAGGGGTTTAACTACAGCGTCGACCTCTACGACGCCGACGCCCGCATCGCCATCGAGGTTGAGAAGAGCGAGCGGAAGAACGTCAGCGACGACCTCCTCAAGTTCCAGAAGGGGTACCGCACCCAGAAGGACGGCCGGCCGAAGATCGAGTTCGGCTGTCTGGTGGTGCCGGTGAACTATCTCGGGCGGCATAACCTCTACCAGCACAGTCTGACCAAGCTCGACTTCATAAAGGGCGTCCTGTTCATCGACGACGTCGCCGTCATCGGCTATCGAGACCCGCGACCGAACTGATACTGTCGGCCCTGACTGTTTATCTGCGCCAGGAGGCGTGCAGCGCGCAACAGCGTGCGCTGCGTGACTCACTATGCCTGGTCCCGATCCGCACGACGACACGAGTCGCGACTACGAACGGTTCGAGAAGGAACAACTCGCCCAGGACCGCGACGCCATCAGCGTCGACACGGCGGACATCGACGACACGACGGCCCAGCGCCTGGTCAGCGACCTCGTCGACGCGGCCGTCGTCACTCCGGTTCCTGAAGACCAAGTTCTGGTTCACGAGCCGAGCGGTACCGCGTTTGACTCATCGACGCAGCTGGCCGTCTTCCACCGTGGCTGGACGGCTGGCCGCGACGCCGACGCGGAGGGCGAGTGATGCAGCAAACCCTCGTCGGCTGTGCGTTCTGCGACGCCCCGCCCGGTACTGAGACTGGCGAGGCCCACACCTGGGGCCAGGACGAACGGGTCACCCACCCGATTTGCGTCGACTGCGCGATTCAGACGCGGCCGGATCCCGACGAGCGCGATCACGTCGCCTGTGACGGCTGTGGGCTGGTCGTCGACACGCTCGCCGCACTGACGCGAGTTCGGATCGAACTGGGGCATCTCAAGGGGCCGCTGCAACTTTGCGAGCGATGTAGTCCTGACGGGCCCGCGACGTACTGGACGCGCGATCTCGAATCACACGTCGTCGAGTAGCCGTTCAACTCGGTAGAGTCCATTGAGTGGTTTCTCGGCGACCGTTCGAATCAGATAAACAGCGTATCACTCGCCACACCGATAGTGTGAAGTACACAGACTTCGAACTAATTGCTATGACTCCTGATCGCGATCACATTCGTCCGGATGGTGGAATCGGCACGCTGAACCCGCCACCAATCGACGTACTAAACGAAGAAACGCTCGAACCGGAGACGCTGGCCGAGAACGCGCCCCGACTCGAAACAGTCGTGGAACTGCTCAACCGCCCAGCACTGGCCCGCGTTTACGTCTACATCTGCTACTGGGGCCCGGTCGCTCCTCCCGAAATTATGGAGGCGCTCGATCTCTCGAAATCGACTACCTACGAGTACGTCGATCGGCTGGTCGACCTCGGTCTCGTCGACCGCGATGACTCGACGCGCCCCCAGCAGCTGACCGCCGACCCGGTCATCATCGTCGAACAGTACGTCCCGATCGTCATCACACCGACCGTCATCCACGCCCTCGCCCTCCAGGAAATCGATGAGGACGTCGAGTACTTCGTGGACCGGTACGGCCTCGGGAAGCTCATTGCCGCGTTGCGCGGCGCCGGACTCCACTTCGCCGGGAAGACCACCCAGCGAATGGTCGCCGGCGATATCGACGTGCGCGAGACGGAGGCAATGATGATCATCTACGCGCTCAAACCCGCACTGACTGTCGGCCGGGAACACGATCCGTTCTTTGAGTATCTTTTCCCGGACGTACACGACGAGATGGACCTCCCGAATCTCGATACCGTGGAAAACGCCCCGACACGATCGTCGGACACCGACAGGTGAGTCCGTCGGATGGGTACCGACGTTCCATTCTCTGCCGACAAGGACGTCCTCGTCGACGCGAATATATTCTTCGCGATTGGCCGTCCCTCGAATCCTCAATATCGGCGGTTCCGAAGTGCAGTTCAGAACGCTGGCGTCGTCTGCAAACTCCCGCGGCGTGTGATCGGTGAACTCGGTGGCCCAGAGACGGACCGCGTCCGGACGGCACTTGACGAAGGCTGGGCCGAAATCATCGATGCACCATCACCGACCGATGGGGACGCTGTCGCCGCGAGTGATATCGCCAGACGAACCATCGCGAGCGAAACCGACCAGGCTGAGCACGAGGTCGAAAAGACGGATGGAATTTTGGCAGGGCTGGCCATTCAGTACGTCAGAGATCGCTCGACGACGGGTGTTATTGTGCTCACTGACGACCAGCCAGCCAAGACAGGGATCGAAAATGCAGTTCGAGCACAGGAGTACACGGACTCGATCACAGTCTACGGCTTGGCGGATATCATTGGGGACGACCCCGGAGACTCACTGCGGCTAATCTAAGCCAACTGGTGACTGTCATCCGTAAAGTCCTCGGCCGTTCACGGGCGGCAAGCCGCCCGTTAGTTCGGGAGAACTTGCTCTCCCGTTGCTCGGCATCCCGCGATCGCGCGAGATTCCAATTCGTTTGCTTCGTACACCAGGTCACCGCTGTGGGCCTTGAGTTTGTGGTAGTTCAGAACGTGGAGATACCGATCGACGGAAGGTCACCCAATCGTCATTGCAAGGGATGGACTACCCTCCGGAACTATCTTACTGCGCACCGTCGTTAGTTCTACTACCAAATATGCTAAGGAATACCACAGATGAATGCCAGCGTGCGGACGAGCAGTCGACGTCACTACGGCGTGCCGTGCCTGGGGGGCTCAAGCGGGTGGTGCTCACAGTCGTGGTACTCTGGGCTGTCCCCTCGCTGTCTGTCTCCGTGTCGGGAGCGGCGGTCAGCCGTGATTCGGCGCTTGCGGTTCTGGCGTGTGTGACACGCATTCCGGATGCCGTGTCGGCGGTGACGGAGGAACGCGAGCGGACCACCGCAGAGCAAACAGCCTTCAAGGAATTCAGCACCCGCATCGCGGCGCTTGAGGCAACAGCGATCGAGTCGCCGCCTGTCACTACCGGAGCGTGTTTCGAGCCCTCCAGGACCGATACCGCTGCCTCGCTCGAAGACGTTCGGGCCGCCTACCGTGAGACCGTAATGGCAGTCGCCCATTACGAGGAAGAGTACGACGAACCACGTGAGGAGCATATGGCCGCGGAGTTCGGTCCGGACTTAGCCGGAATCGTCGAGAGCAACGACGTTCTCACGCCACAACTGCAGGCGGCACTCATCCAGGCAAGTGACGCTGCGCGGCAAGACCGCGCGGCCTTTCGCCGGACGCTCGACCGCGAACACGATGCGCTCACCGATGCTCGTCAGCGTTTGCGAGACGTCTCGGCCACAACCGAACGTCTCACAACGACCCCGCTCAGCCAGCGCTCCTTTGACGATGTCCTGGGTGCTGAGGGCCGTTTGCAGCGTCTGAAAGCCGATTGTGAAGCCCTCCTCAAGGATCGCCAGCAGCAACTCCACGAGAGACCCTCCCGTGAAGGCATCCAGCTTCAGGAGTATCTCTATGGCCCGCGGTCGTGGACGTTTCCGGTCTTGGATGATACGCTCGACTGTCTCTCGCGGCTCCGAGAGATCGAACGTCGGATCGTCCAGACCGTCTCACGCCGGCCTTGATGCAATACGTGGATCGCACGTGGGATACTTTTCGATTCGTAACTCTCGGTCAGCGGACCAACTGGCAGCGCGAGCGAGTCCAGTACCGGACCAACAGCAGGCCCACTCAAGTGCGAGGCCTGTCTTCGCCCGCATATGCCTGCCGCCCCTATCGAGAAACTGAACCGCGACCAGCGCCGGGTTGTCGCGCAAGCCCTCCACGATCCGCCTACCGACCTGTTCGGCCCGGTGCGCCGCTGGCAGTTCGCCCTGGTGTTGCTGGGTGAACGCCCGGCGTGCCGACTGGTTTCGACCCGGGAACTCGTCTCTCAACGCGGTGTCGCCGACCTACGAACCCGGCCGGAGGAGTTCGCCCGCGGGGAGTTCATAGGGCAGTTACTCCGCGAATGTGGCCTGCCGTTCTCGGTTCGCTTTCCCCGCTCGTCGACAGGGAACGGCTCGACGCTGCGTGCAGCCTACTACATTGCCGTAACCGCCGAACGATTCGAGCGGCTCCCTGACCCGGTCTCCGAATCACCCGAGAAGCGCGCGGACAACTGGATGAATCGCCCCCGAGCAGTCGGACAGTTCCTGGGATATCCTGCCGACGCGATCGACGCCTACGAGGCGAACGCCTGCAGCGGGAACGGCGAGTGGACCGACTCAATTCCGGAACCGGAAATCGACCGCCGCGTCGGGCCGTTGGTAGACCAACTCTACGACGAGCCGCCGCTGTCGAACGGAGCCATTCTCGACGCCGTGCTGCCGTACACGCCGCCGCTTCCGTCTTTCGGCACCTCGGACGAGCACTTGCGACGCGCGGTCCGGTATCTCGAGGCGGGCCTGCGGGCCGAGCGGCACGGGATTCGGGCGCTCAGAGACCGGCTAGCCGACCACCAGCGTCACCAGTGAATTCTCGCGACGCGTTACGCGCAATCCCTGCGCCTGGTGCGGGCTCTGGCGTGCGGCCCGCCAGATGTTGTGCGCTTTCGCGGCGATCGCTGGCCCGACCTCGTTTCGACGCAGCGCTTAGTGCGACGACTCCGTGGGAGCCCTCCGCCGGATCCCACCGGACCCGTGAATGTCGTACGAGCGTTTCTCGTGGATGACGCTCTCGGTTTCAGGGCCAGGCTCCGTTGTGTCCGCCTGTGGAGGGCGTCGTTTCAGAAATGGGGCGAGGGAGGTCACTCCGGAGGGATCTCTGGTCGCCGGGGGTCCCCTAGTTTGCCGTGTCCGTCACGGCCCGCCCCGCGCGCCGCATTCCGCCTTCCGGTGAGCAGTTTGGACATTACATTACGGTTCACGAACCGCGAGCAGTCGGCTCTGGTAATTATGCCCCGGGTTCGTCTGAATATATGTCGCCTCCCCGACGACAACCGGTGGGCCAGTCCGCTCACCGATCTCCAGTCGCCAGCGACGTGTCCCGTCCGCCCGGGCGACGGCTGCAAGCTCCTCGCCCTGACTGATATAGACTGTCTCCTCTGCGACAGTTGGCGATAGGACAGCTCCCTTTTCGGTCTCGTAGGTCCATCTGTTGCCCCCGTCGCTCACGTCAAGGGCGTGCAACCGTCCAGTGTCGGCATCAGGATACCACTCGCCCACGTACAGCGTCCCGTCCGCGTATGCCGGCGGGCTAAGCGTCTTCTTCGGGAGTTCCCAGTCCCATACGACCTCACCCGAAGTGGCCTCAAGAGCGAACAACCGCTCCGCCCCTGCCCACTCCGAGTCATCATCAAGGGGCGCGACGTGGGGTTTCAAGGCGGATACGTAGACGCGCTCATCGCCGGCGACGACGTGTCCTTTGAGCGTCCAGTCGGCACCAACCTCTAATTCGGCCGTCCACTCCTGGTCACCGGACCGGGTGTCCACTGCATACACTTCTCGGGTCGCTCGGTAGCTCTCGTTCATATCGAACGTGACCGCCCGCTCAGCGGTCACCGCTGGCTGCGCCCAGTCAGTCCGCCACGTTGGCCCGTCCTTGGTCTCGACGACGTGTGGGCCGAGTGTGGCCGTCCACTCGACGTCCCCTGTCGTCGCATCGCACGCGATAATGCCTCGATTTGATCCAATATAGACTGTATCATCCCGGACAGTCGGGCTGATCGGTGGTCGTTTTCCGCTTGATGCGGTGATTCCGTCCTCTTGAACCCACTCCTGCTCACCAGTCGTGATATCCAGCGCGTGGAGCCGAACGACGTTTTCCTCCGTGCGGGTAATGACGAGCAGTCGGTTCTCGTGAAGTGCCGGAGCCCAGCGTATCGGTGGGAGGTCGCTGTTTGACCATTGCTCTGCCCCGTCATCCGGCGCCAGCGCGAACGCTGTGCCACCAGTCCACGCCTCGGTAAGATAGAGAGCGTCGGCAACGACCGGTGGATACACCGGCCGATCGCCGAGCTGCTCCCACGCAATCGTCCCATCGTCACGGGGGCCACGCGCCTGCGGTGTGTGACGTGTGTTCCGGGCGTCGTAGCCGATCTGGGGCCACGTACCCGCAGGGATGGAATCGTCAGTCGCCGGCGTTTGCTCTCCCTGAGCATCGGTTCCACTGCCCGGGCTAGCCAGACAGCCAGCCAGGCCGCCCGTGAGGAGTCCACCGGTCGACGCGAGGATAGTACGGCGGCGCATATCTATGCCGTTGTTCAATACAGCTATTGGTTTGGTGGTCGCTTAAACGCCTGTTTGTCCATCGGTGACGTCCTAATGGATGGTGTACTCATTGTTGATGGGGGTTTCTGAGACTCAGTATCGAGGGTCCTCGTGGCTTTGAGTGCGACGCCGACCTCGTCGCGTCGCGGACGCTGCTCGAACAGGCGACGAACACCGACGTCAGGCTGACGGCACAGTCCGTGCGGTTCCAGTGGGACGACCACCAGTGGTACCCCGTCGACGGGGCCACGGTAGAGCCCAACGAATAGCGCACAGACCCACAAGGTGCCGCCGTGGTGTCGCCGTGACACCAGCGAGCGGACGCTCCGTGTCCGCGGAGTGGATGTCGATCCGCTGGTCGCTCGCTTTTCCAGTTGCAGCGCTTCCAGTACCACTCTTCTTGAGCGTTGTTTTGGCCGGAATTCGGCAGTTAACAGAACGACGCAGCTGCGGTTTATTGAGCTGGCATTAGTCTCTCTCGGCTGGCCGGTGTGTACGATACGGCTCGCACCGCTCGCCGCATTCCGCCCTCCGCGTCGCTCGCGACCGACCATTCCGGGCGTGCGGCTCCCTCGCGTGCGCTCGGTCGCCGTTCCGGGCTAAAGTGAATGTGCCCTCGGCGCCAGCGCTTCTCCCGTTTCGGTCCCGGACTTCCGGAGGCTTCCGGGACTCTCCGACCCGCGACGGACGTGGTTGCGTCGCGGGCGAAACGGGGAATGCGCTGGCCGCTCGCTCCGGGCGGGTCGGCGCGCGGTGCTGGTTGGGGGCACCTTATGCAGGCGCGCTCTCGCTCGCGCCCGGTAGGGCGCTCGCGAAGGCGCGAGCGAGAGCGCGCAGATGGGTCTGTCGGTCGTTGTCGTCGGAAAACCGCGATGTTGGAGCATCGCGGAGTCGGCGCGTGAGCGCTTTCGGAATCTGGTGTGATTCCAATGTCTAGTAACAACGCTAGCGGAAAGGTCGTTTCGGTCGATGAACAGGCATTCGAGAAAGCGGGCGGTCAGGCGGTCGATGAGGACGGCTTCCCAGTCGTCGACGAGACGCCGGAGTTCGAGGCGGCGGTCGAGCAGGAGACGCAGGCGAAGGTGGATGCGAACCACCCGGACGGGATCGCGGACACGAGCAACGAGCGGATTCACGGCGTCACCCTCGAACAGGAGGAGCGCATTCGGGCGCGGGAAGCCGAACTGGAGCGCATCAGTGCCCAGGCCGAGCTGGGCACGCAGGAGGGACGCGCGAAGCGGACGCGAGACATCGCAGCGAAGCGGGGCGCTGAGCGGCGTGTGGAGTTCCAGAAGCGGGCGGCGAGCGTGAATCCAATAGCGGACCCGGAGCGAGACGATCCCCGTGCAGAGCTCACGCAGGAGCAGTTGGCAGCAGTGAACAAACAGTCGATGCGGTTGGCCGAGAAGTTGGATGGCTGGTCGCGGGCAGCGATTAGCCGGCGGCTGGGTGAAGCCGTCGTCAGTGGGAAAGACCTGACGAGTGCAGTCGTCGGGGTGTTCGAGGAGTTGCAGACAGCACCTGGGACGGTGATTCCCATCGGAAAGATCGAGGAGGTCAATCGCAAAGAGGTGAGCATCGAGGGCGCGGTCGAGGTACTCTGGGATGCGGACTCGCCGGCCATCGCTCAAGTCGGGCTGATCGCGGACGACAGTGGGAAAACGAAGGTGACGATCTGGGAGAAATCAGATGCGCCGTGGATTGAGGAGGGTGAGCAGGTGCGTATTCACAAAGCGGCCCGGAACTGGTACGATGGACGAGTCTCACTGGCCGTTACCGGGTGGACTACGATTCAGTTCCCAGAGCGCGATCGGTGGTGGGAATAGCCGGTCGTCGCTCCCCTTTTTTGCTGGTGTGTACGCGGTCACCGCCACCTCCCACCACCTCCACGGTCCGGGCAGCTCACGGCGCCAAGGCGCCGTTGCGCGGCCGGGCTTTCGCCACCGCAGTCCATCGGTATCACCACCGTCCCCTGTGGTGTGTATGTGTCCCCTGATGGATGAGGGCACTCCGAGAGACGCGATGTGCGTGCATTCCCTCGTGTGCATCTATGGCAACCAGAGACATCTACGAGACGGCGTTCGACGAAGACGTCCAGACCGACGCGGAGTCGAATCAGTGTCCCGGGTGCGATGGCCGAGTCACCACCAACGCGGTCGAAACGATCTGCGAGGACTGTGGCCTCGTCATCGATGAACAGCGGATCGACCACGGGCCAGAGTGGCGAGGGTTCGACGAAGACGAACGGGAGCGCACGGGCGCTCCGTTGACGGCGACACGACACGATCGAGGGTTGTCGACGGAGATCGGCCGCGGAACCGATGCGAACGGGAACGAACTCTCAGGACAGAAGCGACGGCGGCTCGCCCGGATGCGCCGTGAACAGACGCGTGGGCGGTTTCAGTCGAAAGCTGAACGCAACCTCGCACACGGGCTTAGTGAAGTCCGCCGGATCAGTAGTGCGCTCGAACTATCCGAGACGACCCGTGACCAGGCCTGCCAGCTCTTCCGCAGCGCTCAGAACGAGGACCTCCTGCAGGGCCGGTCGATCGAGGCGATGGCCGCCGCGAGTGTCTACGGGGCGTGTCGGTGTAACGGGCGACCGCGAACGCTCGACGACATCACCGAGTCGGCGCGCGTCGAGCAATCGCGGGTGACGAACGCTTACACGACGCTGAATACGGAACTTGGCCTGCCAGCCCAACCCGTGACGCCGAGTGCGTTCGTTCCGCGGTTGGCCTCGGAGCTCGACGTCTCCGATCAGATCCGGCAGCGGGCTCGACAGTTGGCGGAGGCATCCGAATCGACCGGAGCAACCACGGGAGTTCGGCCATCCGGGTTCGCCGCAGCCTGTCTGTACAAGGCCGGACGCGAAGACGGACGATGGCTCACCCAGTCGGACGTCGCTGACGTTGCGAACGTCTCGGTGGTCACCGTGCGGACCCACCGCGACACACTGGACGAACTGGCTGTATAACGCCCACACTGCTGATTTTCGGTTGTATGTCTGTAGGCTGATTGATGTGAGAGCCATTGTTTAAACCCGAAGACGAAGCATGATACGGCCAGATCACTCTATGACCGACCAGTACGCCGACTACAAAGCCCTCCGACCGCTCGGCGAAGCGACCCACGTTCCCGACGACCAACTCGCCAGTAGTAGTGGTGAGCCCCGGCGGCAACGCTCTGGTGGCGTCGACGCGGACTATCCAGACGACCCGACAGCAGATGAGACCGAGTGCGCTTCCTGTGGAGCGTCAATCCCCGCTGGCCAGTCGAAGTGCCGGTTCTGTCTCACGAATCATCTCGAAGCAGCCGACGATCAGGACACATCGACTGCCGAAACGACTCTCCTCCACGTCATCCACATAATCGTTGAGGCGTCGACGTTCTACGGCGCCGTCGGGAAGGGATCTGCTGCGGCGACCCTCCTCGCGAAGGCAGATGATGACCCAGTCGTCGATGACTGCAAGCTAATCTATGATCTCGACGAGGAACCGGCCCCACAGCTTGTCGACCAGTGGCCCTCGCTCCCCTCGGCGACACGGGTCACGTCTGAATGTGGTACTCAGCTGCTCGCGTCTGCTCGTCAGCGGACAGTGTGGACAGAGATGACGCATTCCTGTCACGACGGCGAGCACACGACGTTCCTCTACGACGAAACCGGGAGTGGGGTTCACTCCGAAGATCATCTTGCAAGCCTACGTGAGGACGCAGACGACGACCTCTGGCTGGTGCCAACGATTGCGCTCCAAGAATCCGTTGACAAGACCGATACCGAACAGCCACGACGCGAGCGCCCAACCAGAACTCACCTCAAGTGTCGGGAGTGTGATCGGGAGACTAAGCATCGATTCCGCGAATTCGAGACCGTCCCCGATGACGAGTGGACCGGGCAGCCCATGTGGGAGTGTCAGCGGTGCGGGACACCTCGCTATGGGCCCGAACCCGAAGCCGATCAATAGAGACGGAGTCAGTTTAACCAACGACCCTGATATCGATTCGTTCTGTTGGTTAACTGGAGGCCAGTTCGTGATTACCCCCGGACTGCCCTGCTGACAGCTCGCCGGTGTTTTTCGCGCCGCAAATTGGCGGAGGCGCACAGATGGACCCACGAGACACCCCCGGCTATCGACTCCACCGCGCGCTCAGCAGCCTCACCAGTATCGATATCGACCAATTGGAGCCCGCTGATCGAGAGCGAATTAGCACCGCGACGACGCTCCTCGAGCAGGTGGATGTTCTCACCCAACCGAATACGACATCGAACGGTGACGTCCACGGAGAATCCTGACAGCACGACGCGTCGGCAGTGCAGTGTCCTGTGGCTGTCACAGCGTGAGCAGTTGTTCGCCCCCTGAAGGGGTGCGGGGGCGCGAGATCGCTCCCGAGAACAACCCATGGCAACACTCCAAGCCGCAACGACATCGACCGGCGCGCTCGTAACAGACCCACAGGCCGTCCGCCAGCTCTGTGAGAACCACTGCTTCGGGACGCTCAACTGGGAAGTGGACGACGACGGCGAACTCCTTATCTGGGGCTACGACAGCTTCGAAGTGTACGAGGCCCGTGAGAACGGTCTTCCTGATTACGACGGTGGCATCGTCACCCACGAGTTCCTCCGGTCGCTCGCGGAGTATCTCGAACCGGACGAAGAATTCGACATCCAGACAGCCGGATTTACCAAGTGCCGATTTCCCGTGCTGGCGAAACGGTACGTCATCCGCGACGGTGAGGTGCTGTACGCGGACCTCAGTTCCCCCGAACCGATCGACGAGTAGCGTTGTTCGTCCCCCGGGAGGGGTGCGGGGCGATCCAGTCGTGGGTCGTCCTGCGAGGTGATTGTTCAATGGGCCACCGCGCACTCGTTGCGTACGAACGAACTGACGGACAGTACACGCTCCACTACTCTCATTGGGGTGCAGCGAATCTCAAGCTCAAGCACCGAATCTCGGCTGAGTCGCCGTTCGGTGGCGACGACACCGACTCCAAGTGGGCGAAACAGCTGCTGGCGGAACTGGCCGATGGCCTCGAGGCAGATGCCGTCGACGGCTACCTCGCCGGCGAGGTTCGACCGTCGACGGTCGTCGAGCCGAAGCCCCGCGCCACCGGGCTCACCCTCGACGAGATAGTCGCGGACCACCTCGACTACCTTCATCACGAGGCGTTCTTCGTGGTATCGCCGACCTTCGAGGTAACTGCGTATCGGACACTATGGTTCGGCCTCCAGTACGACTCGGAGACAGTCGAACAGGGAGAGACCGTCGGGAATGGCGCGCTCGCGACGGTGCGCTGGTACGACGGCGAGCCGGTCGGCGACGGCCACCTACAGGGACAGTTCGCGGCCCTCAAAGACGTCGTCGGCGACATGCTCGACAAAGGCGTCTTCACGCCGTCGACGGCGAGGCAGTACCTAAAACGGAAGCTGGCCGAGCGAGTCGCAGATCGACAGGAGCTGCTCATTCCGACCGGGGAATCACCCTTCGAGAAGGCGAGCCTGAACCACTCCTAGTTGGATCTGCTTCGTAGCAACTGCTGTTTTTCAGGGGCCGGAATGGGTGAGCCTCTCTGTAGGCTCGTGATTTGATGGCCAAGCTACCAGACGACGATCCGTTCCACGATTGCGAGTTGGGTCCCGAGGCTGTCCTCGGGACGTGCACCTTCGAGAACGTCCTGTTCACCGACGAGACGGAAACCCCGGTGAACGTGTTCACCGGCAAGACACCGGGACATTCGCAAGCAACCGTCGAGGAAGCAAAGGAGTTTGCTGCGAGTATCGACACGGAGACGCCTCAGATCGCGCTTCCCGCTTCCGTCGAGACGCAGATCGAAACCCAAAGCAAGCCCTACACGGCGGCCGCGTTCTTCCACTTCAAGGCGACTGGCTCGCTCGAACGTCACCGCGCCTACCACGCTGCCTACGAGTCAAACGCGTTCACCGTCGACTTCGAGGCCGACTACGCGTCGGGCGACCTAACCATCACCGTTAAAGAAGCCGATGAAGCAATTTAGTCGAACCGCTCAAACCGGTAATTCTCCTCGAAAGGACTCGTGTCAATACCGATCTCCGCCATCGAAATGATGACCTGGTAATCCGACAAGATATTCGAAAGCTCGCTTAGGAAGTTCGCTATCGCCCTCGTATTGTACTTGTCCTGCTCCTTCCCGAAGGCAGAGTCAATAACGAACAGCCGAAGAGGCAGATTCCGATCCGACTGGCTCAGCTCTTTCAAAATTGCTGTGTGGAACAGGAGAGCGTGAAGCACAACCTCCGACGTACTTCCCTGAGGATCAGTTGAATCAAGAACAGTGCCGTCCTCCAGGTGGACCTCGTAAGTGTACTTCCCCTTGTCCTGAAACACAACATCGTCGACATCACTGAACGTTCCATCAGTGAAGTAGTCCGTCAACTCAAGCATTACATCGGACAACTTGTTCTTCAGCCTCCGCTGCTCTTGGTCCCGTTTTCTCTGGACGATCGTATTGAAGCTGGAAAGCATCTGCCGTTTCCGGTTATTCTGCTCGTACTCCTCGTACAGCATTTCCAGCTCCTCGACCTCTTCCTCCAACTCCTCTATTCGGTCTTCCTTCGTTTCGATCTCGGCCTGGATCGTCGTCAGCTTCTCCTTCCGTTCTCTGACCTCTCGGTCAAGCTCCTCACGCTCATCGATAAGATCAGCCACCTCACCCTCCTCAAGCGTCTCCTCCAACTGTTCAATTTGCTCGTTCGTGGCCTCAATCCGTTCTTCCAGAGACTCAATCTCGAACTGGATATCCTCTTTTTGACCTTCCAGATCTTCCAGTCGCTCCTGCTGCTTTTCCTGGATCGCCGTAATAGATTCTTCAGCTTGGTGCTCCTTCTCCACTCGCAGCCGCTTATCCGGGACCTCCTTGTGACACAGAGGACAGTGATGATCTTCCAGAAGACGGGCACGGTCCTCGCTCTCCACCTTGTTAGTACAGATAGGACACTTCTCAGGGACGCTCATCAAATTCCGGACCTCGTCCCCGACAACGTCCATATCCTCCTTCAGATCCGTATCTTCGTACCGGTTAATGAGGCGGCGAACTTTCGCTAACTCATTGACCTTGTCCGTGAGCTGCCGTTGGAGATTAGCCTCTTTCGACTCCAAAGAACTCTTCTGGGACTGAAGCTCGTCGGTGTCCACACCTTCCTCAGTCTCCTCACGGAGAGCGCGTCGAACCGACTCTAACTGATCCTGCTTATCGGTGAGTGTCGTACTGATTCGATCCCGTTGATTCTCCAGGTCATCCAGTTCTCTCTTTTCCTGCTTGAGCTCTTTCCTGCGGTCCTCGACGTACATCGAGGCCTGCCTGGCTTCCTCGGAGACACTGTACTGCTCCTCCATCCGGTTCTCGCTGGCGTTGATGACGTTGGTAAGATTCACCCGGAAGAGGATGTCCAGCATATCGGAGGCCTTGTTCCAGTCCATGAACAGCCGCCAGTCCTTGGAGGTGATGAAGAAGAGCCCCATGATCCGATAGAGATCCCATCTGCGTTCACTGAGACGCTCTTCTAACGGTAGAATCCCGAGAAGATCGGAAACCTTGGCCTGACTATCTCGCCGGTCTTCCTCCTCACCGCCCTCTTCAGGAGACTTCGTAACTCGAGGGTAGCCGGTAAGCGAATTGCCCTCCCACTTCAGTGTGCGGTAGATTTTGTACTTGTCTCCGTTGACGTTCCAGTATGTGTTGGTGTGAGCGGTGGACTTCCCGTTGCTGATCAAGTTTGTGAGCTCGAACTCTGACCTCTTCGGATCGCTATCAGGGAGTCCGATCAGATTGTATTCTAAGGCCTCAATGAAACTGGTTTTCCCCGTCAGATTCTCTCCATACAACACCGTTCCCTGCTCCCCGAAGGGGATCTCCTTGTTCTCTACTGCCTCGAAATCCTGTACCGATGCTTTATCAAGATGAAGCAGTTCCTCGTCGAGAGAAACGTCCTTGTAGTGGTTTTCAAGGAGCTGGCGGCATTCCTCTTTGTCCTCTTCGGTGAACTTGGGCTCGTTCTCTACCTCGTTCAAGATGTCCTTGATGATCTGGTCTTCACTAGACATTCAGCATCAACTCCTGAATCGGATCCACAGGCTCATCGAAGTCCCGTTGACGTGCCTTCAACAATTCCTCGTTCTTCGGGGTGGCTTGGAACTGGGGCATGGACCTGACCAGTTCCTTCAGCTCCTCCATCGATTTCGTACCGTGCTCTCTGATCACGTCTCTCTGCTGGAGATCCCATTCTTTCAGTAAAACACTGTCAAGATTATCCAACTTCTTTCCGTACTTGGCTATCAACCGTTCACCGTTCACTCCTAACGAGATCTCATAGGGTTCATCACCCTCCGAAACCGGCTCCTCCATCACCTCTTCATGAAGCAGAGACTGGGCGAAAAGCCGGTTCTTGTCCCGGTACAGTTTCTGGGAATACGGGCCGCTTCCCTTCGAAAAGTTGTATCGGTAGCCAGTGTGCTCCAGGTTTCCGAGAGCCGTCCGATTTGACCTGTTTGGAAGAGTATCCTCCTGTGACAGCTCAAGGTTCACCAGGTACAGCAGATACTGAAGCCGGTTCCGAGGCGCAACACTATCCTCCCCGGTCAGCTTCATATAATCCCGGACGAACTTCAGCATCATCACGAAGTCCGCAACCTGATCCAGGCCGTAGTTAAGTTTGTACTGTTCCGAGTACAGCTCTAGAATCGGCACTTGGCCGTCCCGGAATCTCTGCAGTTTCTCTTCGGAAAGACCTGCTAACTCAAGCTCGTCGATAACACGCTCGTCAGGTAGAACCTGTTCGTTCAGGAAATCGAAATACTGCTCTCCAGAAAGCCGCTCCGAACCTTCCTGTTCGTCTAATTTCTCGCTTTGCACATCCGCAGCGATATCCAGGTAGAGATGGAACTCTTCGCCGGACAAGTCCGCCCATTCTCCGATCCGTTTCAGGGCGAGTGTTTCGTTCACCATCCGGGATCAGCTCCTTGCATCGATTAGATCACAGACGTTGTTGTTCCATTCAATGACCTCTTCTTTTCCTCTCTTCGGATTCGCGCTCATATCGAGGTACTGCCTGATACTGTTCCTGAGGACAGGCTTCGATTTGACCGTGAAGACATTCTGACTGTCCGTCACCTCATCGAGGTCTTCCTCGATCTCTTTATGCTCTGATTCCGGGGCATCGATCAGGATACAGACATGGGTTCGAGGAGGTGTGGCGTTTATCGCACGTCTGAAGTCGTCCTTGAGATCGTCTTCTATGATGCATTCGTGGTGGACAAGCCAGAGACTGCTCTTGAGGATCGTTGTTTCCGCCTCTACAGGGTCGTCCCGCATCAAGTCAAGGCCTTCTCCGTGAGGATCTGCGACGATAGTCTCCTCGTAGCCTGATATCTTGGGAGTGATCTCGTTTAGAATAGATTCTAGATCGTCTCCGTAGCAGCTTTTGGAATCGCTGAATAGGCAGATTCCCTCGTTGTGAGGTTTCTTATCCGGAGGCCCAAATTCCCGATCTTCAGCGTACTTTTCCATGTTATGCTACGATTATTTACCCATAACAGATAATACTACCCTACGTGAAGCCGAGTTATCCATTTCCCTAAGCTCTTCTTCGAGGTCTTGGAAAGCATTGTACCGGTCCTCCCATACGGAGAACTGGGCATCGCTGTTGGGGAGGTCCCCTACCATCTTTTTCTGCCCCTGTAGTTCCCGCTGCTTGAACGTCTCCAGCCAGTCCTGTAGATCTGAAGCGAGGTCTCCGGTTCCTTCCAGGTTGGATGTCTGGAGGCCTGTAAGAAGTGAGTCACCTGCCTGAATCAGCTGGCCGGGTTCGTCGACTATCTCTGGCTCCGGTTTTTCTTTGAGGTCTTCTGCTGCTGTGAGGAACTGGTCGATGTCTTCCGGTTTCGTGTTGGTGTTGTCGGAGAAATAGTCCTCGCCGTAGATGATCCCGGCTATCGAGATGGCGTAACCGGTCGAGAATACGGCTCCGATACCGATGTCGACTGGCTGGGGGACGATGCTTCCTGTGTACGGGTAGACGAGGAGCAGGTAGCCGATGTAGATGACGACGGTTGAGAGAGCGAGGTGTGCTGCCCAGCATTTGAGGATGTGGGCGGGGCTATGGAACTTGGCTGAGTAGGTCTGGTATCCGAGGCCTGAAAGCAGGACGTAGAGTGCAGCGGCGAGAACAACGGTGAGAAGCCCTGTTATAAGGAGTGCTGCACTGTCACTGAAGGGGATCGGTAGGAACGGAGGCGTGGCGACGAAGAAGGTGGCCCCGAGGAAGACTGTCTCGCTAGCTACGATGGCAAAAATCTTAGTCTCGGATCGACCAAAGATGAGGAATTCAGAAAATGGAATAGACCGAATAGAAGAGAAAGTACCCATAGTGAGCTGTTTATGACGTAGATGTTGGTGGACAAGTAATAGTTCCTGTCATAACTTGGGCCCACTGAGTTGCCCATCCTCCTATCTGGTATTAGAACGATAGCCAGTGAGCACCTCTTTTGGAGATGTTTTTCGAGCGCCGGCGATGGGTGCCGGCGCAGCAGGAGCGAGCGAGCAACGACTCCCGGTGCGTCGGCGCTTCGAGGTGTTCGAGATGCACATGGTCATTTACAGTCTGGTAGAAGCATCGACAGAAGGCGAAGCACTATCCACCGGAAAGACGGTGTTCGACCGCCTGGTCGGCGCGGACCCACATACCGGCGCCGTCTTCGACTACTACGTCTGTTTTGATGAGGAGAACACGTCCGTTGCGGGGAAGGCGCGATGGGGTGAGCTCCCGACGGCGGCTCCTGTCGACTCCGATGACGGCCAGGATCTCCTCGAGCGTGGCTGGGAGGCGACGAAAGAGGAGTTCGAGCGGAATCTCGAACGGGTGAGGGAAGCACTTGACGAACTTTCCGATGAGGAGATCATGCGCGACGAAGATCTCGCTCGGCACGCCTTCCACCAGGTCGGCGCCTACGACGGGCCAACGATCTTCCTGTACAACGAATATGCGAACGGGATCCGTCACCGTGAGCAGCTGGATCGAGTGCTGGAGGAGAGCGAGGAGCTCTGGATCGTGCCCGCCGACGTCCACTTCTAACAGATGTCCCGGATCACAAATTGGAAGCGCGAGAGCCGCACGCCCACACTCGCATACCGGAATACCGAGACCGGCGCTCGGGCGGTCTTACACCGAACACCGGATTCGTACCGCTACAAGTGGCGTGGCGTAATCCTCGTCGACGGCTACCCGGTATGGTCGCGGGGGTACGAGACGAAAGACGCGAAATCGTTCCGTGACGAGCTCCGAGAACGGCCAACGCCCGAACTGAGTTGTCCCGAGTGTCTGAACAGCGATGTGGCAATCGGCGGAAAAACGGCTGACGGCGCGAAGGTTCAGCGTTGGTTCGAGTGTCGGAGATGTGGGTACGAAGCATCCTCGAGAATCGTGTACGGCGCCGAGCGCTGATTGATTGGTGCGGATCTGCGATGGCGTTTATTTCTGGGCCGGGATGGGTGGCCCGTCTCAATCGGGCCAGATCCACAGATGTGTCTGGAAATCATCGACCGTCACAGCGAAGCACTGTTCGAGTTCCTCTGGTGTCCCGTCTGCGGGCACGAGGTATTCAGTCACATTCCGTTCGAAGGTGTGTTCTGCAAGAACTGCAACACCCAGGTCGAACTCCAGGAATCCCGAGAGACGCGCGGCTACGAGGAGGCCGTCCTCGCCTGCTTCGACACCCACTCAACGTGGAACCTCCACGTCGACGAGAAGCTCCGTCGCGACCTACCCGATGGGTCGGCGCGGGTGAAGATCCTCGGCGCACCGGGTGCCTACGAGGTCGACTGGTGGAGTCCAGCACCCGGCGATGACTGGCAGCCAGTCGAGCGTGGTGAATTCGATGAGGTCGACGAACCAGCCGAGATCTCCCATCTCGCGTAGGGGCAAGCAGTCCCTGTGACTGTTTTTCACCCCCTGAGGGGTGCGGGGGTGCTCGAACGAGTAGCTCCCGAACAGACCGATGAGTAGACCTAGCGACACACACTCGATTGAACAGACACGCCCAGCGAGCGACTGCGACATCGCCTACGTCGGGTATCGGCAGAGCGGGCAGGCTATCGTTGAGAAATGTCCCGGCCAAGAACGGCTCACGCCAGAGCGGAGTCTCGCACTGGTGAATCACAGTCCCTCGGGATTCGAATGGGGATATGGTGGTAGTGGTCCAGCGCAACTCGCGCTCGCACTCCTCCTCGACTACACGAGAGACGAGGCGTTGGCCCTCGACCACTACCAGGAGTTCAAAACCGAGGTCGTGAGCCAGCTGGACTGTGCTGGGTCTGCTGGAAGCTGGCGACTCACCGGATCCGATATCGACGCAATCCTTCACGAAACACCCGGCGAGCCGGTTGCACCGTCCATCTGAATACCAATCACCGAAAGAATCCATGTCAGAACACACCCAACCATCTCGTGCGGATGATGAATCGACCGAAGCCACTGAACAGGCGACACGAACGGAATACGTCGAACGTAGTGACGTCGGCGTTTCCCTTACCGTGAAGCTTACTCGCGGGACTGGCACCCGCGATCAGGACAAAATCGTGGCCAAAGCGAAGGGCAAGACCCTCGAGGACGCTCGCGAGGACATGGAGATTCTTCGGGAGTACATCCACGATCTCGCTGAGGACGCCCGCCAGATCCAACCCGAGGAAGAAGACGGGTAACGGCGGGGGCTGTTTTTTGTCGCCTCAGCAGTAGCGGAGGCGATCATCAGTGAGCAATCCTGACGGTCAATCGACTGACGCAAGCGAGGTTTCGCCAGAACAACGGCTCGAACCCCCGAATACGCGACTGATCAACGCTGGTATCGTGACGATCAACGATATGGAGACGCTGCGAGCCTGCGTCGCCTACGAGAACGCGAATCAGCAACGGGTCCAGATTCTTCGCCATCTCAAAGATCGGGCCAGCGAAATTCGCGCAGAAGACGATTGACGCAGCACTCGGAGGTGTCTGTCGGAGCCTCGGTGGGTGGAGGCTCAATCCAGATGAGCGAGCGACCAGAGATCGAGATTCACCGACAGACTGCGTTCGGCGACGATGGCCAACTCGAAGTAACTGAAACAAGCGTCGAGACCTCACTCGAGGACTTCGGCGCTGACGTGGATCATCGTGACCGGGATTCGCGTCTTGACCAGCCCGAGGCGGGTGAATTCGGCGTAGACGATCGACCCGAAGTTGAGCAAACATCCGAGGGAGATCAGTCAACACTCTTCGCTGATACGGACGAGGATCAGCAGACCCTCGCTGGCGACGATGCAGCCGCTCGCTGTCTCTTCGAGGAGTAACTATGACACGACTCACCAACCGGACCCGAGAGGGCCGTACTCCGACCCTGGCGTACCGAAACAGAGGGAGCAACGCCCGAGCAGTCCTGCACCGTGCGCCGGATTCGTACGTCCACAAGTGGCGGGCCGCGATTCTCGTCGAGGGCTACCCCGTGTGGTCGCGCGGATTCGCGACAAAGGACACCACGTGGCTTCGGGACGAACTCGAAAAGCGCCCCCAGCCAGAGCTCCGCTGCCCAGAGTGTCCGAACGACGAGGTCGTCGTCGGCCAGAAGAGTGCTGACGGTGCGAAGATTCAACGGTGGTTCGAGTGTCGGGTGTGCGGTTATGAAAGCCGCTCAGTAATCGTCTACGGCCCCGAGCGGTGATTCTCGACAAGGGAACCAAACGACGATGGAAGACGCAGTGGAATCGACCTGACCGGTGGGTTCAAGACGCTGCGTAAGGAATTCTTACATAGAGCCACTCATGAGTACTGACGACCCTGAAGTCACGACGGTGACGTCGAAGGGACAGATCACCATCCCAAGTCGGCTACGCAAACAGTTCGGCCTCGAAAAGGGCACGAAGCTGATGGTCGTCCCGACGGACTACGGCCTTGTACTGAAGAAACTCGAACTCCCCTCCGTCGAGGAGTTCCAGCAGCGGGTCGAAGAGCGTGCTGAGACGGTCGACCTCTCGATGGACGAGGTCAACGAGCTGGTGCATGATGCGCGGGGCGCCGATGAATGAGAGCGGTTCTCGATACGAACGTTCTCATTTCGAGCGTTATCGCAACTGGCGTCCCCCACGAGATAGTCGTCAAGGGGTTTAGCAGCGAGTATCAGATCGTCGTCTCCGTCGCGACGCTCACGGAATTTCGAGACACCCTGCTCAAATACCCGGAGAAGTTCCACATGGACGAAGAAGACGTCCAACAGGAGGTCGAAACGATCCGCTATTTCGCGGAGTTCGTCGACCCGGATGAAGAGATCACAGCGGTCGAGGCTGATCCTGACGATGACAAGTTCCTCGAAGCTGCCGTAGCGGGCAACGTCGACTACATCGTCTCCGGCGACCGCCATCTACTCGATCTCGACTCGTTCCGTGGGATCGATATTGTCGAGCCCCGAACGTTCTACGACCGCCTCACGACCGAGTAATCCCCTGTGGCTTCCCGAAAATAGGTCGTACACGAGGGCTCTCCTCGAGTGTGCTCATCCAGTATGGTTTTTCGACCCCCCGAGAGGGGTGCGGGGCATCCGAACGCCCGCGTTCAACCGATGGAGACAGATTCGACCACCAATCCACGAGCGCCTCACCCCGGATCGGAGCCTTGGCCTCGTGCGACACAGCCCAGCGGGCTTCGACTGGGGCTACACCGGAAGCGGCCCGGCACAGCTCGCCTGTGCGCTCCTCCTCGATTACACTAACGACGAACGCGTCGCCCACCAGCATTACATCCAGTTCCGCAACGAGGTGGTGAGTCAACTCGCGTGCGATGGCCCGGCCGACTGCTGGCATCTCACCGGGGAGGATATCGAGGCGGCACTCGCCGAATTCGAAGAGTACCGAGCACTCACGCCAGATGGTGGGACGCCGTCATCGTCACTGCCGGCGAACTGGAGTGCGGTGAGCCGGACAGATCGGACAGTCTTCCAACGCCGGGATATCGACCACTACGTCGTCCTCGCCGAAGGGAGCGAGGAGTGGTTGATCATACTTTGCGCGCAGGGCGACCGGGCGTATCCCGCCCCGCTTGGCCATCAAACACTTCCGGTCGAGAACGACCCTGCCTCAGCCGTTCAGGCACTCGTCGCTGAGAGTAACGATCTCGTCGAGCCAGAGGAGGACATCTGATGGAAAACATCCGACTTTCGCGAGCAACGTACCAGCTCATCGAACGCGCCATCACAGCGCTGGAGCGTATCGGTCGAGAACTTGAGCGATACAACGACCGGCATGAGCGAACAGGCGGGGAAGACACCGGCGAGACGAATCCCAGCGAATCATGACTGACGAAGCGACGCTTGACGACTTCGAGACCGAGAATTCGGCCGGAGAGTCCCGCTCGCTCACGCTGGAAGAGCGACTCCTCGCCCCGATCTCGCCGTCCGTGGGACTTCGGCTGATTCCCGGCCATGGTGATCCGCTCTATCTCCAGAACCGGGGCACTGAGCGGTATCTGTTCCGCGACGAGCACAACCGGTGGTTCATTCTCCAACCCTCGGCGAAGGACTCAGAAGCAGCGTTCGTCCGCTGGGTGTATCTCCCAGCAGACCGGCCCGAACGGCTGGCGCAGTCGGCGCTTCGTCGACGGACAGTGATTGGCTATGATTACGTTCAGCGGTCGGCCGCACCAGATCCAGTTAGGTCGACGGTGACGGCGATGTTCGTCACAGAACGCTGGCCCGAGACGGCCTACGAATGTGGATCGTGCGAGGCGCTGTTCGGTACAGCACGAGAGCACGCCCTTCACTGCTGGGACGCACATCCGTGGGTGCCGAATCCTGAACAGGTGCGCCGTCGACGCGAAGCCGACGAGTGAATTGAAGAGCCGAAGCCAGGTGTCGGGACCGTCCAGATAATTAACCAACAACGCTGGATTCTTGGACAAGATGTTGGTTAAGAGGTTGTTTTTGCGCCCGTGAGAGGGGGCGCAGGGCGCGTGATGAGAGCGCCGGCGCGGGTGACGAATTCGATTTCGAGGTGACTGCAATGAAAGATCCAGAATCCAGAACCGTGTTCGCTGGCGTCGACGGACGAACCGATACAGAACTACCCGACTGGTACCGCCGGAAGAAAACGATCGACGAACCGAAGTCCTTCGCCGAAACGATTCGTGACCTCCCGCAGACCGTCGAGACGACAGTCGCATACCGGAATCCCTACTCCGACGAGTGGGTCGAAACGGAGCGCTTCAACGCCTTAGTCGAGCCGACGAGAGCGCGCGACCACGCGACAGACGATGAGCCCGACGCAGACCCACTATTTCACGTCCCTACGGACAGTTATGCGATTATCAATCCGGTCGACGTGTACAGGCCCTTGGAAGAGGTCCTTCGCGAGGAGACCATCGACGGGACGCCGCTCGGGAACGTGATGTTCGGCGAGGTCCGTCGCTACCGGGGCGGCGGCGAGGTCCATATGGACGTGATGTTCGACGGCCTCGAAGTCCGGCTGCCGGGGCGGTCGGACCCGATCACGATGGGCGTGACCTCCGGCTACGACTTCTTCGGTGAGCACGCCGTCTACGTGGAGGGATTCGCCCAGGACGGGTACTGCTCGAATTCGATGCGCTCGCTCACCGACAAGGAAGTCATCAAGCACGTCGGGGACGTTCGGGACTTCCGGACCTGGTGGGAAGAGATCCTTGCACAGGTCGAACTCGTCGCCGACGATCTCTTCGAGTTCATTCGAGACGCCCAGGACATCGAGCTCGAGTTCTCCGAGCTCCCGTTCACCGTCACCGAGTTTTACAGCCTGCTGGGGTTCCCGGACTATCTCGCAGAGCGTGCTGCCGAGGATGCCGAGGCGAACGCTACGTCGCCGTTCGAGATCGATATGTGGACGCTGCACTCCGGCGCGACGTACGCGCTCACCCACTTCTTCCAAGGGAAAGAGGGCACGTCCCTCGACCAGTACGTCCGCGTTGCGAACGACATCCTGTTCAACCCGGAGGGCACCATCGAGCGCGTCGAACGAGCCTACGAGGAGCAGCTGGAGGCGGACGGCGACGACGGGTCGCAGGCGTCGCTCGCCGGCGAGCGGGCGCTCGCGAGCATCGAGCGTGTGAACGAAGACCTGCAGGACAACGTCGAGCAGTTCGAAGCGCGTGAAGAGGCGCTTCGCGAGCGGTTCCGGCAGGTGACGAACTAGCGCAGTTATCCGTTTTCGCGTTTCCATATGGCAAACGAAAACGCCCACCAGCAGTGTCCGGTCTGTGATCGCCGAATCGCGAGCGTGACAATCGTCGGGCCGAGTGAAGCAGTGGTCACGCCGTGCGGGCATCGTGTCGTTCCCCACCGACTCGACTGAAGGCCTGACTCACCGCTGAGCGGACACGGTGGCTACGTCGTCTCTATATTAACCAACGATCTGCGGGTTCTGGAGACTAGTGTTGGTTAATAGCGGACTGCGGCTCCGTTTATTGCCCCTCAGAGAGGGTGCAGGGCGGCTGGATTCGCCCTCGCAGCCCATGTTCATGTCGCTCGAAATCAACTCCTGCAGCAGTACTGATCGCGACATCACCGCTGCCAGATATGCCGACGTCGTGGCGTTCCTCCATCGAGCGCCGTTCGCTCTGGATGCGTATCGGCTCGGATTCCTGCCTGGGTTCCGAGAAGACTGTGGGTACCAGCAGACCCAGTATCAGGACCTGAACATCCCCGTCGGGATGTTGGATAACGACTTTCGGAATCCCGATCTGGATCGGTACGTCGCCAGATTTTTCGAATACGAACCCACGGTCGGGGTGATCGGAGATGTGTACGAGGGAGACGATGTCGACGAGTACGTGGCTGCTGCCCGCGAAATTCAGGCGAGTTATCCCGATGCAGAACTCGTCATCGTCCCGAAGTGCCGCGACGTGATCGACACGATCCCGAACGACCTCGTGCTCGGCTACTCGCGGGGGTACGCCGATCGATTGGCCCACGAGTTCTCCGAGCCGACCGACTGGCCGTCGTGTTCACATCTTGGGGGGCAGCCCACCGAAACAGTGGGACGTCATCCAGCAGTTGACCCGACCGACACTCACGGACGACCCACCGGCCGACATCGTCGGCCTCGACTGGAACGGGCTGCATCGCGGCGCGCAGTTCGGGGAGTTCTGGACGGCTGACGGCTGGGATGATAGCGGTCGTGACGCCTCCCACGTCACAGTTCGGAAGACAGTCCGACACAGTCTCGCCCGCATCAAGGCCTTCTGGCAGTCCCACGGCGTCTGGCCCGACTCAGCGCCACATAGCGACATCCTCGAAATCGAGTATGAGGGCCCGTCACCGACCGATATCGATAGTGCTGCGTGTACCGAATGCGGAGCGAACGTCTGGACGACTCGGCGCGGTCCCTTCATCGCTGAGTATGATACCGGCGTGCTCTGTGGCTACTGCAGCTACGAGTGCTACTTCACACATCGCCATCGGAACAACCTGGAGGAGATCGCCGGCAAGCAGAGCGTGTACATTCCGCCAGCGTGACGCCACGAGTGGTTTTTCGCGCCCCGGAGAGGGTGGGGGCTCGATCCAGAACGCCCTCCGAGAAGGTGATTTTCCGTGAGTCAACAACAGCGTCCGAACGACGTCTCGATCGACGATATTCCAGTCGACGTATCGAACACCCAATCAGGCGAGGTCGACCCCGCTGAGGTACCCGAGGAAATCCGATCGATCACTCGTGGACTCGCAAGCGAGCAACCGCCGACGAATCCGCTCGTTGTCCTGAAGGCCGCCCGCTGGTGGTATATACATGGCAAAGGCGGGACCGATCCCGCGTTCCAGTGGGCGATCGAGTGGGCACGACATCTCGCGACGGACACGCCGAGCGATGTCGACCAGTTCGATTCGTTCCTCGAGTATCTCGTCACGATCGGCCTCGCTGACGAGAAGGCAGCGCTTCGCTAACTGATCCCCATTCACACTGTGGGGGGCTGCTGGACACTACCGGCCAGAAGTAGTGCTGACCCTGATCTGTGCAGATCAAACGAAATTCGCTTAGAACTGGTAGCAGGCAACCTCTTCTTCACCACAGGTCGGACACGTTTCGGCGTCCTCGGAAAGGGTCGTTCCGCAGTACCGGCACTCATACAGGGTAGATGTCGTGGACGTGCGAGTACCAACGACCCCGCGGAGCGTTTCAACGAGACCCATTCTTCCGGTGATTGTGTCGCACTGGTTGTTAATCCCAGCCTCCGATAGCAGTCCCGATGTAAATCCCCGAAGTCGCGCCGATGTTTATTGTGCGCCCCCGAGGGGTGCGGCGCGTCCTGACTTCTCGGAGACGTCGTCGTACTTGGTGTGATGCAATCCATGATGACAGCCAGCGAGTCGAAGGTCTCGTTCGAGGAGACCGACACCCGACACGACGAGATGCACAGTACCATCGAAGACTGGATCGACGAGCTCGTCGCAGACGTCGACGAGGCAAAAGCCAGCCAACAGTTCCAGGAGTGGCTCGATGTCCAGTCCCGATTCCACGACTACTCCCATCGCAACACCCTCTTGATCAAGCTCCAGTGTCCCGAGGCAACCTGCGTAGCGGGCTACAATACGTGGCGGTCGGAGTTCGACCGGCACGTCCAAGAGGGCGAACAGGCGATCTGGATCTGGGCACCCATTATTACGAAGCAGTGCCCTGAGTGCGAGAACTCACCGAGTTACCACGAGCAAAGCGACTGTGACTACGACGAGACACCGGCCGAGGAGTGGTCCGAAGGACTGGTTGGATTCAAACCAACAGCAGTCTTCGATGTGTCTCAAACCGAGGGCGAACCGCTCCCCGAGTTGGAAACCGAGGCAACTGGTGACGCCGACGACCTGGTGCCAGCACTCCTCGATGCAGCAACTACGCTCGATATCGACGTCCGTGTCGTCGACGCTGCTGAGTGGGAGCATGGCGACGCGAAAGGCGTCTGCAAACACCGGAATCTCGACGAGTGCCAACCCGTCGTCGAAGCGAAAGCTCGCTCAAATCAGGCCGATCTCGCGGTGACGCTGATTCACGAGTACGCCCACGCACTGCTTCATTTCGATGTCGACGACGAACCCGAGCGTGCAAAACGCGAGGTCGAAGCGGAAGCCGTTGCGTACATCGTCGGGCGGTATTTCAACCTGGATACGAGCGGATCAGCGTTCTATCTTGCCGCGTGGCAAGACGACGATGCGGAGAGCATTCAGGAGCGTCTCGGGCGGATCAGTTCGACCGCACAGGAGATCATCGACACGGTTGTAGAGGGCTGAACACGCGGTTCTTCTAGTTAACCAACAGCTGGCAGTAAGACGGTATTTCGTTGGTTAAGTCTATCAGCGCCCGCCGAGGGGCGGAGGCGCAGTCACGCCTCTACGAACTATGTGTGAACCGTATCTGTCCGCTGTCCTCAACGAGGCGGAACGAGTTGCAGAACAACACGACCAGATAGCGCGATCGACGGATCAGACAGCGCACGAGTACCTGCGGTACGGCGTCCTTCGGCTGCTCGAAGGCGAGTCTGACGAGACAGCTGCGGACGTGCCCGAAATCGACGGCGTAACCGTCGGGTACGGAGCGGACGAAGCGATGTTTGACAGTTGGGGTAATGACGTCGAGTGGTGGGACGACGTCCCACCGCGAGAGGGGTGTACCCGCTTCCGAATCTTCTACCCCGACGAGTACGAAATCGTCCCACGGGTGGTCGTCGACGTGATGGCTGCCCTCGGCGCGTGGCGCGTGTGGGCTGGGAACGCCACAGCCTGTGGCTCCTACGACTATCGCGAGCGCTGTGAAGTCCACTATCGCTGGCCGGAGGGCCATCCGGTTGAGGAACTCCTTCAAGATCGGCACCAGGATCCAGCCGCCCCCGTTGCGCCGGACGGTGGGCGGACTGGCGATGTTCGCGACCGGATGGTCGTCACGAAGCACTCGAACCAGCGTGCGGACCTCGAACCGCGAACCCGACGCGCCGTCGACGAAGCAATGGAGGTCTCGCTGCTCGAAAAAGGCGGTCGCTACGAAGTTCGGTCAGCGTCGGGGAACTGGTACGAAGTCGACGTGATCAGCGAATCCTGCACCTGTCCGGATTGGCAGCAGCGAGCGCCCGAAGGCGGCTGCAAACACATCCGCCGGGTGGACCACGAAATCAAGCAGGGGCGGGTTCCCCGCCCGGACGGTCGACTCCCGACCGAGTCGAATCGACGTTATTAACCAACAGAACTATGGATTGATGGCTTCTGTTGGTTAATACGAGGTGACAGTCGATGCCCTACGAGCCACCGACCCCGCCGGCAGGACTTCCAGCCGAATTAGTCGACACTCTCAACGAGGCCTCGCCGGAGCAGCTTCGGGACGTAGCCCGCTACGCTGAGGGGCTAGCCGAACACAAGGAACGGGAAGCCCGTCTTGAGAAGGAATCGGACGAAGACGACGTTGAGGAGCGACCCGATGACCTTCCGGACGACGTGCCGGCGAAGGCGACGATCACGATCAAGGAGATCAACGACAATCGCTACTACTACTGGCAGTGGAGAGAAGGAGAAAAGATCCGGTCCAAATATAAAAGCCCCGTCAGTCCCGACGAATAAGCGAAATAGCGTTTGAGTTGGACGGCCAGTTGTTCAAAAGTATCCCCGTCTACAAAATGAAAGAAGAAAGCTGTCAGCGCTCAAGTTGTGGAGTGGACTCGCATCGGTCCCGTATCGTTTGATGTCCTCAGTCTTGTCGATTCGGTCGGAGATCCGAATACAGGAGCTGAAAAATCGCACTCTTATTTCGATATCGAAGAGACGCACCCCTATCGGCTTGTTCAACAAAACCACCTGCATGTAGAGGGTCACCTCTATCGATTTGTTTAGCGAGGAGTCACCCACAGGAGATCGGTATTGAACCAGTGGAGAGAAGTTCCTTCTCCGCCCTAGTGAGGGGTTTCCATCTCTGATCAAGATTGAGCATAGGACCGCTCCTACACGTAGCCGGGTTGATTCACCGCGACCGTGTCGCCAGGACCACACACCCACCCCTATCGATTTGTTCTAACGAGAAAGGGTGGGGAGGGGGAGTCAATCACGGGGGAACCGAGGTGGATATGGTTCATCAGAATAATATCCTTCGGCTAAATCCATCTTTATTAGCTCGGTTCTTGTTATAATCGGTGTACAGAGAGAGGATTGAACAAATCGATAGGGGAGAGTGTAGAATAGTTAGCCGAAGAAACAGAAGGAACAACAAGACACCTCTCACCACAGTGTACAAGCAGCTCGATCCTGGTCTTCGTCCCTTGGTTTCTCGACCCTTGTTTAAATACTCTATCAGGAGGAGAATAGAGCGAATAAGAGCAGTTAGAACAAATCGATAGACGTGTGTTCTACTAGCTAGCTAGTAGCTAGAACTAGAAAGAAGAGAAAGAGAAGATGAAAGCAGCTCTCGATCCCGTGCTAATCGTGACGTAGATGGAGCGTTAGCCCGTTCGGGAATTCTCTCACCCTACCCTCCGTATTGGTTAGAACAAATCGATAGGGGTGAGAGGGTGTTCGGGAGTTCTCCTGGATCGGTCGAGACGAAGGGGTCCTAACAAATCGTCGGGGGTCGCAGAGAACAACGGTGTAACCCTCCGATATCCTGGTTCTGAACGTCATACCGGTAGAAAAGAAATCGACAGGGGAATCTTTTAGTATCCTGATAGAGTGTGTCCCGGTATGCCCACGGATCCTGGTCCCGAGGAAACCTCCGAGTCCACGGGTTCTATCAAAGATCTCATTCTCGAGCAGGAAGAAGCCGCGAGTCTCATCAAGAACCGGTCACTCCTCGAACCGAACGAGATCGTCGACGAAGAACGTATCGTCGGTCGTGACACCCAACTCACCGATATCACTCAGCACCTCCGTGTCGCGATAAGTAACGAGCGGCCACCCAACCTTCTCCTCTATGGCCCTTCCGGAACCGGGAAATCGCTCATCATCAACGCCGTCTGCCAGAATATCGTCGAACTCTGTGAAAGTCGTGACATCCGGTTCGGCGTCATCCAGATGAACTGCCAGAACGTGGGCACCCTCGGTGCAGCCGTCTACGAACTGGCGCGAAAGGTGGCGAACGACATCGGAACGACTGTCGACGTTCCGGAACACGGGGTTCCAAACAAGAAAAAATGGCGCGAACTCTACCGTCTGATCAACGACCACTACGATACAGTCGTATTCATTCTCGATGAACTCGACATGCTCGTCGGTCGTCGGGATAAGGACGAGCCAGCCTTCTCCAGACTTCTCTATCAGCTCTCTCGTGCTGGAAGTACCGACGAGATCACCGCCCAGGTCTCTGTTACCGCCATCACGAACGACACGAAGATGATGGAGAGTGTGGGAAGTCGTGCTCTCAGTTCGTTCACCCCCGAGGACGTTCACTTCAGTGACTATGACGCCAACCAACTCCGGGAGATCCTCCGGGCTCGGGAAGATGCTTTCCACGAGGATGCACTCAGCGACGACGTCATCCCGCTTGCAGCAGCATTCGCTGCCCAAACCAATGGGGATGCACGGAAGGCGATCGATCTGATGCGAACAGCGGGGTCGATTGCAGAAAAAACAGGTGCAGACGAAGTCCGTGAGGAGCACGTTCGAGAGGCTCAAGATAAGGTTGAGAAGAACCGGGTGTTGGAGGTGACACGTGGGATTAGTACGCAGAAGAAGCTCTGTCTGTTCGCGACTGCAGCTGTGGCCCGTGAGGCCGGAGCTGGTGCAGCAAAGAGCCCGATTGGATACCGGGTGTATCAGTACTTGACAGGTACCCTGGATTCGGATCAGTACCACCAGGAGACGTACGTGAATAAGATGAAAGAACTCACGACGTATTCGTTGGTCGAGACAGAGCGGAAGAGTCAGGGACCACACTCGGGCAGCTACCTCGAGTTCACGTTTGGTGAGAACCCGGAGACTATCATCGAGACCCTTCGAGAGGATTCGCGGCTAGACGACGTCCACAATGACGAACTCCGCACTGTCGTGAACGCACAGCTCAATCAGTAGGGTGTTCATCGAACAAGTCGATAGGGGTGAGGGTGTTATCGATGACTCAGCGCCATCGCTGACAAGAACAAGTCGATAGGGGTGGGTCTACAGATCGTGGTGGTCGCTCACACAACAAATCGATAGTGGCGACCGTCCAAGAGTTCACGTCATCGAGATTCTGGTGAACATAATGAATCTGTATGGTTTGTTCGTGATGGTCGGTCTTGAGATGACATCTGTGATGCTGACCCTTAGGTCCCGATGCTGATGACGAACACGGGTGTTGACTGGGATATGGAGTCCCCCACGTGTGAGGGTCGGTCACTCTTGAACTCGGGTCAGATTGGCCGCCGTCAACGTCGTTGACTGACGCGATGCTTAATGTGGCTTAAGACGGCCGTCTCGAAGTCGTACGAGATTGCTGGAACTGTGCCTGGCGGGAGAAGCGTCGGCTCCGCATTGAGGCAATCAACATGATCGCCGGCGATGCAGTCGCGAGCAAGCGAGTGTCACTTTTTGAGGAGATCTCCGATGACCTCGCGACGCTCGAAGAGATCAAAATCGTTGTCGAAATGCTGGCAAGTATTTGGGAGATGGTAAGGAGTGGGCTATAGAACAGATAGTACATACTCCATTGGAAGCTTAGACTAAGTAAAGGTTATAACATTCCCGTCAGGTGATGTGAGTATCTAGATGACTCAGAAGACAATTGGACAGAACACCGGCCAATCAGGCCGGGTGAATCTGTCAGGACCAGAACTCGCCCAATTCGATGCGGAAGTTGGGGACGCTATCAAGGTCGATGTCGCGGAGTCGAAGGGGATCGCCAAGGCGATCATCGAGAACAGCACGGAGTGTGAATTCGTAATCGTCTCGAAACCAGAAGCTGATTCCTCACCCACGGAAAAAATCGATGAGTAGTGAGTACCCCTCTCTCTTTGAGAGCTGCCAGCCAAGAGACGATGTCTTAGACGGCTCGCTCCAGGAGGAACAGTTCGCTGCGAAACTCTCGACTGTGGTCCACAACCCTGAGAAGGCAGCACCAGTCTATCGAGATCCCGACTCGTTCTACGATATGACCTATCCCACGGAGGGTCTCCGTACGTTGCTCTCCAATCTCACGGGGCGTTTCTTGGCGACGACAAAGTACGACCCCGGCTCGTATACTTCGAGCATTCTCTGTCTCGACACACGGTTCGGTGGTGGGAAAACCCACGACCTCATCGCCTCCTACCATCTTGCTGAGAACCCCGTAGATATTGACGACCTCTCGCACTACCTGCTGGACGGCGACGAGGAGCTTGCGGCTGACTATCAAGATGCGGTGGCAGAGGACCTCGATATTGCGACGGGAGTCTTCATCGGAACGAAGGCTGATAGCAAGGATGCCCGCCATGCCGACGATGACCCGAATGCGCCGAACACTCGGACGATGTGGGGGGAGCTCGCGTACCAGCTCTACGGGCTTGAGGGCTACGAGTATCTCAAGGACTACGACCAAGACCAGGACGCACCCGGTGAGGGGACGCTCTCGAAACTCTTCGCTCAGTACGACCAGCCGGCTCTCATTCTGATCGACGAAATCGCCGATTACATGAACAAGGCCGCGGGCACGCCTGTCGGCGACAAGACGCTGGCCGATCAGACGCTTTCGTTCGTGATGGCGCTCCTCGAAGCGGCTGCCGAATCGGAGCACGTCACGGTCGTCTACTCTATCGCGGATACGGCATTCGGTGAGCAGGCTGACCGGGTTCGTGATGGCGTCCGTGACCATATTGAGGAAGTCAACGAGATCGGCCGGCGGCAGCACAAGACGGTCACGCCGACCGACGAAAACGAGATCGGGCAGGTCCTCCAGCACCGACTCTTCTCGGAAGTCCCAGAAAACGCCGCGCGCGAAGCCGCAGACTCATACTTCCAATTCTATGACCAGGAAGACCGGCAGTATCCACAGGAAGCCACCGACGCTGGCTACGTGGATGTCCTCGCTCGCGAATATCCCTTCCATCCCTCCTTAATCGACGCTCTCACGGACAAAATCGATACGATCCCTCGATTCCAGCGCACTCGTGACGCCCTCCGCTTACTTGCACGAGCTGTCTACTACCTCTGGAATCACCAGCCCGACAGTTACGACCGCCACTGGATTCGGATCTACGACCTCACAGTCGCTGATGACGATCCTGGCGGCGGGATTCAGACGATCCTTCGTGAGCGTCTATTCGACTTCGTCGATCTCGGTCCCGCAGTGACCGCCGACATCTACGACGACGATGGTACCGCGCACGCCCAGCTTGAGGATCGGAAATGGACCGAAAACGGTCTCCCACCCCTCGGAACCCATCTGACAACGACAGTTCTCTGGCACAGCCTCGCATACGGTGAACAGGCCGCCGGCCTAACTCACGCCGATCTGAACCTCGCCATCGGTCATCCCAATCTGAACTTCGACGACTACGATGCCGCCCTATCCGCACTCCGTGGCGACGATATGGACGTCGCGTGTTACTTCCTCTACGAGGAAGAGCGCCTCCGATTCAAGCAAGAACCAAACCTGATCCGAATTATCGACCAGCGGATCGAGTCTACCCCCGAAGCGAGCGCTCATTCGCGTTTCGAGAACCGTCTCACCTCGAAGGAAATCGGGGATGGTGGCTTCCAGCCGGTGGAGTTCCCTGAGTCGCCGGCGGACTTACCGGATACCCCGGATACCCCGAAGCTCGCGGTGATGCATCCGGATACCGCTGCTGTCGAAGACGGCGGCGATACGCCGCCGAACCGGGTGACTCAGCTCTACGAGCAGCAAGCCGCAAAACACGAGGGAGAGACTGAGACGCGAATCTACAAGAACTACGCTCTGTTCCTCGCCCCTGACGCAGATCGAATGGATGCGGCAATCGACGAGGCTCGGCGTCTCGAGGCTATCGAGGCCCTGCTTGATAGCCCTGAGCAGAAAGCCGACCTCTCCTCGGAACAAATCGAGGAGCTCCGAGAACGGAGCGACGAGGCACAGCTGATGCTCGGAGAGCTCGTTCGGAACGTCTACCGGCACCTCTACTACCCGGATCGGGACGGGCTCACCCACATCACCATCGGTGCGACCGAATCCAACGGCGGGACGACACTGGTCGACGCTGTCCAGACAACGCTCGAGGATAAGATCGTGAAACGCGACGCCGGCGCTCGTGGGTCCGCTCACGTCCAACAGAAACTCTGGCAGCAGACCCAGGACGCTATGTCCACCGAAGCGCTGGTCAACCAATACGCGAAGAAGCCGGGGCTGGATTACCTCTTCAGCACGAAACCGATTCGAAAGACTGTCTCCTCTCTCGTTAGTGACCACGGGTACGCATACTGGGATGGCCAGTCCGGGACAGCGTACTGGGCCGGGACGACAGAGCCGTCGACATGGCCACACCCGGAACCGTTCGCGGAATCCCCCGATGTCGAGACCTCGATTCGGGACAGCGATATCCAGATCGGGAGTGCCTTCGTCGTCTACCGAGATATCGACGCGCTGGTCGACGACCACCTCGACGAAATCGACCGGCCAGAACAGACGGTTGCTACCTGTGTCGAGTGTGGGGCGGAGGTTGAAAACCCAGAAGGCAGCGAACCCTACTACTGTGAGGAACACCAGTCCGATACGACCTGTAGCTCCTGCGGAAAAGAGGTCGCTAGCGAGCAGCTGCTGGACGCACGCGGACGCTGCGAGGAGTGCCAGCCCGACGAGTCCTGGGAGGCGAGTAAGAAGATGATGTCCGCTTCGCGGGCGTTCTCAGAGGTTCGTCGGGATGCGGAATCGAAGGCCGGGACTGACCGGACGCCGCTGATCGAAGAAGTAACAATCCAAGTCGGTGGAGAGGATCCCTTCCAGGCGGCCAAGTTCGTCAGCCAGCGTCCCGGATTCAAAGCCCGTGAGGACGCGGTGACGGTCCGAATGCAGTACGAAACCCGGACTGACGACGGGACGTACAGCGCAGAATTCACGGGCTCACCGAGCCGATTCCGGGACGTGATTGACCAGCCCGGCTCGTTCGGCGATGATCGAGAGACCATCCAGTTCCGCTTCCAGTTTGACGAGCCCGAACCGATTACTGACGAGGGTGACGACCTCCTCGCTGCCCTCGATAACGACCTTGATGCGGGCAACATCGACGTCCGGGTCGAAGGGCGTGGCCCGATCCGGTCGAGTTCGGAGGTGACGGTCTGATGGCGAGTCGCGGTTCGGAATTTGAGACCTCACCCGCCGAGGGAACAGAGGAGGACCGGCTGGTCCGCTATGGGACGAGTATGTTCGGTGGCCGCCCAACGTTCACGCTCGTCCGACGAGAGACAGACGGTGGCGGAGAGTGGACGCTCCATGAACTACTCCCTCGTGAACAGGCTGAAGCCCGCCGTGATCGCTTGGAGCGGGATGGTCGTTCGCTGAGTATCACACCAGTCGAGGATCTCGTCTCGGATGTCGCTGGGGACGACCTGCTCTCCAAGCTCGATGGCTGGACGTGGGATGAGTGGGCCGGCGCAAAGGTCGCACGGCTTGATCCGACCCGTGTCCGTGCGCTCCAGGACGTCGTCCGGGAGGCGATTGAGGGCACGCCAGGAGATTCATCAGAAGTTCTCACTGGGGGGGCTGGGTTCGTGTTCCTGCCCGAAACAGCAGGCGTCCGGCTTGCTGTTGCCTTCCGTGGCGTGAAGCCGATTCAGCGTATCGACAGGATGCGGTCGCTAGCTCGAGGCGTTGCGCGGATGAGCGATGAGGAGTGTTACTACTGGTACGCAAAGTGTCGGTCTCCGTCGAGTCCGAACGGCGAAAAGGCCCTTCGAGTGTTGCTGACGGATCATATTGAGTGATTTAACGATGAGCCAAAATCCCGAAAGTCAGGACAGTAATTCGGAGCTGAAGCGTGTCGCAATTGAGGGGACGCTTCCCCTGAAGGCAGTTGGTATCGAGAATCTCAAGGAAGCAAATCCGAATCGGATGCCTCCTCATCGATATCTTCACCCATGGTTTGCTCGTAGGCCAACCCCTGTTTCCAGACTGGCAACGCTCTCGTCTGTTTTACCACCAGAAATTGATGCAAATACTATTCTTGATTGGATGCAAATTGGCCCTCGTGACGATATCGACGTCGATATCGAAGAGTACGTGGCGGAGCGAAAGAGGACTGAGGGAGAGCGGACCGGTACTTTAGACGATCATTATGGCTATCCTCGTCCCTATTCTCAGACACCCACCTCTTCTGAAATGGAAGAGATTCATTCTCTTCTTAGAGACCATTGGGATGGCGAACTCCCGACGGTATTGGATCCCACAGCTGGTGGAGGAGTAATCCCTCTAGAGTCCGCTAGATACGGGCTTCCCACCATAGCAAATGAACTCAACCCTGTTCCAACCGTAATCCTGAAAGTCATATTAGAATATGCTCGGGAGATTGGCTCGATTTCAAATGAACTGAATCGGTGGGGTGACCAAATTAACGAACGTGCTGGCGAGCGTGTTGAATCATACTTCCCTGGAGAGAAAGATCACCAGACACCATCTCATTACGTTTGTACGTACACTGTCGATTGTCCTGAATGTGGCTGTGATATCCCGTTAGCAAAGAAATGGTGGCTTAGGAAAAAGTCATCTTCTGAAGGAGTAGCGGCCCGCCCGATTGTATCGGAGGATGCCTCGGAGATCAACTACGAAGTGGTCAACCTCCCTGATGATGTTTCAAAGTCTGAATTTAATCCTCAACAGGGGCCTCATACTCGTAGTGGCGCTGAATGTCTGAATTGTGGGATTGTTATGGAATCCGAAGAGATTCGGATTCGCCTCCGAGATGGTGACTTTGACTATGAGCCATATGGGGTAAAATATGTCAAACAGGGTGGAAAAACAGGGTGGAGAGCTCCGAACTCTGACGACTATGAGGCTCAGGAGAAAGCCCGTGAACGGATAAATTCTGACTTTGAACTCAGTACGCTCCTTGACGTTCAGCGATATATTGGTGATGAAGATCGTGCTGGCCCATACGGTGTTACAAAATGGCGGGATGCGTTCACTCCTCGTCAGCTAGTCACCCAGTACGAATATCTTCGCACATTCAAGGAATTTGAAGATGAAATTCTGTCAGATGAGGGGGAGAACAAAGGGGAGGCGATATTGACCTCATTATCGTTAGTAGCAAGTAAAATCGTAGACCGAAATTCTCGTTTCTCTCCATTAGATACGAGACTCGGCAACTTGGGTAATGCTCTTGGTGGTAAACACTTCACCCTTCAGTGGACATTTGTCGAGAACAATCCCGCATTGGGCTTCCAGGATTATAACGACCATCTCAGTCGTGTACGCGACTCCTATGAAGAAATTGTATCGTACTATAGCGATGAAGCCGCTGACGATGTCCGTGTTTCTCAAAGTGACGCAGCAGATCTGGAAATAGATTCCAATTCCGTTCAGGCTGTTATCATCGATCCGCCATATTATGATAGTATAATCTACTCAGAAATGGCAGATATGTGTTATGTATGGCTAAAAGAATACCTTTCTAGCATCTTCCCTGGCATTTTCCGGGATGATCTAACTGACAAAGATAATGAAGCCGTTGCAAACGTAGCGGAATACGAGGATGTAGCCTCATCTTCCAGCTCAAAGTCGGAACTGGCTTCTGAGGATTATGAAAACAAAATGAAGGATATCTTCCAAGAGCTCTATCGGGTCCTTCAGCCAGGGGGTGTTATGACCGTGATGTTCACACATAAGGAGTCTAGCGCTTGGGATACGCTCACAAACTCTCTCATTCGTTCTGGATTTACGATTACATCTACCCATCCAATCACCAGCGAAATGCCCCATCGGACAGATACACAGGGAGGCGGGTCTGCAGACAGCACTCTACTCCTGACTGGTCGGAAACCACATTCCAAAGATGGGGATAGGGACAGTCAGAGCCCGACTCTTTGGAGTGATGTTCGGGCGGACACCAGAGCAGTTGCTAAGGATGCTGCTCGTAATCTCCTCGACTCGGGTCTTTCTCTCACAAAAACAGATGTGATTATATCCGCATTCGGACCAACGCTCCAGGTCTACGCTGACGCCTATCCAGTTGTTGATGATCAAGATCAGGAAATCCCTCCCCGTCGTGCCTTGGAGGAGGCGCGGGAGGCTGTAACACGCGTTCTTGTCGAGGAATATCTTGAAGGAGAACGTCTTGGTGATTTAGACGACATTACTGAGTGGTATATCCTCTCTTGGTTGGTCCACGAATCAGACACATTCGATTACGATGATGGCCATCAATTAGGGCTCGGCCTCGGAGTCGACATCGATGATATCAAGCGATCTACAAAGCTCTGGGGCAAGAAGCGTGGCGACATTCAGCTGAAGACTCACGAGGACCGCGTCCAAGATATCACACTGCCCCCCGAAGAGAGATCTAACCGGACGCCCGTCGATCCTGAAGCGCTGTCCTACACGATCGCCCTTGATGCGGTTCACGCCGCTATGCACGTCTACGAGAAACAGGGCGAGGACGTCGCCATCGATTGGCTCAAAGAGCGCAACTTCGACACGGACGCTGGATTCAAAGCAACACTGAAAGCTCTCCTGCAAGTTCTTCCCCAGCGGAGTTCGGAATGGGAGGCCGCTCGCGACCTCGCCATAGGCCGGACCCACGACGCCCTCGGTCTCGAATTCACCCCCACCGATTTCACTGATGTCTCAAAAGATAGGTCCGAACAGACCGAACTCGGTGACCACGCCTAACTCGAAACTCCTCCAGTATGACTAATCTACGTGACCGCGAGTGGCAGTCGATCTACGAGAGCAAGCCCGAGCAGGGACGCGCCCATCTCGTCAAGGACTTCTACGAACCCGCACTGGAACGCAGCCAGCAGTACGACCGGATCGCTGGCTACTTCTCCAGTACGGCACTCGCGGCTGCTGCCAACGGTGTTCACGCCCTCGTCGAGAACGACGGCGAAATGCGGCTCATCGTGGGCACCGAACTCTACGAATCAGACCGACCGGTTCTAGAGACGCTCACCGACCGCCTCGAGGAAAACCTCGAGGACCTCGATGACGAACGTCTGGATGCGAACCTCCGTATTCTCGCGCGTCTCCTCCGCGAGGGCCGGATCCACATCAAGGTCGCCTATCCACGCTCTCCCTCTCACGACTGGGAGATCTTCCATCCGAAAGTTGGACTCTTCCACGATAGCGACGGAAACACGATTTCGTTCGAGGGTAGCGTCAACGAGACGGTCGGCGGCTGGGCTCGCAACTACGAGCGGTTCAAAGTCCACCGTTCGTGGGTTCCTGAACAGGCGGACTACGTCGCCGGCGACGAGGAGACCTTCGAGCGACTGTGGAGTGATGAACACCCCTTCGTCGAAGTGTATGACCTCCCCGAGGCGATTGAAGAGGACATCATCGACTGGAAAGCCCCAGACACCGAGAGCGATCTCCAGGAAGCGATTCAGATTGCGAACGGTACAGCTCCCCCAACGGAGCGCGACAAAGCGAACATCATTCAGGATGGACCGCTCTCGCCCGGTGGGCTCGCACTGGCCGAGGAAGCGAGCACGATCACGCCGTGGCCTCATCAACGAGTCGTCTCGGATACACTCGTCAATACGTATCCACAGAGCTTCTTGCTGTGTGACGAGGTGGGACTCGGGAAGACGATCGAGGCCGGTCTTACACTCTCCCGGCTTGGACTCACCGGGGAGCTTGAAACCGGGCTGTTGCTGGTTCCGGCGAGTCTGCAGCGGCAGTGGCAGGAAGAGCTCTGGGAGAAGTTTAACATCAACGCCGTCCGATTCGACCGGGACACAGCGGGCGATCACGTATTCCGGGACGTCCGCGGTCGCGACCACTACTCACCATCGGCTACGGACCTCGACCTCACTGGGGAGCGCGAATGGGCGGACAGCCCCATCTGGCGGTTCCTCTACGAACAACAGTCGACTGATACCGACGCATCGTCGCCGCTGGATGGACCGACGGTCGTCATTATGTCCTGGCACACGGCTCGTCTCGACGACCGGTGGGATCAGGTCGCTCCCTTAGACCGGGTATCCGACCGGTCTCGGGACGTCATCCCGGCAAGCTGTCGCGGGCGCGACCACGATACGGAAGACCGGATGGGCGTGTGGGACGCCGTCATCGTCGACGAGGCGCACAACGCCCGGCGTGGCAGTAATTTCTACGCTCTACTCGAACAGCTTCGCGATTATACGCACGCCTACTACCTTCTGACAGCCACCCCGATGCAATTGCACTCTGGCGAACTCTACGACCTGATGCAGTTGCTGGATCTTCCGGGTGGTTGGGATAACCGGGATACCTTTATGGAGTTCTTCGAAACTCGAGACGGGCTGTCGCAGGCCCTCAACAAGGTTCTCGACAACCCGAGTTCAGAGTCCGACGAAGCGGAGGCTTCCTGGGACACGCAAGCCACGCTCGATGGACTGGAACACCAAGACCGGCTCCCGACGGACCGACCATTCTCCTCAAAAGTCTTCCAGCACCTTGCAGACGAACTCGAGATCAATGAGGACGGACAGGACCGTGCCATCGCCAAAGAGCGTGTGCTGACTGCGTGCCGGCTCTCACGAGCCTATGGAGACGCCTACGACGGCTACCTCGACCATGTCGACGACGCGATGGCAGATTATGACATCGACCGCTTCGAGGCAAGCGAGGATACGAAACTCAAACGACTCCTCTATCCTGAAGACGCCGACGAGTGGTTGATGGCGTCCCGCAGCGACCGACAGGACGCACTTGACGAACTTTCCCCGGGCGGTTGGCGAGTCATCCGCGATGTTCTCGCAGAGTCCACGCCCGTCGACGCGCTCATCCATCGGAATACACGGGATACACTCCGGAAGTACGAGGCGGTCGGTCTCCTTGATACGACCGTTCCGAACCGAAATCCCGAACAACGGAAAATCGAACTCACCGAGGAGACGCGGGCGGTCTACGACCAGATCGACGAGTACACACGTGAATTCTACAAGCGAGCCCAACAGACTGACGAAGCCCAAACACGCGCCATTGGGTTCGTGATGACCACGTACCGGCAGCGACTCACGTCGAGTGTCTATGCGATCAGTCAGAGCCTGAAACACCGGCTTGAGACCCTCCGCGCGCAACGGACCGTGCTTGCCGGTCGGGAGCGCGCTCGTGACCGGGACTATGGTGATGCGGAGCAGGTCGTCCTCGAAACGCTACAAGACGCAGACCTCGACGACGGGGACGTTCTGGATGAACTCGACGCTAGTAGCGACGACTTGGACCTCTCTGAACTCATCCCGAGCGTAACTGAAGAGGGGAAACAGCTAATCGAGGAAGAAATCGAGGCCCTGGAAGCGTTCGTCAACGACTTAGACTTGGTTGATACTGACCCGAAGATTCAGCAGCTGTACAACGACCTCGACGAGCTGGACCGGGCTGGTCACAACCGGGTGATTGTCTTCACGCAGTACGCGGACACAATGGACTTCATCCGGGACAGTCTCGCGGACCTTCTTGGAGCAACAATCGCGACGTACTCCGGTCGTGGCGGCGAGCTGTACGACCCCGATTCTGAAACGTGGGAGCACGTCGGGAAAGAGCGCGTGAAGCGTGAATTCTCACGTGATGATGGGCAGGTCGATATCCTCGTCTGTACCGACTCCGCGAGTGAGGGGCTAAACCTCCAGGAGTGTGGGGCGCTCATCAACTACGACCTGCCGTGGAACCCGATGCGAGTTGAACAGCGTATCGGTCGGATTGACCGTATCGGCCAACGATTCGACGAGATTCGCATTCTCAACTACAGCTACGAGGATACGGTTGAGACGGACATCTATGATCGCCTTGACGACCGGATTGGCCTCTTCGAAAACGTCGTCGGTGAGATGCAACCCATACTCTCCGGCGTTAGCCAACAGATTCGGGATGCGACCTTGAACGCCGACAGCGCTAACGACCAGTCTGCGGTCGAATCAGCTGACCGCGAGTTCTCTGAAGAACTCGAAGAACGCGATCAGGGTGACCGCGTCGATGTCGGAGAGTCACTCGAGGACGTCGACGACCTCGTCGCTCAGGATGTCGTCGACGAAGCAAAACTTGATGCGTGGCAGTCATACAGTCACCCGGATCTCGTCGAGGTCGGCCAGGAGGAATACGAGTATCAACCTCCGTTCGAGACACCGAGTCTCCAGTCAGTGTTGGTCGATAACGACGCGCTTGCCGAGGCTGGTGTCGAATTCACCCCGGTTCACGAGATTGACTTCGAGTACGATGACGGGGACTTCGACTTTGCGGACAGTACATATCGCCTCTCAGTAGGTGACGCACCGATTGAGGTCCTAGCCGGGGATGGGAAACAGACGATTGCACAGGCTATTGCGACTGGTACTGATGAAGTGGCAGTAACGTTCTCAGCTGAGTGTGCTGACGAGTTCCCATCGGTTCAGCATCTTGCGCCAGGTCATCCACTCCTAGGACAGCTCCTCACAGTACTGCAGGATGTGAGTGAGGAGCCGTCGCGATTCCAACAGCGAATCGTGACCCGACCCGATCAAGACCAGGAGCCAGTAGTGTGTGCGTGGGGGCGGGACGGCGTGTTTACCCGGATTGCAGGCGATGGGACAGTAACTGAAAACGGGCCAATGGATTCCCTTCCGACGTGGTGTGATCAATTCCTCGATAACCGAGAGAAGTCAACAAAACCGCCATAACTGCTGTTGGAATCGATTGCCCTATCTATTATAACTCATCCTCTGGGTTTGTGATTAATACTGATCGTCTTATATCTGTCTAACATACGTAGAGTAGCATCCAGAGTGGAAGACGAAGGACTTGATCATCACCAGCGTATGGTTGCCGGATATCTTCTCCCGCAACAACTCCTCGCGTAGCTTCTGTGTCGTCAAGACAGTCGATGACCGCTTGCGTCGCAGCATCTTCACCCCGACGAGTACTAAGAGCGACAGGAACTGGAGATCCGTACACGTCAAGGACAAATTCAACCGTCTCATTTGCTTCGTCCCAATAGCGAACTGGCATATCAACGTCGGTGTAATCGTTCATATAGAAGCTAAGCCGACGGAGATGATCATACACAACCGAGTGGATGAGATTCTCTCGATGATCATCCGTTCGTGGGGCTGAATCGGCATCCGATAAGAGATTTAGGGCACTCACATACCGTGGATCCCGGAGGTACATCCGCAGAGTCCGGTGTCGTTCGTAGCCCCACTTGTACGAGGGGGAGAGGACGAAAAGGTCCTGAAGAATATCGAGATATTTCCTGATTGTCCGCCGGTCGGTATCTAACTGGTTCGTAAGTCGACTGAATTGATACTCCTGAACAGGTTCTTGAGCCACTAACACACAAAGCGTGAAGAGATCCCCTGCATCCTCAATCGAATAGAACTGCTGAACATCTTTGTATAGCGCCAACTGAAGTCGTTGTTTGATCGTTGATAGTCCTCGGCCCTCTTCATCACGAAGCCCACTGTTGAATAGATAATTGTCTACGACAGACGGCAAATCGTCATATTCCGTGGCGAGATAATCGTGAAGTGTGAGACACTCGTCGACAATCGTTGTAAGGTCTACCCCACGCTTCGCAGCGATACCATCTCGGATGTGGTAGATGAATTCCTCTTTGTCTGCTTCAGGAACACCCGCTTCGATACTCGCAAAGTCATAGAACTTCGGTGGGAGAAGAATGGATCGATTATCCGATAGTGAACCATCGAAATCTTCGATTTCAGGTACTTCTGTCGGCAATGTCACAGCCACGTGGAGGGACTCCGAGCGAGCAAGTAGCTCATTGACCTGCTCTGCCCAATTATCCAGCTGGTGAATGTCATCGAAGAGGAAATAGGTCGATCCGTCCTCCGATGTCTGTCGGCGGATGTACGAAGTGTACCACTCGTAGATATCGATGATGAACTGATCGCTTTCGAGTGCGTAAATTGGATTCTCAAGCGGAACGTACACGATGTGGTCGGGCTCAACGTCGTAATCAACGATGAGATCATGGACAATCTGATAGAGGGTCGCCGTCTTTCCGCTCCCGTCTGCTCCTACGAGTGCGTAGAATGATTGCTCGCGAACGCTGTCGAGATGAATTTTGTAATCACTGCGTCGCGACCCTCGATACGGCGAGTCGTCTGAGCTAGGTGGATCTCCACTCTGCCACCATTCATTGTAGAGTGGGAGATCCCGCTGGAGTCGACTGGTAAGCACAATCCTAGTATGAATTAGAGGGGCAAGTGCTTTGCGATACTACTAATATTCTTATAAACCGTCTTTAATGAAGCCTGAACACCTACTATAACACCGTAATGCTCTAATTTCTACGTTATGATGTAGATATCCGATATCTTTAAGCGCTAGGGCGTTGTTGAGGGTGGTATGCTGCATCATCCCGACGTGCGATCCTCCACCCGATCACGACAACCTCGAATTTCAAGAGAGTCGAAACCAAGCCCACAAACCGTCAAATACCGACAATCCGCCATTTTGGGCCTCGATTATCTCCACCGGGACAAATCTCATTCATCTGAGGTATATGTATGAACACGCGCGAGGACATCACTGACGGCAAACAGCTGACTATCGAACTCCGCGCGACGGACATCATCGGAATCCACAAGGGCAGTCTCGCGCGGAAAGTGCTCTTTGAGGATGTCGACGGCGCTGAAGTCCCGCTGGTTATCTTCGAGAGCAACGACTGTGCGACGTTCGACTGGGACGAGGGTCGCTGGTACAGGCTCGAAGGAGCCGAGGGCAACTACTACGAGAACTGGGATGAACTCCAGCTCGTCCCTTCGTGGGACTTCGAAATCGTTCCGCTTGATGGCCCGCCGGCTGCTGCGAGCGATTCGACGAACCTTACCAGCACGGCCGAAACGTCGGATAAGGCGGTGAACGGTACGGAATCAACGGAAGCTGACGAGTCCGACTTCCAACCTGCCTCGGACGTTCAACAGACTGGGCAGACGACCGCCGACGGCGGCGCCGCGTTGGCGCAGCAGTCGCTTGCCCCCGGCAACTATCTTCTCCACTTCCCGCTGGGCGATCTCTCACAATTGGATGTCCATAAGTACGAACTCGAGGTTCCTGGGGGCCTTGACCCGTCGGACGACGATCTCGACAACGGCGTGCTGGGTTTCACAGCCCGGGCCGCAGCGCGCTTCCGCTACCAGAGTGAGGCACCTGTTACCACGAACGGCCCGCTACGAATATACGCGGTCGACAAACTCCACGAGAAGGTTTCAATCAATGGATACACCGTTCGTCCTGTTCACCAAGGGATCGCGACGCTCGAATCCCAGTCGTTCGACGATCAAGAGCCACTACGTGAACTCGTCAAACAGGACGTAAAGGCGTCTCTCCGGGGGAAATACGTCATCAACGCGATCAACTCGATCGTTGAGTTCGCCCCGCAACTCAAGGCGACCAGCGGCGACTTCACTGCTGCTCGTGAGTACAAGTGTCGGATATGGGTGGACTCCGACGGAACGGTCATCTGTGGCGTGAACGTCGGCTTCCGTCTCGCATCGACATTTTCGGCGGCCGAGTACGTTCACCGTGGTTACGAAATCGAAGGGGTCAGTGTCGAGCACGACACGGATGTCTACGACAATCCTGGTACGGGAACCGTCACCGAACTCGCCGACACGGGGTACACCGAGCGTGTCCCCGAGATGGGTTCGTCAATCGCTGAGTATCACGGCCAGAGCGGCTACGTTGAAGAAGACCTCATTAAGAGCGTCGCAGCCGGCGAGCCGGTGATGGCCCACATCGACTACGGTTCATTCAGTGGGCTGCAGGCGCTCGACTACTGCCGGATCGTCCCGACGCTCGATCAGCTCAAGATCGTTGACCCGGACTTCCACGAGCGGTTCCAACGGTCCGCCAGACTGACGCCGGATGAGCGCTATTCGATCGCGACGTCTTTCGTGAAGTCGCTGGGGATGACACCCGCGCTCGGGCTCGAGCCTGCAACGCAGCCATCCAACACTTGTTACGACGAGCTCACAGTCAACACGCGGAGCAACAATCTCCGGTTCGGTGGCGGTCAGACTGCCTCCTACGGCGCTCGGGGGCTGGAAAACCACGGCGTCCACCAGTCACCGGAATCGTTTGACCTACTCACCGTCTACCCCGAGCAGTACAAAGAGGGAAGTCGGGAGTTCGTTCGACGGCTCCTCTCGAAACTGAATGACTACGCCGCGAACGCGACTCGCCTCGATCAGGAACCCTACAGTCTCGGATCCGAGTTCGCGTATACGCAGGTGGCCGAACAGGCGACTGAGTACGACGGTGTCGTCGCGGTCGTTCCCGATCAGGACTGGCTCAAGACACAACCCGACATCGATGATCCGTACCCCGAATTCAAGCGCCAGTGGGGGCAGGAAAAACTCCCCTCCCAGATGATCCAAGTGTCCAACCTAGACGAGGAATCCTATCTGGGAAACATCGCCTCAGGTTTAGTCGCGAAGTGCGGGGGAATCCCGTGGCGCATCCATGAAGTTCCGGGACAGACGGACGTGTTCATCGGGTTAGATGTCACGTACGATCCCGCCACCGGCCAGCATCTTGGTGCCAGCGCGAACGTCGTCCTCGCCGACGGGACGATTCTCGCGTCACAGTCCGTGTCGTTGCAGAGCGGTGAGACGTTCGAGATCGACGACATCGTGGATATCATCAAGAACCTCCTGTCGGTATATCTCCGTGAAGAAGACGATACTCCCCGACACGTAATCATCCACCGAGACGGGCAGTATTATCTCGATGTCGACGAGCTGGCGGAACGGCTCGATCAAGCCGCCGAACTAATCCCGAAGTTCGATCTGGTGGAAATCCGGAAGAGCGGGAACCCCCGGATCGCTAACTACACTGGGGACACTTTCGAGGTCGCGAACAAGGGGACGGGATTCGTCGCGCAGCACGCTGACCATGCGTACCTCGCGACGACCGGGGATCCGGAACGCGTCCCAGGAACGCCTCGGCCGATTCGACTGGTCAAGCGTCACGGCTCGACTGACTTGGCGACCCTCGCGAAGCAGGCCTACTGGCTCTCGGAGGCCCACGTGGGCTCGATCAGCCGGTCGACTCGGCTCCCAATCACCACCTACTATGCGGACCGCTGTGCCGAGCATGCGCGGAAAGGATATCTCCTGAATGGGGAACTTATCCGGGGGGTTCCGTACGTGTGATCAGAGGGATGCAGCATTTCACGGGGCATTCTCCTCGGTCTCTCGGTCAGACAGCTGTCCTGAGCCGAACGATTATGACGGCTGTCACAACAACTAGGGGATACTAAGTATGGCCACGTCGTCGACACCTCCGCCGCCCATTGAGGTCCCCGCCGAAGTGCTTGAGAAACCGCCAATCCTTCCATCGAAGCTTGGGCGCTTCGTCAACCTTGATGGCTGTCCGCAGTGGTTCCAGTTCGAGTATGACGACGAGTACGCCGCCGAACGACGGCGTGAGAACGATTACAAAGAGGCCTTTCGCCCGCTGAACCTACTGCTAGCAAAAGACGGAAACGACTACGAAGAGCAGGTGGTCGACGAGCTTCGAGATCATGCCCACGTCCGCGATCACGATCATATTGAGACGTGGGAACGCTCTCGGCCAGCGTTGCTCGATACGTTCGATGCGGCACTCGATCTTCCTGATCCTACGGTGCCACTCATTCTTGAACAGGCGCGACTCGGCAACCATCTAGATGCGTGGCCGGTCGCCGGGGATGCCGACCTCCTGGTGTGCTGGCCGCTCCCGCTGGACGCCGAGGAGAACGACACCGATCGGGTGGGGCTACGATTTCGCATCCTCGATATCAAAGCCGCCCACGAAGAGAAGACCTATCAGCAAATTCAGGTTGCCTGCTACACCCTTCTCCTGCGTCAGTTTCTCGAACACGTCGATGTCGACTTCCCATATGTAATCGAGGGGGGAATCATCATCCGTACTGACGAGTTCGACGACGCGGCACCGGAGGCCTTCCCTTCATTTGATCTCCGAAACCGCGAGGTGGACGTCCGTCGCCTCATCCGGGAAGACGGTCCGCTCGATGATCTCTACAACGCTGAGCCGGACGCGGTCACCTACCAGCTCGAGCCGAAGTGCCACGGCTGTGCGTACAAGGAGGCGTGTTACACTGAGGCACTCGAATCGGGATCTACTGCACTGCTGGGGTTATCGCGGAACGACCAGGCAGTCCTCGCTGATTATGGCGTCGAAACTATCGAGGACCTCGCCGGACTGGCGTACCCCCCTGGTGAGCCGCGCCCCTACGACTATGACGACCTCCGTCCTCGCGACCGTGAAACGTACCAGGCGCTCCTCGACGAACCGGGGATCTCGGAGCGGCTTCAAAGTCACATCCAGCGTGCCCAATCGTTCTGGGGGCGGGTCGCCCCTGGAACGACGTTCGCAGCTGGCGGGCGTACGCCCGTTTGGCTCGTCGGGAGCGGCGATGGCGCACTCCCCGCTGATGATCCTGGATTCGATCTCAATCAGCCCATCGAGCGGGGTGGGATGATCCGGATTTACCTCAATATCCAGCGAGACCACCGCTACGACCGAATCAACGCGATCGGAGGATATGTGTCCGCGTCGAACGCCGATGATCCCGTCCGGTTTGGCCATGTCGCGTCGGCTGTTCCCGACTCGGTGGCCGGGGCCACCGCGCTTGAAGAAGAATTACTCACGGACGGACTGGAAGATCTGTTCCGTGCCGTCCAGACCCTCGGCGCAGCGATGGATACCGATCAGGCCGCTGTCCACTTCTATTTCTTCACGAACAGTGAGTACGAGACCCTCGTCGAGGCCGCGACTCGGCAGGAAGTCCCCGGAGCGTCCGCAGTTCGTGACCTGCTTGGGCTCCGGGCGGCTCTTAGTGGTCGGGGCGACGAAGCGTTCGATCATGACGAGCAGGCAATGGTCTCCATCGTCCAGCGGGAGCTCCGTGAGCGGCGTGCTCTCGGTATTCCCACAGTCGGGCTCCTGCCGGCACTTGATGTCTGTGATGCCGATGAGGATGCCCTCTATCGGCGTGACTGGGAGTATACCCGGTCGGACGGAGTGGAGGTTGATCTCAAGGAGGCGTTCGACTACAAGCTGTTTGACTACACCGTTGGCTATCGGCGGGAGCGCCCTGGCCTCGCCCTCTATGCCGAAGACGATCGTGATGGCTACTATCCCTCCCGGCCACGGGGGAGAGCGGAGATCCCACTGGAGTACATCTGGGCCGCTCACGAGGTGCTCACACCCGAGTGGGCGGCAGAAATCAAAGAGGAATCAGATAGCTATCAGTCGGTCGAACCGTTCAGATGGATCAACGAGGACGCTCAGACCACTCGGATCACGATTGAGGATCTCGAACAGCTCGTGATGCGGTTCGCCCACGGCTGTGCTCATCTAGAACGCTCTCTCGAGTACCGCAACGCGGACCTCACCAAGCGACCGGTCGTTCTCGACGAGCTCTCCACGTTCACTCTCGGAGAGAGTGATACTGCCCGGGCCGCGACGGAGTTTCTCGCACTCGAACACGAGTCGGGTCGACGGGACCAGCTCAAATCGTACGGCCTGCCAGTCACCCAGCGCATCAGAAATGGCGAGGCTGTCCCGGTTGTCGTCACCGACGCCTGGGTAGATGATGATACAAACGTTCTCCACGTCGACGGCCATCTTCCCTACGATCCACTCTTTGACGACGGGGAACGGGTTGCCCGGGCCTGTCGACTGAAAGAGACCGACGGTTCGACGATGGGCTCGTGGGTGGTCGCGAACCGATTGGATCGGCACGCCGACCCGCAGGATTCCCCGCAACCGCAATACATCGAACACGGGCCCGCGCTCACCGTCGAGGACCTCGATATCGAAGAACGGGCGATCCACCTCACCGCCTTCCCGTCTCGGGGGCAAGGGGACCGTGAGTATCGAACGTGGCATCGAGGGTGGACCACTGATCCGGATGACGAGGATGATCGCACATACCTGTTCGCTGAGGACGAGATATTCATCCTCGATAAGCAGACCGACGATATCGTCGCTCAGCGTGCCTACGATCTCCTTGGGGAAGCACAGAATAACACGCTCTGCCAGCTGCTTGACGATCTCGCAGCCGGGCGACTCGATTCTCCCACAACGGACGCGATCTCGGATGCTGGTGTCCAGGGCTACCTTGAGTGGGCCACACCACCGGATCGAGATGTGGGCGATCTTGGTGACGCCCTAGAGAGGGATCGCGAGGGAGACGGACTCGACCCAGGCGATGTAGATACGGCTGAACCGACGGTGGACCCCCCACCGAACACAGAGCAACAGCGATTCATCGCGGAGACAACCGCTCAGTTAACCCTCCTACAAGGCCCGCCAGGCACTGGGAAGACATCGGGGGCGCTCGCACATGCGACCCTCGCCCGGGTACGAGCCTTTGCGGTCGACGACCGTGATTGTGCCGGGATCGTAGCTGGAGAGTCGAACAAGGCCGTGGACGAGGTCCTCGAGGATATCCACACGGCTCTAGTCGCGTATCGAAACGAGGGAGAACGCGCTGAGGATACCGGCTGCGATGACCTGCTCGATTACCTCGAACTCGTTCGGCTGACGTCCGACGAACCCGACGACTCCTTAGAGCACGTCACCTACCTCGATTACCACGAGGACGATGCGGAGCTTCGGCGGATCGTCGGTCGACTTCGTCGCCAAACAGGCCAGCAGACGCTCGTCTTTGGCACGCCCGCCCGGCTGTACAAACTCGTCGACAACTTCGACATCATGCAGGGAGGCGACCGGACTCCTGAGGACTGGCTAGCCGGGAACGCGTCGTTCTTCGATATACTCGCTGTTGACGAGGCTTCGATGATGCGGCTCCCGTCGTTCCTTTCCGTCGGGGCCTTTCTTCATGATGACGCGCAGATGTTGGTCGCCGGCGACCAGCGACAGATGCCCCCCGTTCGCCAGTATGAGTGGGAGAGTGAATTCCGACGAACGACTCAAGAGCGTCGTCCATCGCTTTCAGCTCTCGACTACTGTCGGCTACTCCGGGGGGACGATGTCGGTGTCGATGACCACAATCGAGGCGATCATCCTGCTGAGCGCTGTGTCGTTGCTGGCACAGCTACGATCCCCTTGTATCAGCTTGAGCAAAGTTATCGGTGTCACGAGCGAGTCGCCGAGTTCCTCCGCGAGCACGTCTACGAACAGGACGGGATCCCGTACTACTCCGAGGAGAGAGAGACGGTTCGCCGACCAACGCCAGTTAGCCGAGGGGTAGGTCGAGTGCTCTGTGATCCAGACATTCTCGACGCCAAAGATGCTGTCCCGCACGCGCTGACACTCATCGTTCATGACGAGGACGCCTCGCGCCAATCGAATCCAGTGGAGGCAGCTATTGGGGCGGCGATCGCCGAATCCAGCCACCCCGACGACGCTGTCGGAATCGTCACGCCACACAACGCTCAGCGCGGTCTCCTGGACACCTATCTGAACGATGTCGAGTGCGACACCGTGGAACGATACCAGGGCGGGCAGCGGCCGGTTATTCTGGTGTCGGCGACTGCTTCGGATCCCGATTTCGTTCAGATTGAGTCGGAATTCCTGCTGAATCCGAACCGCCTCAACGTAGCTATGTCCAGAATGCAGCGGGGTCTGATCGTCGTCGCGTCCGAGCAGGTGTTCGATGTCATCCCGCCAGAGGTTGAGGAGTACGAGCGCGCGGGTCTCTGGAAAGGCTTGTTCGACGACCTCGACGTGCTTGACCACCCACCGGTATGGGAGGGCACACTCGATGCCCTCGTCGGCGATATCGATCTGGGCGCTCTCGACCCACCACTCGATACGCAGCTCGAAGTCCACACCCTCCACTAACTACGAATCTATGAGTAGCATCCAATCCACATCGACCGCCGCACCGTTCGCCCAATATCAGGAAATCACCGAATCGGTCCTTGAGAGTCGCCTTGACACCGTTTCGGATAGTACTAGCCGTTATATTGAGGTGTACCGATGACCGTCCTCCTCCACACGTCGGACACTCATCTTGGGTATCATCAGTACCATCACCAAGAACGGGCCGATGACTTCGCCGCAGCGTTCGAGCAGGTAATCGACGACGCGATTGATCTCGACGTCGACGGTGTTGTTCACAGTGGAGACATGTTTCACGATTCGAATCCGCGCATCGGGCCGCTTCTTCACGCAATCCGACAACTCCGTCGGCTCCAGAAAGCCGATATTCCCTTTCTCACCGTCGCAGGGAACCACGATTCGACTCGCGACGAGCAATGGGTTTCCGTGTTCTCGGAGGTCGCTGATGCGATTCACCTCAATTATGAGCCGACAGTCCTGGACGACGTGGCCGTCTACGGGCAGGATTACGTGTCCCCATCGCGACGAGATCAGTTGGAATACGATTTCGAACAGCACGATGCTGAACACGCGGTGTTGGTCGCGCACGGCGCGTTTGAGCCGCTAGTCCCGCATACGGAGTGGTCGCTTCCCAGCGTTCTGTCCTCGTCCTCTATCGGATTCGACGTGGCGCTTCTCGGCGACGATCACACGCCTGCCTACGAGAATATCGGGGGGACGTTGGCGACCTATCCCGGCTCGACCGAGCGGACGGCGACCGACCAACGGGCCGAGCGTGGCTACACCATCGTTCAGTTCGGGGCGGATGCCAGAGCAGGGGATGAGCGTGAAGATCGAGACGACATATGCCCTGAAGGGGTGTCCTACGACCGGATTCCGCTCGATACGCGCGCACACGAATACGTGGATATCGAAGCGACCGAGGACCAGGACGTCGACGCGGCGGTTCGAGCGGAATTACAGGAGCGCAATCTCGAGGGTGCAGTAGTGGCAGTTCGGATCATCGGTGAAGGTGATCCAGTGACGGTCGGGCCGCTCGAAGATTTCGCACACGAACTGGGTGCGCTCGTTGCCCGCGTCTCTGACAGACGGCAGCGTGGGAGTGATCGCGTGGCAATCGACGTTTCATTTGCCGATCCCGAGGACGCGGTCGAACGGCGACGGCAAACACTCGGCCTCAGTACTGTTGTCGACGAACTAGAGCAACAGGCACGCGCCGAGATTCCTCTCGATTCGAATCTGAAGGAGGAGGTCAAGACCGATATTGAGGCCCGTATCGAAGAGATCCCAGAATCGTTTGCTCCGGTAGAACCAGAACTCACTGAAGAGGAACTGCGGGAGCAGGCCGGAACGATCGGTGACACCGTTTCGGAGACTGATTCGACGTCCAAGGCTGAAACCGCCGAGAGTGACGGGTCAGACGGCTCTGATGAGGCTGTATCGGTGGATACCGCATCGGCTGGTGATGACTCTGATCCGGTTCCCTCAAGCGAGACAGCCGACGTGGAAGAAGAGTCCACGACTGACGGATCGACTGCCGATGATACAACGGCTGACAAACAGGTGGGACTCGATGATTACTGATTCTCCATCTCGAAATAAGCAGGGTGTCAGCTCGGATATTGTTGGTGAGACTCACTACTCACACTCCGATTTCGAACTCCGACCCGGAAGCTCCGAATCGTTCGATAACAACGCCAACCAAGTCACCACCCACAGCTAACCCATGCAATTCACCCGCATCCAGTTGGATTCGTTCAAATGCTTCGTCGATGAATCGATCGATCTCCAAGCCGGTGTGACGGCCATGTACGGAGCTAACGGCGCAGGGAAGACCTCGCTCTTAGAAGGTTGCTTCTTTGCCCTCTATGGGGCCGACGCTCTCCCGTCCGGAAAAAACCTTGCCGATGTCATCGAGAAGGGCGAGGACGAAGCGGTCGTCGAACTCTGGTTCGAACACGGCGGAGACCAGTACCACGTTCGACGTCGAGTCCGTGAGTACGAGACTCAGACTGATCACGACGTCACGTTGACGACACCTGACGGGCCGATTGAGGACCCTGGCCCCGTCGATGACGCAATCGAGGACCTGTTTCGGTTGGACGCCGACGCGTTCCTCAACTGTGCATACGTCCGTCAGGGCGACATCAATAAGCTGATCACCGCGAGCCCGAGCGATCGGCAGGACATGATCGACCAGCTTCTCCAGTTGGGGAAGTTGGACCGTTACGAGAATCGGATGGGGACGACTCGAAACGGTATCGAGAGTGTGAAGGATGCCAAAGAGGGGACGTTGAAAGGGGTTGAGGGTGACATCGACGCGCTTGAGGATCGTGAACTCGAGCAGCAACTGGAACGTGTCGAATCGGAGCTTGACGAGATCGGTGACGAGATCAGCACTCTCGATGATAGAATCGCGCCGCTGGAAGACGAGCGGCGGGAAGCTGATGAGGAGCTTGGATCTCTCCAGGAGTTAGAGTCTCAGATCAACGATCTCGAGACGGAGCTTAGAAAGGTCCGATCCAACCTCGGCGAAGAGCGAAAGAAGCGAGTTGACTTGGAAAACGAACGAGCTCAGTATTTGACCCAGATCGCATCATGCGAGTCTACCGCCGAGGACAATCTTGAGGAAACATCGGTTGAGAGTCTTGATTTGGATGCCGTCAAGTCGCGGATCGAGGAGATTGATGAGCGTCTGGACGGGATCGAAACCGCTCGTGATGTCGCGGACGAGAGAGTCAGCGAGTTCCGCAACGCTGCAGAGGAGGCCGAGACAACTGCTGGAGAGCTGGAGAGTGACGCTGACGACCTCGAAGGGACCGCGCAAGAGCGACGTCGAGAGGCGGATGAGAAAGAGAGCGATCTGAGCGATCCCAGGGGGACGTTGGAGGACGTAGAGAATGAGATGGGAGACATCGAGAAGCGGTTCGCACAGAGTCCTACCAGCCGGAATGCTGTTGAATGCTACAAGGAAGAGAAAATAGCCGAACTGGAGGATATAAGAGGAGAACTGGAGGACCTCCGGGGGAAGCTCAGAACCACTCGCGACAGCGTGGGCCATGCACGATTGCTACTGATCAGAGGCCGATGCCCTGAGTGCGGACAGGAAGTCGAAGATGCTCCCAATGTCTCGAGTTACGAAGAGGATCGCGATAAGGTCCGTCGCCTCAAGCGAGAGATTCAGGACAAAGAATCCGAGGTTGCGGCGAAAGAGGGGACAGTCGAAGAGGCGCGCAGTCTCGCAGACGCCGCTGGAAGGTACGAATCATTAGAGAGTCGGACAGAAGACCTCCGTAGGGAGATTCGGGGGCAATCTGAGACGATTGAGTCCCTGCGTGAGGAGGCCAATGAACTCGAAGAGGAGGCCATCACAAAACGAGCACGGGCCGCGTATAATCGCACCGCTATCCCTCACCTAGAGGCTTTGGCCGATCGAGCAGCTAGAGCACGCGGGCATCTGACCGACGAGATGAAATCCCTGGAAGCCGAACAGAGGTCGCTCAGTGAGGCACAAGAAGCCCTTTCGGAGGCAGACCAGAAACGCCGGGAGCGTGATCGGATCGACGAACGGCTGGAGGAGGACGTCGATCCGCAAATCGACCACTGGAGAAACGAGCGAGAGCGAGTGGAATCCGAACTCGAAGGGGCCCGAGAGGAGTTAGACCCTGGGCGCATTCAGCGGCTTGAACGTCGGCGAGACGGCGCTGCTCGGTGGCAGTCAGTACTTGAGCAGCGGCGTGCGGATCTCGAATCCCGACAGGGCGAGCTCCGATCTGAGAAAGGCGGAATCAATGAAGCGCTCAATGAACTCTCTCGGAAGCGTGACCAACGGGATACCCTCTCGGAACAGATCGACCGTCTGGAAACGGCTATCCAGCAGTGCGAAGCGGCGGAGCAGATGTATCGCGACCTTCGAGAGGATCTCCGAACGCGGAACGTCGACGAACTTGAACGACTCCTCAACGAGTTGTTCGACTTGCTCTACCAAACTGACTCCTATGCCCACTTTGAGCTCTCTGATTCCTACGAACTGACTGTGTACGAGAAGTCGGGAGAGGCACTCGACCCGACAGATCTCTCTGGTGGTGAGCGAGCCCTGTTCAATCTCGCCCTCCGGTGTGCGATTTATCAATTGCTTACAGAAGGATTGAGTGGCAGAGCACCGCTTCCCCCACTTATCCTCGACGAACCTACCGTCTACCTCGACGAACAGCACATCAACGAACTCTCCGGTTTAATCACTCGAATGCGAGAGCTAGGGGTGGATCAGATCATCCTCGTCTCGCATCAAGAGGAGCTCGTCGACGCCGCTGGTGAGCGAATCGAAATCAGACAGGATAGTACAACGAACCGGTCGCATGTTCGCGTCGAATCCCGCGACTTGCTCGCATAGTGTTATCAAATGAAACGGTCATCCGACGGTCTCGGCCGACTCGAGCCCCTTTCCAGAAGACAAATCTATGGATCAAGGGCCCGAAGAGGTTCTCCTACGATTCGAAGACCGATGCTCCAGTTTCACTGTGATAACCAGACACTCAAGAACATAAGCACTGTAACCGTACATCAATAGAGAATTCAGCTATGTCGTCGCCTGCTACTACCCGGATTGCGTGTGCTTCCCCACAGTTTGTTGAGCAGGCCGACCGAACGGCACTCGATGACTGGCTCTCGTATTTCGATCCTGCGATCGTTCTCCTAACAGGGGAAGCCCCAGCTCCCCGCGCGGCCAGTCGCCTCCGACAACGGATTGGTGCGGATACGCTTTTGTTCCATCCAGCTGGCAACGCTCCGGTGAGTGGCCCCCGTCGTATCGACGGCGTCCAGTTCGTGTTTGCACCAACGGTTCAGACACTGCGCGAGATCCACGAGTACGAAGGACATGACCTCGATACCAGCGTCCCGACGTTCGTTCTCAGTGGGCTACTCGACCTGAACGTTGATACCACGACGCTCTCGACCTCGCTCGTCGGTCGTGAGGAGTATGTCTCGGAACTCGACCTAAAACACCTTGATGGGGAGTATATCCATATCTCGACGCAACTCCCAGACGAGTATCGGCGCGAGTGGGATGGCCTCACCGTTATTGGAGGTGGTGAAGAGGCTGGATACGCCGATACGCCCCTTGTCGCCCTCGACTGCCGGGTCGACGGGCGCGTACTCACACGATCACTGAACCGGTCGCAACTCGGACTCCGAGCGCTGGATCAGGTTGGGAGGAAACGAGCGCAACACCTCAGAGAAGCGGGTTTTACGAGCCGCGATGACGTCGCCGAGGCGGCTCCGAGTTTGCTTTCTGATCTTCCTGGATTGGGGCAGACGACTGCCGAGCGGATCCAGCAGAGTGCGAAGGCAATCGCTTATGGCGAAATCGTTCGGGAGTCGAGCGAACCGCTCCCGAGCGGCGATCCGGTGTACATCGACATCGAAACGGACGGGCTCAACCCAACGATCACGTGGCTTATCGGGGTGCTAGACGGGACCGCTGATGACGGGAACTATATGTCGTTCATTCAGACGAACCCAGAAGAGCCCAGGCAGGCGATCGAGGACTTCATGGCGTGGTACACGGCAAACGCAAGTCACCGGCCCTTGGTAGCGTATCGAGGGTGGAAGTTCGACTTCAGCGTTATTCATGATCACATCGTTGAGTACTGCCCCCACTACGAAGATGACTGGACCAGCACGTACCGTTTCGATCCGTACCAATGGGCCGTCGAGGATGGCAATGCGATTCTCCCCGGGCGGACGAACAAGCTCGAAGACGTTGCGGCCGCGATCGGATACGAACGGACCGATACGGGATTAACTGGTGCTGCCGTCGCCCGAGCGTACCAGCAGTGGATGGCCGACCAGTCTCCGGCGACAGAGCTCGACTGGGACCGGTTCAAATCCTACTGCGAGGACGATGTCCGGGGACTCGCCGTCATTTACGAAGCGCTCCAAGAGAGCGGTCGGATTATCTCCACAAACGAGTCGTCTCGCGATACCAGCGACACAACCACACAGGGAACTCTCTCAGATTGGTGAATCACAATCCATGAGTTCAGATTCAGATCCACCGGAGTACGCGCCCATCACCGCCCACGGCCTCCAACGAACCTTTCCGGAGTACCAGGACCAGCTGAAACACGCTGAAACCGTTCCTGCTAGAGACGGCTCGTACGTCGATCCTCACGATGTGCTCCGCCCAGAGTTGGCCGATCCGTTTCGTGAGGCAGTCGGCGATCTGTTTACCCACCAAGCCACCGCACTCAGGTACCTAGCCGAGGACGACAACGTCTGCGTCGCCACCTCGACATCTTCGGGGAAGACCTACGTCTACGCGCTTCAGATCGCCCGGAAACATCTCGCTGATCCCGACTCAACGGCACTTCTGGTCTACCCGACAAAGGCGCTCTCCCGCGATCAGGAACAGGAACTCAACGAATTCTTCGGGGACCTCGGTCTCGACATCTCTGTTCGGGTGTACGATGGTGATACGCCGCAGGACCGCCGCAAGCACATCCGCGAAACCGCCGATGTCATCATCACCAACTTCGTCGGCGTGAACGTCTATCTGGGGCATCACACGCGGTGGCATTCGTTCTTAGCGAACTGCGACCTCCTCGCAATCGACGAGTCCCATACCTACACCGGCGTCCACGGGATGCACGTCGCGTGGACGATCCGTCGACTACGGCGAATTCTCGACCACTACGAGAGCGATCCCCAGATCGTTTGTACGTCCGCGACAATCGGGAACCCGGCCGAACACTCGAATCGACTGACCGGGAAATCATTCACCGTCGTCGAAGACGATGGCTCTCCCCGGGGGAAGCGTGACATCGCGTTCTGGAAGCCGCCCGTCGAAGAGGAGGCACTAGATCCGGACGCCGATTTTGAGGACTTCCAAGAGGCACAGACGAACCCTGTTCGAGAAGCAAGCGCGATTCTCGCTCACCTCGGCCTGAACGGTATCCAGACGCTGATGTTCACGCGGAGTCGAAAGAACGCAGAACTCGGCGCGAAATATGCGGGGAGCGCGGCAGGTGACCATTCCAAATCAGGGTACTTGAGCGTCGAACCATACCACGCTGGCCTCGGGAAGGAGACGCGTAGAGGGACCGAATACCAGTTCAAAAGCGAGCAACTTGACGGAGTCACATCAACCAACGCCCTCGAGTTAGGGATTGATATCGGATCGATGGACGCGACGATTCTCACTGGCTATCCGGGAACGCGACAGTCATTCTGGCAGCAAGTCGGGCGGTCCGGTCGTGGCGACACCGACGCACTCTCGGTGTTCATCGCCCGGGCCGACGCCATCGACCAGTACATCCTCGACAATCCCGAGTATGTCCTCGGCGACGCAATCGAGGACGCCGTCATCGGTCTCGAAAACAATCCGGTCTACGCCCAGCACATCCTCTGCGCTGCACAGGAACATCCGTTGACGGAGGACGATCGCGAGTGGTTCGATGGAGATCGCCTCGATCGTGCGGTGGAGATGTGGATCGACGCTGGGAAACTGGCCGGCGATCTCTCGCGGAGCGTCCGCTATACTGGCTCCCCGCGCCCGCAATCCGATATCTCGATGTATACGACTACGGATACCCAGTTCGATGTTCGGTGCCGGGACGGCGAGATTGATATGGAGCCAATCAATAAGGAGCGTGCTTACCGGGATCACCACGAGGGCGCCCTTTTCCTCCATAACGGAGCTCAGTACGAGGTGATTGAGTTCAATGAAGATGTCCCCAATCCCTATGTGACCGTTCAGGAAGTTCGCACGAACGAATACACAAAGACGGTCTCTGAGAAGTCAGTTCGAAACCTCGACCCAGAAGCGACTCGCGAGCTAGGGAACGGGTACGCCCTCGCCTGGGGAACAGGCACCGTCGAAATCCACTACACTCACTTCCAGCGCAAGGAGATCAGCTCAGGGAAGGCAACGACACCGATGCAGCCGACTGGCCTCCCGCCGATCGAACTCAACACCCATCTAATGTGGATTGAGACACCACTCTCCCTCCAGGACGATATTCTTCACGAGATCACAGGAGAGGATCCATCGACGCTGACCGATGGCGATGTGATGGAGATTTTCGGTGGCGGCCTCCATGGGGCCGAACACGGGATGATCAAACTCACGCCGCTCGAACTCCGAATGGATAAGTCCGACCTTGGAGGCCTAAGTACACCGGTTCACGAGGAGACGGGCGTCCCGACGTGGTTCATTCACGATGCCGTCGAAGGTGGTCTCGGCTTCAGCAAACGAATCTATGAACAGGTTGAGACCATCGCCGAACGAACCCGAGAGCGGGTCGCACAATGTGATTGTAAGGGAACCGGTGGTTGCCCTGCTTGTATTATGGACTCTCAGTGCGGGAACCAGAACCGATACCTCCACACAGAGGCAACCGTAATGGTCCTGAGTCGGGTGCTTAACCAGCTCTAATCAGCTCGAACTGTTGGGGCGATCGACGCTTCAGTGGCCTTGATCTCGCCCGTCTTCTTGACTTCGGCGAACCTCACACGATATGCCTCGTGATCATCGAGGTTGTTTCTGTTCTAAGCACTAATACGAAGTCACCGCGGAAGAGTGCCTTTAGGGGCTTATTTATTCCTGGTTCTCAGCTCAATTACCGCCCTCACGAAGTCGTTTATACGTCCAGTCTGTTCCGAGATTGAGGTCAGCTGCGTCACCAATGCCGATTATCTCTTGATGCACACACCCCTCGTTGTGGCTGATGAGCTTTGGGTGCATCTCCCAATTGAGGGGATTAAATCGCATTTCGGCTGGTATACCGCCACTCAGCCCGAGGACGAGATCCAACAGCCGGAGCTGCATCAGACCAGTGGCAACCAGATTCGTGGGCATCATGCTGATGACCCGGTCGTCATCCTCAAGAACACCATCAACGCCATAATTGTCGGGTCCTCCCTGGTCGTTCCGTTCCATCGCCTGCCGAGCGGACTCGTCGTCATATGTCCCGACACACCGCTGGCAGGTGTGTTCCGGACCGACGACAATCGTGGAGATAGCAGCCCGCTCACCGAAGGTTTGCTCTCCTGGTTCGACGTTGGTGTCGGTGCCGCCGCCGATGACGGGAATGAGGTGGGCGTGGGAGATCTCGTCCAAGACGCGCGTGGCGTTGTCGGCATCAGTGGCGTCGAAGATGATATCACAGTCTAACAGGTCGGGGATAGCACCGTAATCAGGGTGGTCTTCGGATACCGACGCCTGCACTTCTCGTACCGTAAACCCGGGGTTAGTCGCGGCAGCTCGGGCAGTTCGGGCTGCGACCTGGACCTTGGGGCGATGAACATCCGCGTCGACAGTTGTCGCCCCCATCGCCCGATTCAGATTTGCGTGATCCACGAGGTCGAAGTCGACTAAAACCTCTTCAGCCACGCCCAATCGGGCTAACGTTGGTGCGAGGATTGAACCTCCGCCTCCTAGCCCGACTATACCGACGCGGAGTGAGCTGAGACGAGCCTGGCCAGCGGGTCCCCAAAAGTTCTCGACGTCGACGCTGTCGTGAATCTCCATATCAGCATCGGTCAACGCGGCAGCTGCACCGGTTGCCTCAACGTCTGTGGGGATCTTTTGGAACCTGTCACCGAAGATCCGGACGGCGGACGCACGCCGCGTTCGAGCAGCATATTCGCTGTGACCTCCGTCACCGACTTCCTCTGCAACACTTGGCGTGTCAAACTCGAATGAGATAATGGACCACCCCCCGTCCTCCGTGACAATGCCCATAGCGAATGGGCGGTCATCACCCAGTTTGCGGGCGTCTCGGAAGAGAGAGTCGCGCGCAACCTCCGTATCCTTGGCGCTAGGAGTGTTGCCTCCCGGCAAGTGAGTGTGTAAGTACAGGAGGCCTGCTTCATCTCGTGCCTGCGCGAGCTCGCGCGCCCGGCGACTGTACTCCCGGCCGAAGTCAAGACCGCCATCGAATTGGATGTCGCCTTGCTCGGGAGGAACAACTTCCTCGATGAGGTATGTTACACGATTCTGCCCAGACGACGGCCGGAGGACGGCAATCAGCCCTCGCTCCGGCATCGACCTGAACCGCTCATCCTCGAAAAGAAGCGAGCGGATAGTTTCGCGGGTATCCTTTGTGAGTGCGACGTGGAACTCGTCGACTGTCGCCGGAGTCGCTGTCTGCTCGTCTTGGATGCTCATTCCCATGGGTACTCAAGACACCTCCGAACATGCGAAATGACCCGCTTGATGTCCTCCGATCCCGTGACGTCCACTTCATCGGTGAACCGGCGACTCCAGAACAGCGTCTCGTCGGTTTCTAACACATCCCGGAGATCATCGCCTAGATCACGATTCTCCCGGGTGTTGTCCGGATACCGACCGTCGATAGTAAGGCGCTTGACCGTGACGAACCCATAGTGGTCACCATCAAGGGCCCGCCGATCGAACCGGTGGTAGATGACTGTCTCGTCCTGGTCGTAGTCTGGCCCCAACCGGTCAAGGTCGAAGGTGCCCAGCCGGACAAAAATGTAGTTACCCCCATCGTCCGCAGCTGGTGCCACCTCTTCATACTCGGACTCTAGGGCGGTAAGGCCCTTTAGGAGGTCGCTCTCCACCTCAGTGACGTCGAACGCAGAGGCGTTCATCTCAGATGTAACCACCCGGCGGAACATCAATCTCAAAATGCCGCCGGTGTGGTTCCGACAGGTCGACTTCCTCGTCGGCGTCGAACTTCTCGTCGACGGGGCCGTTAGGGCCCCGGAGCGCGTCGAGTTTGGCGTCATCATCAACTTGCTCTTCTGCGACGAGGAAAAGTTCGCTTGCCTTCACGATGTTCTCCTCGAACTTGTCGTCGACACCGTCAACGGTGACAGGGTGGACTGCATTACTGTGTTCTTTGGCCGATTCTTCGTTCGCCTCGTTGTTATTGGAGCTCATACACAGACATCTATTGCCCGCAGACGTATAAAAACCTCGTTTATCTACATAGTAATGACTCTAATTGAACACCAAAATGTGGATTGTGAGGAGCAGTACTCGTTGACTACACAGGCCCGACGAGGAAAGAACTGACTTGTCAGTACACGATATCGACCGTTCACGACATACAATGCTCGAACGACCGGAAGAACATACTGACTAAAGCCCCGAGCTGCAGGTCGTCTCGGTCCAACTTTTGCTCGTTCTAGCCAAACACCAAAGTAGCGTCAACGTCAACGTCAACGCGCAATGGGTATCGCGGACGAACAGATCCGAGTGAGCAAAACGGTGAAGCGAAAGATCGAGCAGAATCGCCGGGAAGGAGAGAGTTATAACGATGTCCTCGAACGCCTCCTCGCTGAGGAGAACGCCGGGGACTTCTATGACGGGTTCGGTCGCTGGTCTGACGAGGAAGCCGACCGTGTTCGTGAACGCCGCCAGCAGGCGAAAGAGAAGCGGAAACGCCGGATGCGGGAGCGGGCAGAGGACGCTTCATGAAGGTTCTCGACACGACGTTCCTGATCGACTATCTTGACGGCGTCGAGGCGACACGCGAGTTTTACGAGGCGAACACCGGCGCCGATACTCGATGGGTGGTACCCGTGCCAGCACTCGCCGAGGTCCTCGTCGGTGAAGGCAACCTCCCAAATGGCGACGTCGACGGAGCTTGCGCAGATCTCGCCTGGGTTGACATCCATCCCATCGACGAGGAGACTGCCGTCACGGCAGGCCACATCGCAGACGAGATCGCGCCGGGTGGGCCATACCTCGACGGTCCCGACGCGTTGGTTGCTGCGGTCGGGCGTGAGCTAGACGCGCCGGTCGTCTCAGGGGACGGAGATCTCATTCACGAAGAGACGAAACAGGTCATAGACGTTGAGGAGTACTGACCGGCCCGACTTGCGGATCGGAGAGCGGACCGGTCACATTCAAGTAGGTGACTGTGGCGCTGCTGCAAACTGCTCAGCCAGTTCAACCACGTCGTAGACGTGAATCCCCGTTTTGAACCACAGGACGCGGTCGCCCGCGCTGCCGAAGTCCTCACTCGCACAATCCAAGCGCTCCGAGACAGCCAGCACGAAATTATCGGCCTCCACCTGCCTGATCTTCTCCAGTTTCGCCTCCAAATACTCGGGCGTCCAGAAGCCAACGATCTCGAGAATCGCACGCCGACCGTCCGGATGTTCGATCGCGAAGTCGGAGATCATCACCTCAGCGCCGAGGTCGAAGACGTCGTCCTCCCGCACCAGCTCCCAGTCCGTATTCGCTCGCTCCCATTTATCGGCCAGCGTCCGCTCGACGTCGCTGTCGAACTGGTCGCCGGCGCTGTAGTGTGAATCGAGGTCATCCGTGTGGTCGAGCGCGAACCGTCGGGTTTCGCCGGTCGTCTCGTCGACAAGGATCTCGGCAGTCATCTCCCAGCGGTCACAGAGGGGCAACGCCGGCAGGAAGTTCGCCATCCGGATTCCATACTTTTGTGATTTCGAGAACAGCGACGCCGGGCCGTCCAGTACGGCCTCGTAGCCGGCGGCTTGGTCCGTGCTCGCAACACGTTCACCGTCGGCACTGATCGGATAGATACGATGCATCAACCCGAACAGCTTCACGTAGCTGAACACCGTCCCGAAGTGGTCCCAGACCCGAATCCGCATTTCGGTCGCATCGTAGAGCACCGACTGGGCGAGCGCGAGATTGTAGCGGGTCAACAACCAGTCCACAGTGAGATCCGTGTGTTCGTACTCCGCGTCGCTGCTGGCGGTCAGGTTGGTCGTCGACGTCGACCCACCGCTATCACTTGCGTACTGGTCGTCCGTCCGCGTGCCGATCCGGACGAGTCGCTTGTTGTCCTCGAGATCGGCGTACATCCCCCGATAGCACTCCTCGAGCGTCAGCCCGAGGTCGTCGGCGACCGCGCTATACACCTCCAGTTTCTGTGTGTCCTCGCCGAGCGTCGGCTGCCGGACGATCGGATACCGATCATTGGCTTTCTCGAAGAGTCGCCGGCGAATCTCCTGTGGCTCTACAGAGGCCACGATCTCGAACTCACACTCGTCTTTCAGGAGTTTCGCCAGCCCTTGGACGATCTTGTAGTCGGTATCCGCGACGGTCAGCTCGTCAATCGCGTCTTCGAGATCACCTTTCGGCTCGCCGAGATGGGCCTCAAACAGCTGAATGAGTTCACGGGCGGTCTGTCGGTAGCGCTCCTCGTCGGGATCGATGAACAGCGGGGTGACGGTCTCGTCGGTCGTTCGCGAGCGTGCGAGGTCAGCTGTCAGCACTGGCACTCACCCCCTCCCGGCGGCGCTGGGAGACGTACGTCTCCATCGTATCCTCGGTGATGATTTCGTAGAGACGGGCGGGCTGGCGGTCGTCCGTCGGTCGAAGAATGCGGCCGAGCCGCTGGGCGTACTGGCGTTTCGAGGCACTCCCCGAGAGGATGATGCCGACGTTCGCCGCGGGCACGTCGATGCCCTCGTCGAGGACCTGCGACGTGACGAGCATCGAGTACTCCCCGCTCCGGAAGCGGTCGAGGATTTCGGTGCGTTCGTCGGTCTTGGTCTGGTGGGTGATGCAGGGGACGATGAACTCCCGAGAAATGTCGTAGGCGAAGTCGTTGTTGGCGGTGAAGATGATCGCGCGGTCGTCGTGATGGCGCTTGATGAGATTGTCGAGCGTGTCGAGCTTCTTCTCCGCTGTTCGGGCGATCCGCTCGGCCCGCTGTTTGGCGATGAGCGCCCGCCGGCCCTGTGGATCGTAGGAGGTGCGCTTGAGGAACTCCTGGTAGCCCTCTTCTTTCCAGAGATCGAACTCGTGGCTGTCGACGTAGTCCCGATAGATCTGATACTCTTCGTCGTACTGCTCGCGCTCATCGGCCGTGAGCTCGACCGACATATGGATCGTTTCGTACTCGCTGAGGTATTCACCGGCGAGTTCGTCGACGTCCTCCCGGTAGACAACGGGGCCGAGGAGGTCCTCAAGGAGTTCGTGCTTGCCGTCGGGCCGCTCGTACGTGGCGGTCAGCCCGAGGCGGTACGGCGCGATCATCATCTCGGGAATTTGCCGGTAGGTCGGGGCCGGTAGGTGGTGTTCCTCGTCGACGACGAGCAAGCCGAACCGATCGCCGTACTCGTTGACGTAGCGGTAGGCGCTGTCGTAGGTGGTGACGGTGATCGCGGTAACCTCGTGGCTCCCACCGCCGAGCACGCCGATCGGCTCGGAGAGCTGGTCACCGAAGGCGTTGGTGAGGGTGGCGTGCCACTGGTTTATGAGGTCAATCGTCGGCGTCACGACGAGCGCGCTCACGCCGGCGTCGGCGATCGCCTGCAGCCCGAGGAACGTCTTCCCGCTGCCCGTGGGGAGCACGACACTCCCTCGCCGATCGTGGTCGATCCAGGCGTCGAGCGCGGCCTGCTGGTAATCGCGCGGTTCGATGTGGAGCGCTGGCGTGAGTTCGAGATTGGGGTAGGCCCGCGCGGCGTCTTCGAGAGTGTGAGCGAAGCCCTCTTGCAACGTTGCCTGCTCGTTTCCGTCGGTCCACTCACCGGCCCACTCGAGCAGGGATCGATATCGATATGCTCGGGTTCGGTACTCGTCGACGCGGTCGTCCCACTCAGCGTATGGAACATCATCGGGAGCATTACGGAGCAGGAGCGTTCCGTCGTCGAATTCGACTTGCATTCAGTATCATCTCGAACGTTCCCGACCGGATTCAATATGTGGGTTGTCCGGGATCTGGTGAAGCACGTCTCTGTCCTTCTGTAGTTGGGGATGTTCTATCGAGGGGCTTGGTTGTCAGCGATCGAGCCAGTACTGCCAGTCTGCGATCGCTTGGTCCGTGTTACTACTGGCTTCGATCGGCTCCAGTTGCTCCAGTGGTACGCCAAGTTCTCTGCCCATCCACTCGATCGTCACGAACATCTGGCTGAGAGTCGGATCTGTCGGGGACATCCCAACTACGCGTACTGTTTCGCCTTCCTCTAGCGGTGACTCCTCTCGCTCGGTGACACAGCGTGCTTCGAACGGGAAGTCCATCGTGTCGTCCAGATACGCGTACCATCCCCACGCTTGCTCTTCAGGGCTGTAAGTATCGACGATGATCCGCATCTTGATGCGCTCTTCCCGCTCCTCGTCCTTCTCGACCCGCGTCATGCTGACCAATACGCATCTTGACTTCAAGATATTCGGGGAGGCCGAAACCACCTATCGACCGATGCAGGACGCGCTCCATCCTGACCGGAGGACAGACCCGAGTTACTGGACAAATTAACCAACAGATGCGCGTCAGATCTGCACACTGTTGGTTAAGCGGGAGGAATGGATTGTCTGATGACGAATGTCGACGGCTCACTGCGTGCATCAGTCGACAGAAACTACCTATCCCTCTTGTGCCTCGGACGTGTCCATGTTAGCCAATCGGCGTTCGAGTTCGTCGATCCGGTCAGAGACGGCTGATGGCTGTTCGAGGGTACCTTCGGCGTCTAGAGCCTGCTGGTACAGTTTGGCAGCGCGTTCCAGCTCTTCGACTGTTGGCTCGTCAGCGTCATCCTGCCAGTAGCTATCCGCGAGTTTCTTGTACGCCCAGGGATCTTCGGGATAGTCTCGAATGAGCGTCTCGAACTCGTTTCTGCTTTCGTCCAGTCGTTCTAGCTCTGTCAGCGAGTCAGCGATGAAGTGGCGGAAATCAAGGAGTAGATCGTCAGATGCGTCCGGAAACTGGGTACAGACCTCCCCACAGAATTCGAGGCGTCGCTCGTGATAGGTCGGATCGTCCGCTGCCAGTGTGGCAAGGTCGTTGTCGACCGACCGCAGGAATGCTTCCAGCGAGAGCACATTCGGGAGGTGATCGTCAGCGGCCTCGAGTGTCGTGATGTCGTCCGGCGTGACGGCGATAATGGTCTCCCAGGCAGTCAGCCACCGCTGGCAAGCTTCGGCATCGTCCCCCTGCTCCCGGAGTTCTCGACCTTCCTGTACCAGGTCGTAGATCTGCTCCTGATAGGGGAGATCGGGTGCCCACCGGCTCCAGAGGACTTCAGCTGCCATCCAGATGAAATCTTGGTCGTACCCCGACGCGTCGACGTCATGGTCGGTTTCCCACTGGTCGGCGAGGGCTATCGCGGAGTCAACCTCGGCCGCACGGTCACGGAACGACTTCTCAGTCGTATCGATACCGTGCTCGGCAAGCTTGTCCCGAATTTCCTCCGTCGATAGTGCTTGTACGTCATGCAATTCCCACCGCTCACCCGCATTACGGTCGGTCCCCAGGGACATGTGTACCGCTTCGTCCGCGTCTTGCTGGGCACGGGTGGTATCGTCGTCGCTTTCTTCGAGGTCGTGATCGTCGATGTACTGGTCAACCCGCTTGGTGTCGATCCGACCCAGTTCGTCGTACTCGTGGGCTTCATAGAGATGCTTGCGGATCTCGGATTCGTCCGCGAAGGATTGCTCGCAGTACGGGCAGTCGGCCATTGGTAGAGTGTTCGAGGAGTCCGGTGAAAAAGAGCGGGACACCCGTCTGCTCGTGACTATTGTTCGGGTCGTTTTTCGTCGATGATCGCGGCTGTCTCGGTCGCTACGATCGGGTCACGTTCTTCGAGGAGTTTCTCGATCTCCCCTGGATCGTACACCTCCTTGACGATGCAGTAGTAGTGAGAGGGGGTTCCAAAATCGTAGACTATGCTGAGCCGGTCCCCCTTCCAGAGCGCTGCGCGTTCGGCGATATCGGCAATCGTCATCTCGCTTGCCTTCCTGTATGAGGGATCGTCGACTTCAGCGAACTGGAGGTCTGGGATAACGTTGAGTGTTGAGTCGAGGTACTCGTCTTCGAGTCCGTACATGCGAAGATGGAGATCATCGAGCGTCGTGAACCGGCAGACAAGTGCGTCGAGTTCTGCCATCGTCGTCTTGGGTCGGACGACGATGTCGTACCACTCTTCGCGGGCCCGGCCCTTCTGCTTCCATCGCAAGCGATACCCGACTGTTCCGATGCGTTCGTCGACGTCATCGCATTCGTGCTGTTCTCCTCGCTCAGCGTGTTCTACTACCGCTGTCCAGCAATACGAACATACCTGGTCAGGCGCATCACCTTCGAATGCCGTCTTGTCGACCCCTTTCCAGTCGGCGTAGTCTCGAAGTGTGATGTACTCGCTTGTGGGTGAGCGTGTACTCCGGTCACACAGCTTTTCACCCCGTAAGTCCTGTCGAGGTGCGTACGGCGACTTGCCCGTTGAGTCTGCTTCGAGGTCGACAACGTGGTCGACAGTACCCACTTGGCTGACTTCGATTACGAATCGATCTGTGGTATCTGTGTCAGTCATGGTCTTCGGTATCCTGTTGTCCTTCAAACTCAACGAGAACTGCATCGGTGGTCGCCAGTAGTTCATCGAGGAATGCTGTGATGAGATCATCGGGGTCGCGAGGAAGGCCGTCCGGTGGCTCTTCCCAGAGTTCGACTGTAAATTCCCGCGTTGCCGTTGCCTGTCCCTCACTGGCGATAACCATCAGAATCGCGTGCTGATAGATCACGATCGTCCGCTGGTCGTCGACGTCGAGATACTCGATTGCGGCTGCCTCGAGTGCTGTCGGGAGATTCACCGGCTCATCCACCGTGCAATGCTGGACCGGCTCATTCTCATCCGTCATAGCTGATTTACCATCCGTTCGTACAAGTATGCGCCGACGGCGATGGGGCGGGGGATTCTCGAGCACGGTGTCGAGGAGCTGATGCGCCGTGAACGGGAGTTCAACGACGCTTACTCGTAGGCTGTCGTCGGATTCTCTGTCCCGATCGGTGATCCAGTTACCCCCTCGAATTCTTTTTGAGACCACCGTATTTCACGGCGTTAACCAACAGACTGTCTGATGAGTCGATGTGTTGGTTAATTTCTTTCGACGCGATGCTTGTAGCTCCCATGTGGCTGTACGAACAAGACCGCATTATTTCACGGTTCAATAGTGGCAGAACGGTGGCTTCACAGGCGGTCCGAGGCGGATGCACGGGGCTTGCCCCCGAGGTGGTGGACTAACAACCGACAGTACAGGAGGTCACTGTCTTATGCCGCTTCCGTGGAGTTAAGTTCTCTACTAGCCAGGTATAGACTATCGAATGGTCGAAATTCCGGACTCGCTTCGCTCTGTTTTCAGCGCGACTGTTCACGAGCGGGACGGGACATACGTTCTCGAGGTTCCGTCCGGAGAACTCAGCTATGACGCTGTCTCTCTCGGAGAAACGTATCGGATCGCTGTCTTCGACGCACCCACGTCGGAGCAGGATGAGCACGAGTCCGCGTCCGCAGATCGTGCCCAGTCTGACCGTCAGCGTGAATCTCCTGAGCCGCCTGTTGAGGAGGGTGAAGTACGCGAGGTGACAATCGAAACGGTCGGTGACCAGGGTGACGGGATCGCGAAAGTCGACCGCGGCTACGTCGTGATCGTCCCCGATACCCAACCCGGCCAGCAGCCGACCGTGGAGATCGAGCAGGTGCAACAGAACGTCGCGTTCGCCAGTGTGGTTGCGTCTGATTCTCGTTCGCTCTGATTACGTACCTCTGGCCATGTATCGGTCCGAAGAAGGGATTGAGTCGTATCAGAGAAAAACTCGGTCTGTGAGCCAGCGAGTTAGTGTTCAGTCGTCTTTGAATTCGTCAAGGACGTACTCTTCTAGTTCAGGATGATCGAGTCCAGCGCGTAACAAGCCCTCCATGAAGTGCTTGTGTTTCTCGACTTGAGCCTCATCGTTCAGTGTCCGCTGAGCATTGAACTTCTCGAAGCGATTCTGCACAGTCTCTTTCAAGTCGGGAGTCACGTACAGCGGGAACGGGGAGCGAGACCGGACGGTGCCTTCTTCCGTCTCTGACTCTGTCCCGTTCCCATTTTCGTCATCCTCAGAAGACTCATCTGTAGATTGCGTAATTTGCGTAGATTTCGTATTGTCTGGGGACGTTGCTCCGCTGGTATCACTACCCGAGGCAGATTCTGTTTCAACTTCATTGCTGAGCTCCTCTGTGTCTCGCTCTTCATCCGCTTCGTCACCCTTGGTCCCCTTAATTCGATCCCCGAGCATCTGTCCAAGGGCGTCGTCGTCTTCTTCAGGCATAGTGTCCCTCCACGTGATCGGCGAGGCGGTCGTAGATCTCCCGTACTTCCTCGGCCTTCTGATTGCGGTGGCGGTTCGATGGCTCGAATTCGTATACTGAATGCCCTTGGTTGAACGCCCCTTCGATTGCGACGGTCTCTGGGACGATGAAGACGTTCTCTTCGCCGAGGTTATCCAAAAACCAGTCGAGGCGGTCATCGCTGATTTTGTTTCTCGTCACTGCGTTCACGACAGCGCCGACGATGCCGATATCGCGCTGGAATTCTCGTTCGAGTTGGGTGATCTCCTGGGTGAGGAGATTCATTGAGAAGGTCGCGATCGAATCCGCTCGCGAGACAAAGAGAACGTTTTCTGCCGCGAGAAGTGCTCCGTCGGCGAGTGGCCCAAGATTCGGTGGCGAATCGATTAGCATGTAATCGTAATCGCTTTCGACCTCATCAAGGATCATATCGAGTCGTTCGAGCGACCGGTTTGCCGACCAGAGTTCACGTTCGAGCTTGAAATTACTCCCGTGAGCAGGAAGGACATCGAACTCCTCGTGTGACTGTATAATGTCATTAACCTCACTAAACCGCTCGAAATCGAGCATGAGGTCGTACAACGAGACGGCGTCACCGCTCACGTAATAATCTCGGAAGCCGAGTGTGATTGTGGCGAACCCCTGTGGATCAGCGTCGACGAGCAGGACATCGTTCTCATCGGCGAGCGCTTCTGCGTACGCGAGCGCTCCACAGACGTTGATTGTGGTGGTTGATTTCCCAACGCCCCCCTTCTGCATCGCAACTGTGAGCCTATTCGCCATCTCGATCACCGTTGATTGATGTGCTATCTCGTGGGGTACACATAGTCCGTGCATTCCGTAATTTACGTATATTCCGTATTGTGTGGTGCCTCTGCAAATTGCGTAAATCACGAGTTGTACGCAATTGACGAGAGTCACGAGAATCACGACTATCGCGAATTAGACGTAATTTGCGCACATTACGATCACGGCCTCTGAATTGAATAGGTCTTTCTTGCGAGACTAACGGGCTCTCCCTTCGTTTTCCGCTCCACATCAGTGGTGGCATATCTCGTAATTCACGGAGATTACACATAAATCTGTGTCAGACGTCTATTTCGTAGATTTCGTAAATTACGAATTATACGTAATCTGCAGTTGTTGAACGACCACCCTGACTTGAACAGCGAGACTCAGTGCAAAAGCTGGGTGGGACAGACGAGATCGTCTCACAGCTTCTCTAAGTTCCAAACCGGTATGATTAGTCCTCCCGCCGTCCGTCGAAAATCGGGGTAAATGAGTTGACCACAGCTGATATCCTTTGGCCTGAAGCGACGCCAGGCAGTAGTTGAGTCCGGCCTGCTCAATGCATACGGTGCAGATGTTCATAGAGTGTACTTTTACGATGATTGAGAGCGTCGCTCGCGTATTCAGTCCTTCTCTGCCCCCGAACAAGCACGGGTCCCTCTCAAGCAAGATTAAACGGGACAAGCGATAATGTACAGTATTATGCGGGAGTTCGTCTTCACAGTCGAATACGAGAAGGGGGCTGATGAGGTGATGGACCTCTTCATCGAACATCCGGATTTGTATGCCCGGTCGATGGAGATCAATGCGACCAGCGAGGCAGTGTGGGGTATTGAGAAGGTCGTCGGTCCTGCTGCTGTCCTCGACGAGTTCGACGACGCACTGGAACGCGTCGCTAACGATCCGAGTACAATTGGTATGTGCGGTGCACCTGTGACTGAATACGAATACACGACCCTCTCGTCGAACGCTGAATCGCGGAAAATTCACTGGCTTCGCCGAGAAGGCAACGGCCCACGGTCGATCCCCTTTATCGCGGCGAAGCACATCGGCGAGGGATTGATAATGCGTACTGAACGGCGTGACAACCAATACCGGTGGCGGCTGCTCATCGACGGGACAGCATCGGAGACTCACGAGGACGTCCGAGCGAACCTCCGAGAGGGGTTGTCGCTTACTGTCGAACGACTCGGGACGCCACCGTGCTTGCTCGAAGATGGTCGCGTCCAGCAGACCCTCACGCCCGAACAGAAGTCAGCACTTGAGGCTGCAATCGAACGCGGGTACTACGAAGAGCCACGGCAGCAGTCGGTCACGGAAATCGCCGAAGACGTCGGTGTGTCGCGGTCGACGTTCCAGTACCGTCTCAACCGGGCCGAAGCATGGCTGGCACAACAGTTCGCGGCTGATTCGCTCGATGTCGACCTGAACGTTGATCTCGACCTCGAGGATATCGAGTTCATCCAGTAGACGGCACGTCGAACCCGCGGGGTTGGAATATGTCGAAGTAAATCTCACCCCGACGACTCTCGTAGACCATCTTGTATGGCAACCACGACTGGTGCTAGTGTTCAGTTGATTCGCAACGCGACCATCCTCCTGGACGTTGGTGACACGACGTTCCTCGTCGATCCGATGTTCACGCCGCAGGGCGAGATGCCGACGGTGACGGACAACCCGGAGGTTCCGGACTCACTTACCACGGCGAACCAGGACCGGAATCCGCTTGTTCCGCTGCCCGATGTCGACCTCACCTACGACGCTGTCGTCGTCACGCACCGCCACCCCGACCACTGGGACGAGGCGGCCCGGGAGGAACTCGACGCCGAGGTGCCGCTGTTCTGTCAGCCCGAGGAGTCCGACGCTTTCACCGACGAGGGCTTCACTGACGTCCGGCCTGTCGACGACGAAACCTCGTTCGAGGGCGTCACCATTCATCGGACACCCGGTCGCCACGGCCACGGTGAGTTAGCCGAGGGAATGGGCCCTGTCTCAGGATTCGTGTTCGAGGGTGATGAGTCGGTGTACGTCGCCGGGGACACGATCTGGTACGAGCCGGTCGAAGAGACACTCGACCAATTCGAGCCGGATATGGTCGTTCTCAACGGCGGCGAAGCACAGTTCGACCAGGGCGAACCCATTACGATGGGCGTTGAAGACATCAACGCTGTCCGTGATACGACTAATGCGATGGTCGTTGTCGTACATATGGAAGCGATCAACCACTGCTTGCTCACCCGCGAGGAACTGCGGGAGGGGACAGAGGATGTTCACGTTCCTGAAGACGGAGAGCTAGTCACTCTCGAAAACTAGCTATGGCCCGAACAGGACTCATATCACCTGAGGAAATATCTGAGGAGTACCACGACCTGTTCAGCGAGGACTACGTGGGAGACCGGAACATCATCCGACTCCTCGTGAACGATCCTCCACTCCTCGAGTCGTTGTTCACCTCTACCGAGGTAATGACTCGGCATTTCACGTCCCGTGAAGAGGAACTGATCGCCCTCGCCACCGCACGCGCATCCAGCGCTGAGTACGAATGGCACCAGCACGTAGACCTTGCGCGTGATGCTGGGATTTCGACGAGCGAAATTCGTGCTATCGGCGGCGACGACTTCGAACAGTTCTCAGATGACGAACGGACGCTCCTTCGGTATACCGAAGCTGTGGCATCCGCAGAGGTGACCGATGACACACACGCTGATATGGCTGCAGTTTACGATTCGCCCCAACTCGTCGCACTCGAAATGTTCGTTGGCTTCTATATCGGACACTCGCACGTTGTCCGTGCCGAGGGACTCTCCTTTGAGGAAGGTGAGTTTGTCGGCTGGACACCGAGCGACCAGCAGATCGAGAAAATCTTCGGATAAGCATCTAAGACAGGGTTCTAGATACTACAAGGTGATTTCGAATCTCGTAAGGAGCGTTCCCGAAGTGTTCTTCTTGCGGATTCAGTCCAATCCACCGGCGAGTGGTTCGTTCAATATCGCTCTGGGAACTCCTAAAAAATCGGCTTTCCGCTCCCTGTTGCCACCTCCATAGCTGCTGTTGGCATACTCGGAGAGATTTGATTGTACCTGGGTATCCAGAGTAGATCTTCTTCAACGCATTACTTGAGAAATGACTGGAACAAACTATTCTAAGCGTATTGTTTTCCGGACGATAGCAGCCACTCCCTCCTGCAGCTGGCCGAGCTATGATTCTACACCCCTATATGATCGAGCCTCGCTCACGGCACTGGAATCCGATATACGAGTGGTTTCGGCAATATGGTTCGAACACGACCAGCATAATTCAATTGAGCAGTTCGTCTGTTCACTCCCGTTAGAGTATTTCAGATTCGACGCCCACGACCGCTATGCGAGTTCAGCCCGTTATGAGATGGACTCCCTCTTTCGAGTGTTTGTACTGAAGGAACTCCACGGGTGGGACCATGAGACTCCTCTGGTCGAATATCTCGATTCCCACCCCAAAATCCGCGAAGAACTCGGGTTGGGCAGAGTGCCCGACCAGTCGACGCTGTGGCGCAGTTGGAACCAACGCTTTACTATAGACCTTCGCGAGACAGTCGAGGCCGCTGCTCGAACGATCCTGATTAAGGCCCAGAACGAGGGCGTCGCAGTCCCTCGTGAACCGAAGCAAAAGTTTCGACACCGACTTGACGATTCTGAGGACTCGGAAATAGACGACAAGACTGTTCTTGAGCAGGCTGCGAAGCTCACTGACCACGTCAGTCGCATTGTCTTCCCTGCGTTCTCACTGGAGCGTGGCGAGGGCTGTGAGATACACGAAAACGCGTACTGGGGCCTACAGACGTATCTCGGTCTACGGGAGGGTTTAGCCGCTAATGAAGGCGCTCGCAGCTTCGTCTACGAGTCAAGCCGGGAACGAACACCACTCGGGCACGCTCACCGCGATCACATTCGCAACCTCTCGATACCGGAGGTTCGAGAGATGTATCGACAGGCAATTCGACAACTCATCGACGAGGTCGCAGAGACAGAGCAGTTCTTTCGAGCAGGGATCGTGGCCATCGACATTACTGAAGCCGACCCTTTCACGGGCGATAGAACGAGCCACAAGGACGAAATCATCGGTACAAAAGAGCAAAACGACGAATAGCCTATCAATGGGCGACGGTCCAGCTGGTCGGCAATGCCGTCCCAATCGTGCTGGACACGCGCCCCGTCCGAAAGGGGGAGACACGACTAGAAATCGTCGAAGACTTGCTCGATTCGGCTGAGAACCTCGTTCACGTCGATAACGTGTTGATGGACCGGGAGTTCGATAGCCAGCACGTCCTGGAGATGATCAGCCAGCGTGGGCTCTCCTACGTCGTCCCGAAGCGGATGCAGACCAGCGAAAAAGCCCAAGCAAAGCGGTTGCTCCAAAGGGGTCAGGACAGATACGAAACCGACGGGAAGCTCCACCTGGGGCAGAACGAGTGGCACGAGACGACGCTCATCTACCGCCGGAAAGAGAATTCCGAGCATGACGATCACCGGCAGTATTCAGTATTCATGGCGAATCGGGGCAGCGGGCACCTCACTGAGTACGGCTATCGATGGGAAATCGAGAGCGGCTACAAGTCGATCAAACGATTTATGGCCGCGACGACATCCAAAGACTTCGGACTCCGTTTCTTCTACTTTGCGTTCGCCTGTCTGCTGTACTCGATCTGGCGGGCGGTGGACTTGCTTGTACAGGTCGAATTGACTGGTGAGTACGGACATTCGCCAATCGTGACAGCCGACAATACGCTAACGCTGCTGAAGAAGGAGACTGGAATCGGGTAGTGAGGTGCTCTGTTCTCTGTTCGGGTTAGCGCGCCGTCTGAGTGGCTACACTACGGGACGTCTCGAAAATCCGCCCATATAGTTGTTAGTATGACAAGAATGGCTGCTTGGAGAGCCATCTGAGGCAGTTTCCGCTGACCGAATTGGTCAAATTCACGCATCACAGCCCCTCTAAACCCGCCATAGTCTCAACTTCCAACGCCAGAGTGTAGTTGAGACTGGTCGTCTCAATGCATAAGATTGGATTCGACGGTTGAACGCCAATCGTTTTCCCCGCTACCCCCTTCGATTGAATTGTATCGATCGCCGAGCACGTCGCTCCGGCTGTGTGTACAAGTACAACGTATGCCACTCGCTCAACTCCTCGAACAATACGTTAGTCTGGGTATCTTCGTCCTCGCTGTGGGCCTGAGTGTACTCAGCTTCCTCGCATGGCGGCGAGAACGTGATCGCCGAATGTGGATCGTTACGCTCGGGTACGCGATGTTCGCCGTCTACGGACTCATCGTGTTTCTCGAGTACCCGCTGCTCCCGTACTTCCCGTACGCGACGCTGGAATTACTCGAACACGGGAGTGCAATCCTGATCCTCGGTGGCCTTCTGGCATTTTTCATCGCTTTGACGCGGGACTGAGCAATGTCGGACCCGGATCTCGAATTGGCCTCTCGGCGGGAAATCTACCAGCGGATAGCCGATACGCCCGGAATTCACTTTCGCGCGCTCCTCGACGAACTCGAGTACGCGCAGGGGACGCTCCAGTATCAGCTCAGGTGGCTCGGCGATGAGGACCTGATCGACGTCTCGGACGACGGCAAGTACACGCGGTACTATCCGGCTGCCGAGTTCGACGAAGCCGATCGAACAGTGATGAACGCGCTGCGCCGGGAATACAGTCGCCGCATCCTCGCACATCTTCTCACGGACGGTCCGCTCTCGACGACCGAACTGAGCGACCGAATCGACAAGGCCCAATCGACCGTCTCGTGGCATCTTTCGAAGCTCGCCGAGGCTGACCTCGTCACGAAAGAACGCGACGGCCGGAGTGTCGTCTACGAGGTCAGCGATCCCGATCGCGTCGAGTACCTCTACACGGTTCACCGGCGCTCGTTCACAGACAAAGTCGTCGACCGTATCCTCGGTCTCTGGGACAGCTACTAACCCGGGGTCGTGTTCGACGGAATCCCCCGAAGCACCAACAGACGCAACAGGAGCACGTACACGAGAAACGCCACTGAGGGTCCCAGCAGAGGACGGATGAGTCCCGTCAGATCAGTCCCGATTGCGGCCGCGTGAATTGTCCCGAAAGCGAACCCAGCATACGCGAATGAGTGGACGACGCGTGGGCCCCAGGGGCGCTGGAAGCGTCTTGCGTCAGTAAAGCCCAGCACCGCGACGACGAGCATGAGCAGAGCCCCCGCACCGACGGCGACGCCGCCGAGAAAGTACGGCATCGAGTATGCCGGCGCTGGAACCTGTCCGGTGACGACGAACCACGCATCAAGGACACCGAGTCCCGCATGTAGCAACGTGACGATCATCGCGAACACGGAGAGTTCGATATGGATTCGTCGAGCGGCCTCGTGGAGCGTTCCAAACGACTCCGTGTTGTAGAGGATGCCCGTGAGAACTGCCAGATACAACGCCGGATACGTCACGAGTGCGGCACCTCGATCGAGGAGCCAGACGAGTTGTGACATCACGATGCCCCCGTCGTTTCGACGACATCGGGACAGCCGTCCGCGTCCTGGAACCCGTTTTTCGTTTCCGGTCGTGTCGGACACGTATCCGCGGAGTCGTTGATGCCGTCACCATCGTAATCGGCTGGGGCCTGTCGCGTCGAAACGGTCTGGTCGACGAGGTCGCTTTGCTTCTCTTCGGTCGCTTGGGCGGCACGCACGTCTCCGATCTGCCAAAGAGCAGGGACAGCCACCACTAAGACGACCATCGCTACGACGGTGACTCGTTGCTTATGTGTCCAAGACATGTGTCTCAAAGCCATCTGTCGTATGGAAGACGCCATCGTGGATGATGAGCGCCTCTAGACCCTCCCATTCCGATGCTAATTCGCGTGCCTTGGCAAGTGGAAGTGCCGCGAGGGTCGTCGCCAGGGCGTCGGCTTCCATACAGTCTCGGCGCGCCACGACGGTGACCGATTCATGGCGAGAGCCGAGCGATTCGGTGGTCGGATCGTAGATGTGGTCAGTGCCGTTTCGCGACCGTCGGTATCCGCCGGATGTTGCGACGTACCAGTCCGTGTCGAGGACCTTCAGCGGTGTGTCGTCACCGTACGGGCTCTCGATGGCGACCGGTCCCGTCGGTGGAGACATATCCCCACCACCACTGACGAACCCAAATCGGCCGCCGCCGTCGAGTGCTTCGCTGGCCCGATCCACGATGTACCCTTTGGCAAGGCCATTCAGGTCGAGTTCGACGTCGGTCGTGATGTGAGAGCCGCTGGCTTGGACAGTTCCAGTATCAAACTCTGTTGGTAGTGTTTCACTGTCACCGCGCAGGAATGTTTTGAGAGTGTGTTCGACGCGGCCCTGGTGAATATCGAACACCCCACCGGTTCGGTTGTTGTATTCGATTCCACGGCGAACGATTCGGGCAACGTGTTCGTTCCTGACTTCTCCTTCACGATTGAGCTGGCTGACGGCACTCGCCGCATCGAAGGCGTTCAGCTGGGCTTCGAGTGATTCAGCCGTTTTTCGGGCCGCAGTTGCCCCAGCCTCGGCCCGAACGCCCGTCGCCTGAATCCGAAATGTCGTGTCGCAACACTCGAACTCGCGGTGGGTGTCCCCGAATCGTTCGTACACCGATGCGAGCCATCCTATCATCTCGGTCATTCGTCCTCTTCGTGTTCTTCGTCCTCGTGTTCCTGGTCGTCTTCATCCTCGTCGTCTTCTTCATACTCCTCGTGTTCTTCGTCCTCGTATCCGGACTGTGTCTGGACTGCTGGGGTGAACTCTTGATTCGGCGTCGGCGCATCCGCAGTAACCTGTTGTGAGGATTCTGACGCGGGCGTATCTGGTGAGTTAGGTTGCTCGCCAGCCTGCGCGAGGCCGCCACCGGGCAGCGCGAGGGCCCCGGCGACACCAGCTGTGAGGAGCGCACCGACGAGCGTGAAGGCGACGAGTTTGTTTTTCGGGACGGGGACGCGCATGATTAGCTACCCCTCGGTTCAGAACCACTCTCTTCGACGTGTCGGTCGTTGTGTTCTGCCATTGCAGATAGAGGGTTGAAACAGCCTTAGTAAGGCGTTCGCGTCCAACCATCGAATTTTCGTACAGCTATCGAATCGGTTCAGAGAGCGAGGTGGATTCAGAGTATGTCTGTGACTTCGTTATCGAGCAGCTGGCACTACTGGTGATCCCCTGTTTGCTCTGCGTACGGAATGATTCGGCGGTTGTACGAGGATTCGATAGATGGACGCGAACGAACTTTTCGGCGTTGTATCTACGTATTTCTATGCAGACTCGTTTACAGCGAGCAAGTCTGGTCGCTGTACTCCTGCTGGTCGTTAGTGGAGTCGACACTGTTCAAGCGGGGGCATCACCAGTAGATGGTGATCATATAGTCGTGAAAAATCTCGACGCAACAGAACAGTCACTCTCTCCTGTTGCGGACGTGGATGAATTGGATGGTGAGGAAGAGTGCTCTATTGAAAATGCGGTACGGCGGTAGGATCATAGTTTCTTGGCGGTCTTCTTGAGGTTGTGAAGAGCAAACATGAGAACGATTTCACGGAACTGTCGGTACCAGAACCGCGAACGCAGGGCGGAGTCCTGCGTTCGCTTAGTGGTTGAGTAGGACGTCTCTGCCATCCATCGCTGAGTGTAGCCGTTCAACTGGTTGAGCATGTTGTGTGCGACAGCCATCGATTTCGATCCACGGTGATGAACACAGTACTCGAGATCGTATGCGGCGAGCTCGTATTCGGTGTGCCAGTCTTGGAAGCCGTTGTCGGCAACGACGGCCCGCAGGTCGTCCGCGTTCCGGCGGACGACCCGCGGGCCAGCCTTCGTGTCGTGTTCACGCTCGATACAGCAATGGACGTCCAGCACCGCCAACGACTCTGTATCGGTCAGCGTCGTCGCTTTGATCGTTGTGACCGTCCGGTTGCGTCGCTGGAGGTAGTATTGTGAGGCCATTCGTCTTTAGCTAAGACTCACACCTCGGTTGTGTAGCGGTAGCGAGCGTTTCTTGTAAGATTGGTCGTTGTTGG
>NZ_JBNTJW010000008.1:0-212098 GCF_051195055.1 Halobellus sp. EA9 | reverse complement strand
CTATCTCGCTGTCTGCTTCGGTTGGTTGCACATCCTCCCAAAGCAGACACTTCCTCTAACCCGATGTGATCGACTGAATATCTCTTATAGGAGTATGATGAGTAGGCAAATAGAAGCGCCCCTAATATACAAAGCGGTATGGCTACCTCAATAAAGTCCCAAAATGAGGGAAAATATAGTAGGTACTTCGGATCTCTATCAACCCGAGGAATAACGGTACGGAAAAAATAGTGTATCAGATACAGTATAGGCAATCCAGTTAGCAGAACTAACATACTGCGGGAAAACGCATATATCGCTTGGAATGTTTGAGATCTTCCGCTTTGGGTCTGGTACACGTGGCTCTGGATAATTGGATAGAGTTTTTTCCATTCGTCCTTAGTTAATTGATCAGTTTGTTTCATTATATCTGTATCTCCAAGCATAAACCCGCATTCCTTTTTGAACCTATTAATAATTCTCTGCTCTCTTTCATCCGGATTAGCCAATTTGTGCCCGAAGTGATCTCGGTGACTCATTATTCGAGTCCAGTTTGAGAATTTGCTCTCAAACAACGCTGAAAGAGCGTGTAAAGCCTGACCGAAAACAAAAGAAAGGACAAGGATCGGAATTACAGCCGCTATTATACCTATTGTAATGGGCTTTGGGAGAAGCAGGTAGAATGATAAGAGTGTGGCCAATCCCGGTATAAAGACGCTGAAGAAGTCATAGACGCTAAAAAGACGGAACGGACGTGCCATCTTGATTTGTGCTTTCTTTTAATTTACTTATAAATTGTGACTGCCCCTTCCCCCCGCTTCTAATGTCGTTCGGTTAATCGGTGAGTAGTATTTTTATTATATGGTTGTCACTATTGTTCCAAAACACTCCGAGGTGTGGACCCGGCAGTTCGGCCTGTAGCGTTTAGTCTGGTTGAGAACCCGTCTGAATATAAGCGAATAAAGATAGAACCAGCGGCGCGTTCTCGCCGGTGAGGGACTATTCGAGAACAGACTCCATAGCCAATAACTCCGAGTTATACTTTTCTCAAGTGGTTTCTCCGTCGCTCGATTTTCTTTACTAAGTATTATCATCGGCAGGAAAGAAAACGATCCAGTCAATACCTGAAATTTAATTAAAATGAAGACAACGCCAACGTTAGATGTTCACGGAAAATTTGCCTCCCGCGCTCGCTTTGGCGCTTCCCCAACTCGGACTTATCTTTGTAGGTATTCTCATAGAACGTCACTATGTTAGCCGAGTAACAGCCTTCGCCAATTCACTGGCACTTGTCGCCCACGTGGCAACCAGATCGAATGTCGGGTTCTGGTTCGGCGTCTATGCTGATGTTGGATTATTACTGGGGATCGTAGGAATCCTCGCATACCTCACCGAGAATAGCCTTAGAACGGAGTACTATCTGGGATCGCTATTCTTGTACTCCGGGCTTCCAGTCGGAACAGTAATCTTGCTCCCGGATCAGTGGGTGCTGGCTCTCATTTCGTCAGGCGTCGTGACATTTATAATTGGATATTTCACCGACGTTACTCTGGCCTATACTGACCGACTTGACGGAGCAGTCTATCAGTATGCCAAAGGAATCACAATTGAACATACTAACAAAGAGGCCGGGTATCGGGCTAAGATCAATCTACTTGACGCCCTCAAAAACGACTGAAAAGATGAGAGAGGTGTTTATTCCAATCCAGCGGGATCAGACGCTGTTGATATAGTCTTCTCTGCGGACCTATTCGTGAAGGAACTCCCGCCGATTCTGTCGCTTCCGCTCGTTCGTTCGGAAGTCGTAGTGCTTCTCCAGTACCTCCACGGACACATCAACACGTTCCGATAGCGGTTCCTTCGGCCATCCCTCGTTAATGTGATTCGTGATAGACCCCTTCCGTACTGGATGGAGAGAGACGGAGTCCGGACAGGAAGGGGCCTGTTCTTTGTCCTGTGCCGCCTCACACGACTCTATCTCTCGGTTCAGGGGGCACTTCCCGCCGCTAACACACGGTCGAGTGAGGGCGACTATGTTCTTGTACGCCCGTTGTCGATAGAGTCGGCCACTCGGAACGGTGAACAGTGGTTCGCGCCCGTAGTCGTCCTCACGACTCTCTCGGGGTGAATTAACGTAATCGGAGAGGACGTTCGCCAGTCCGTCCGAGATCGTTACGTCTCGTTCGCTCTTGTTCTTATTCTTCAGTGGGGTTCCTTCGGATGGGCGGTTACGGAACTTGAGGATACTGTCGTCGTGTGGACTGGGTTCGAAGTCGTTGAGATCGAGTGCAATAGCCCCAGAGATCCGACAGCCCGTATGCCACATCGTGTAGAAGAGGGCGTGATAGATACTTGCGTAGTGGTACGTATCGAGATATTGCAGCACACTCTCGGCGTGCCCCTCTCGGAGAACCTGTTGGTTCACGTCCTCGTCTTCGGGAACGTCTGGTATCTCCATTTTCTCGTGAAGCCCCCATTCGACTAACTCGCGGTGAGCCATCCACTTGATGAAGACGCGGAGGTGTTTCGCGTTGTTGTGGACGGTGACCGGCTTCACTTCTTCGCGGCGCTGGTCAATCCACTTCGTGATGTTCCGTTTGGATATGTCGCCGGTGACTGAGACGCCGACGTTCTCGCAGTATTCGATGAAATCCTTGGTGGGATACTTGTAGGCTCGCGCGGTAGAGGCCTTCTGGGTTTGTTGTTTGTATTGCAGAAAGTCGCGTCGGGCTTTCTGTAGTGGCGTTACTTCGCTCGGGTCACGGTCTTCGGTCGGGTTGAACTCCATTTGTTGGGACCGCTCAGGCATCCTCTGGAGGTCAAGGCGCTGGATTCTTTCAGCGTCTCCCGCGCGAAGCGCAACCGAGCCGCAGTAATCGCATTACTGCGGCGAGGTCGGGGGTTCCAAATCCCTCCGGCCCCATTCTTGCACTAAACAACGGCGTAGCCTCGTCTACAACCCCATATTCTAGAGGTTATATAAACCCGTTTCGGGTATTCACGAACTGATATGAGTCCCGAATCGACTCTGATCCGCGCCTGTCGAGATGTATACTCCGTGATCCCTGACTGATAGTGATTACTCTCGCTGTTTACCGCCGAAAGCCACCACCGGTGACGGCGTTGGGCGGGAAGAGACGAGAGTAATCACTATGACTCCCTGAATCCCCATCGAACGGCTCTCCGACACTCCGCGCGGTTCGTTTTTGTCAGTCAGTTCACCGCGACGCCTCGGCGTCGACGACCCTGACGGGATCGACGCCGGCCGCAGCCGCGACGGTCGCGGCGTCGACGTCGAAGCGTCGGCGGGCGAGCCGCGCCCCCGAGACGACCAGCTCTTCGTGCGGGTCGGTGTCGCCCGGGACCCAGGCACCGGCGTCGATGCCGTCTCGCGGGCTGGCAGAGAGCGCCCGGATGGCGACGGTGCTCACGAGGGCCGCGCCCGCGCGGTCGACGCTCACGGACTCCGCGGACGGCGAGTCCGCCTCCGCGCCGGCGCCCGCACGGTGGAGCGCCCCCGCGAGAGCGAAGTACCGGCGGGCGTCGGTCCCGTCGACGAGCGCCCGTCGGAGCGCCGCGTCGACGACGTCTTCGAGCGCGTCGGTCACGCTGGAACCGCGGTCTCCCGGAAGTCGGCGTCGGTCACGGTCCCGTCCGGGCGGAGCGAGACGCGCCCGAGCGTGACCGTCTCGCCCGTCTCGGCCTCCTTCGCGATCCGCCGGAGCGTCGCCTCCCGGTCCAATCGCTCCCAGACCGTCCGCTCGACGAGCCGCTGGAACGCGTCGGGATCGGACCAGCCCGAGTCGATGTCGGCGGGCACGTGGACCACGAACTGGAACTCCGTTTCGGTGACGTGGATCCCGACGCCGAAAGTGTCGGCGTCCGGGTCGGCAGCGCCGCCTTCGCCGTCGATGTCGGCGTCAGCGGACGACGCGCCGTCGTCCCCGTCTCCCGTCTCTGTCATACCCGCCAGTGCGTGCGCGTCAGGCAAATACCCCGCGGTGGATGGGGCCGAAGCGACCCGCGCGCGACCGTCACGCCATCGCCGCACGGTCACGCTGAGCTATGTGATCACGTCACAGCGCGGGCATAGATAGCACGCCTTTTGACCGGCGAGGGGTTGTCGTGACCCAATGAGCTACAAGATCGGACTCGTCGGCAAGCCCTCGGTCGGCAAGTCCTCCTTCTTCAACGCGGCGACGATGAACGACGTGCCCGAGGGCGCGTACCCCTTCACGACGATCGATCCCTCGGTGGGGGAAGCGTACGTCCGCGTCGACTGCGCGGCCCCGGAGTTCGATGAGACCTGCACGCCCTCGGTGGGCTTCTGCGACGACGGCACGCGGTTCGTCCCGGTCAAGCTCGTCGACGTCGCGGGGCTCATCCCCGGCGCCCACGAGGGCAACGGCCTCGGCAATCAGTTCCTGACCGACCTCAACGAGGCCGACGTCCTGGTCCACGTCGTCGACTTCTCCGGGACGACGGACATCGAGGGCGAGCCCACGGAGGGCCACGACCCCCGCGACGACATCGACTTTCTCGAAGAGGAGCTCGATATGTGGTACCTCGACATCCTGGAGAAGGGGCTCGAACGCTACCGCTCGGGCTACCACGGCGAGGAGGCGAACGTCGAAGAGGACCTCGCAGAGCAGATGTCGGCGTTCAAGACGAACAAAGACGAGATCAAGCAGGTCCTGCTGTCGACGGGCGCGGGCCTCGACCCCGACGAGTGGGACGACGAGACGAAAGCGCGCGTCGCCCGCGAGATCCGGAAGCGGACCAAGCCGATCGTGATCGCGGCGAACAAGATGGACACCGACGCGGCCCAGGAGAACTACGCGGAGATCACCGCCGACCCCGACTACGACCACCTCACCTTCGTCCCCACGAGCGCGCACGCGGAGAAGGCGCTCAAGAAGGCCGACGAGGCTGACGTCGTCGACTACCAGCCCGGCGCGTCGACCTTCGAGATCGTCGGCGACCCCTCCGAGGAGCAGGCGACGGGGCTCGAACAGATCCGCGAGTACGTCGCGGAGTACGACGGCACGGGCGTCCAAGACGTACTCGAATCGGCGCTCTTCGACGTGATGGGCGCCATCGCGGTCTTCCCCGGGAGCGCGAACGGCCGCGCCGACACCCAGGGCGTCTTCCGCGACTGCTTCGTCCTGCCCGAGGGCTCGACGACCGAGGACTTCGCCTACCACCTACACTCGGACATCGGCGACGGCCTCCTCCACGGCATCGACTGCCGCTCGAACCGTCAGGTCGGCGCCGACCACGAACTCGCCCACCGCGACGTCGTCGAGATCGTCACGACGAACTGACCACCGCGGCTCGGGGCCCGAGTCCGTCAGTAGTACCCGAGCGACGCCAGTTGTTCCTTGGTCGCAGCAGAGAGCGATCGGTCCTCGCGGGGCGTGGCGACGTCCACCTCGGCGAACCAATCGAACGCCGCCTCGATCCGCTCGCGGCGACGATCCGACACCGGGCTGCCACGGTCGTCGGGAGTCACACCGCCGTCCGCGCTCGGAGTCCCGGAAGCAGCCGTCTCTGGGGCCGCGTGCCCCCGCGGTCGCGACACCGATTGGGCGTCCATCACGAGGAGTTCGCAGGTGTCGGATCCCCAGTGGTAGGTCTTCCTGACGATGCCCGACAGCGACTCGGGCGTCGTCGCCGGACCGGACGCCGGGGTGTAAACCGCCCTGCTCGGAGCGAAGAACCGCTCGGGGTCCGATACCTCTTCGTAGCGGTCGCGGAGATCTGCGGTGACGGGCTGCTTCGAGGCGACCACCGGCCCCACCGGGACGAAGGCGTCCGGCGGAACGTGGCGGCCATCGGCTACCCGGCGCGCGATCTGCGGAAACTGCGTCAGCGACGCCGGTCGCACGACGTCCCGGCGCCGTCGGTCCGTCCCGGGGTGCCGCACGAGCAGCGGGACGTGGAGCAACGCCTCCGACATCGGGACGATGTGAGACACCGCGGTCGGTTCGTCGGGGAGGCGTCCCGGTTCGCCGAACCCGTCGCCGTGGTCCGCACAGACGACGAGGAGCGTCTCGTCGAGGACGCCCCGCCGCCGCAGCCCGCGGACGAGCCGTTCGACGACGGCGTCGACCTGTCTGATCGCCCCGTCGTAGAGCGATTCCAGTCCGCGGAGGGCCCACATCGGTTCCTCGCCGGTGTGGAAGTCCCACTCCCATCGGACGTCGAGGTCGGCCTGTAGCGCTCGGGCCCGGTCGTCGCCCCACCGGTCGTATCGGTCCACCGGCTCGAACGGTCGGTGTGCGTCCATCAGGTTCACGCAGGCGGCCCACGGACCGTCCCCGCGGTCGTCGATCCACTCGAGGAACCGATCCGCGTAGTAGAATCCGTTCGGCCCGGGGTTGATCGCGCTGGTCCGGTACTCGTCGGCGTACTCCTCTGGCGTCGATCGGACCGTCTCGAAGGCCCCGTTGAGCCCGACCTCGTGTTGTGCCACGAACCCGTTCTCGGTGAACAGCCCCGTCGCGTACCCGTACTCTCCGGCGAGTTCCTCGAAGACCGTGTGTCCGGGTTCGAGGCGGTCGTGGACGGTGACTTCGTGGACGTGGGTTTCGAGCCCCGTAAAGAGGCTCACGTGACTCGGGAGACTCCAGTTCGAGGGCGCGCGTGCTTGGTGGTAGACGGTCGATTCCCCGGCCAGTTCTGCGAGGAACGGCGTCGTCTCCCGTCGAGCCCCGTACAGCGAGCAGTTCGCCGCCCTGACGGAGTCGAGCACGACGAGACAGACGTTCGCGGGCGAGTCGAACGCCCCGTCGAAAGAGATGCTCGGGCGAGCGTAGCCTCCCGCGTGGTCACGGTGATCTGACGTCATACCCGACTCTGGGACGCCGGACGGCTTGATAATTACCAAATATCTGTCAATATCGGCGGGGAGGCCGACGGTCGGGTGGGGACGGATCTCCTTGAGTTTGTCTCTCACAGTACGTGCGACTCCCCGAGACCCGACAGCCTCAAAACCGCGCTCGAACAACTGGGGGGTGATGGACCCGACCGAGCGGACCGTCGCGGACCTCGCCGGCGGGATCGCCGCCGAGCGCGTCGCGCCGGCGGGCGGGACGGCGCTCGCCGTCTCGGGAGCGATGGGGGCCGCGCTCTGTGAGATGTGCTGTGTCCACTCGGCGGGCGACGTTCCGGACCGGGACGCAGAGCGCCTCGCCGACTGCCGTGCGGCGCTCGAACGCCACCGCGTGACGCTCCTCGCGCTCGCGGACCAGGACGCCGCCGTCGTCGACGAACTGTTCGGGAGCGGGTCGGGGGAGTCGACGGCGCGCGACCGGAAGCGGGCCGCCACCGTTCCGTTCACGGTCGCAGAGACCACACTCGAAGTCCTCAGACTCGCCGAGACCGTCGTCGACCTGGGACGCGGCGCGGTCGTCGCCGACGCCGAAACGGGGATCTGTTTGACCGAGAGCGCGTTCCGGGGATCGCTGGCGACGGCCCGCCGGAGCCTCGCGTGGCTCGACGACCCCGACTTCGGAGCCGACCTCCGCGAGCGGCTCGACGCGCTGGAGGCGGCCGCCGCCGACCTCGATCTCCCGTGCGACCGGGCCGACCGTCACGGTCGATCCAGCACGTAACTGTCGTCGCGACGAGAAATCTCTAATACGCTCGCCCGTGAACGGATCGTCTATGGCTTCGGGGATCCGGGGGATCCGGGTTCTGCACGTCGACGACGATCCCCAGTTCACCGACCTGGCCGCCGCGTTTCTGCCGAGACACGGCGATGGCCTGACGGTCGAGTCGGCCCACACCGTCGAGGACGCCCTCGCCCGTCTCGACGCCGAGCGGATCGACTGCGTCGTCTCCGATCACGACCTCACGGCGACCACCGGCATCGACTTCTTCGAGACGGTGCGGGAGCGCTATCCGGATCTCCCCTTTATCCTCTTCACGAGCAAGGGGTCCGAGGAGGTCGCGAGCCGCGCCATCTCCGCCGGCGTCACCGACTACCTCCAGAAGCAGCGCGGGACCGAACAGTTCGAGCTGCTGGCGAACCGCATCGAGCACGCGGTCGAGCGGCTCCGGTCCCAGCGGACCGCGAACAACCGCAAGCGACGCCTGGAGACGCTCGTGAGCAACCTCCCGGGGATGATCTATCGGTGCCGGAACGAGTCCGGGTGGCCGATGGAGTACGTCGCGGGCGAGACCGAACGCCTCGTCGGATACACGCCCGAGGAACTCCAGTCCGGGGACGTCGGGTGGGGCGCGGACGTCCTCCACCCCGACGAGCGCGAGCGGACCTGGGAGATCGTCCAGGAGGCGATCGAGGACGACGAGCCCTTCGAGTGTACCTATCGGGTCGTGGCCGCCGACGGCTCGATCAAGTGGATGTGGGAGCGCGGACGGATCACCGAGCGGCCGCCGAGCGCGGCCGAGCTCACGGCCGTCGACGGTGAGACAGAACGGGTGCTCGAAGGGTTCATCACGGACATCACGCCGCTCAAAGAGCGGGAGGCCGAACTGGAGCGGAGCGAGCGGCGGTTCCGCGCCATCTTCGAGGACCCGAACGTCCTCGTGGGACTGCTCGCGCCCGACGGGACGGTCAGGGACGTCAACCGCACCGCACTGGAGTACGTCGACGCCGAGCGCGAGGAGCTGATCGGGACGGCGTTCCGGGAGACGCCGTGGTGGTCCGAGACGTCGCGGCCGGACGTCGACGAGTGGATCGAACGCGCGGCCTCGGGAGCGTACGTCGAATTCGAGAGCGAACACCCCGTTCCGGGCGGCCACTCGGTTTTCGTCGAGGGGATCTTCCGGCCGGTCACAGACGACGAGGGGGCCGTGACCGCGATCGTCGTCTCCGGGCGGGACGTCACGGCCCGGCGGGAGCGCGAGCGGGAGCTCAGGCGGCAGCACGACCGGCTCGACGACTTCGCGAGCTTCATCTCCCACGACTTCCAGACGCCGATCGCGACCGCCCGGGGCCGGCTCGAACTCGCGCTCGAAACCGACGACGAGGCGCACATCGAGCGGGCCATCGACGCCGTCGACCGGATCGACGAGCTCAGAACGGACCTCGCCGAGACCCTGCGGAACGGCGAGGTCGTCGCCGACCCCGAGCCGATCGCCGTCGAGGAAGCCCTCGAATACGTGTGGGCGACGGCCGACCCGGGCGCGGGGGCGTCATACGAGGTCGTCGACCCCGTCGAGATCGAGGCCGACCCCGAGGCGTTCCACCGGCTCCTCCAGAACCTCTTGCGGAACTCGATCGAGCACGGCGACGACGACGTCACCGTCCGGATGGGCCCGCTCGAAGACGGGTTCTTCTACGAGGACGACGGTCCCGGCGTCGATCCATCGATCAGGGAGGAACTGTTCGCGCCGGGGTTCTCGACGAAGCCGGACGGTACGGGCGTCGGACTGGGGATGGCGAGCGTCCGCCAGGTCGTCGCCGGACACGGCTGGGAGATCGAGGTCACAGACGCCAGCGCACTCGGCGGCGCGCGGTTCGAGATCAGGGATACCTGATGCGACTACTCCGTCGGGATCGACCGCCGCCCGTCAGGACCGAGCCCCCCTGAACGCGAGGCGATAGTCGTAGTTCACGCCGTCGTAGCGGAGGAGCGTCCGCCCCTCGTCGTCGACGCCGGCGTCCTTCCTGATGTTGCCGTCGAGGTAGGCCCGCTTGTGCATCGCCCGGAGGAGCTCCCGGTACGCCGCCGAGTAGGGATGTGACTCCTCGTAGGCGTCCCGGCGGGCCGCGTCGACGACGTCGCGGGCGCCGGCCGAGAGGTCGGCGCGGTCGAAGCGCGCGTCGACGAACCTCGCCCGGAGGATCGCCTCCATTTCCGCGGGCGAGTCGGCGACCGGCTCCGCGACGGCGCGGTAGATGGGCTCGTAGAACGTCTCCCGCGAGATCTCGACTGCGTACCGCCGGTCGCGATAGGTGACGTACGCCGGCTCGTCCGCGAGGAGTTCGCTCGACTCGATCCGATCGGTTCCCCGGTAGACGAAGCCGCCGCGCTCGACGAGCCCCCACGGCGCGCCGCCGGGGTTCCCGCGGGCCCGGGTCGCCATCTGCGCGATCCGAACCGCGGTCGCGTCGCCCTCGGGGAGGCTTTCGGCCGCGACGGCGTCGGCTCCGTCCTCGGCGTCGGCGTCGTCCGTCGGAGACGGAGGACCGGGTGAACCGCCTCGGCCTCGCCGACGACGATCGATCCGAGCCGGTAGTACGTCCCGTCCCGCCTCGCGTAGACGGGATCATCGGGAGTGGCGAAAAACGGCTTCCGGTGCTGGGTCGTGTACGTCTCGCCGTCGAGGACGGCCTCGAACGCGGCCTCGTCCCAGTCGGGGGTCGTATCCGCGAGGTCGACGACGAACGAGTCCCGGAGCGTGTCGCCGGACCGCGAGAGCGCGAGCGCGAGGGTGGTCTCGTCGGCCTCGTCTGTGCGTCCGTCGAACGAACTGATAGTGATTACTCTCGTCTCTTCCCGCCGAACGCTGTCACCGGGGGTGGCGTTCGGCGGTAAACAGTGAGAGTAATCACTACGAGACAGCCGGCGGTCGCGACCAGGGACGACGCCGCGATGGCGCCGAGAAACTGTCGTCTGGAGGGGAGAATGTCTATCATCGGGGAGGATCGTCGCACGGTTTCCGTCGCGCTCGCAAAAAAGCCGCGGTGCGGACCTCTGGGCCCACGGTCGCCGGCGGGGTGGACTACCCCTCGACGGCTTCGACGGGGGTTTTGACCACGGTGACGGGCATCTCGGCGAGCCGAAGGACGCGGTCGGTGACGCTGCCGAGCAGGCTCCGGTACTCGTCGGGGCGGCGGCGCGTCCCCATCACGACCAGGTCGACGTCGGTCTCGCGAGCGAACTCGACGATGGTCTCGGGCGGGCGCCCGTGTCGGAGCGCCGTCTCGACGGCGACGCCCGCGTCCCGCGCGCGGTCGGCGACCGCCCCGACCGCCTCCTCGCCGACCTCTTCGAGCCCGTGTTCGGGGCCCTCGCGCTCGTCGACGTACTCGTCGCCGCTGTAGGCGTCGTAGACGTCGCTGTCGACGACGTAGAGCACGTGCAGCGTGGCGTCGTGGTGGGCCGCCAGCTGGATCGCGTGGTCCGTCGCCCGGTCCGATGCGGCCTCGCCGCCGGTCGCGAGCAGGATGTCACTGTACATAGGTGAAGGTAGCATACCAACCATAAAAAAGCACGATGGTGGCTGCGGGGCCGTCGGAATCGCGGTCTCGGATCGGCGTGTAATCGACGGCGACAGGGAAGAAAGCGAGTCATTGAATAAACTTAGAAAAGTTGTTTCTATATTTTCGACCGCAAATTGGACTGGAATAGCTTCTGAATTGTATAATACTTTGTTAACTAAAACAGTATCGAAATTTGTAATCTGTATTAATCTTCTAACATACCACGACAGAATCGCCGCGGCGCGGCACACGATGCGCCGGAAGGAAGGTTTTTGTACGATGGTGACCGTATCGACATCGTGTTACGTGGTAGCAATAGCGGTCTCGACCACTTGAACGTGTCATACGTGCGGATCTCGTCCGGTACTCCGGTGGTGCGATGTCGGTGATGTCTTCGCTTTGCGACCGCCGGCGCGAGGGGACACGGGACACGGCGCGGTACACACGGAGGTTCATATGATCACGAACGACAGCGACGACGGCGAACACGCGACGAACCGGAACGCTCGACGCACCAGAACAGAGGTGTGGTATTGATGGACGGACGGGTCACGATCTCCGAACTCGAAAAGGTGTACGGCGAGGGCGCAGAGCGAACGAAGGCGATCGAGAACCTCTCGTTCGAGGTCGACGGCGGCGAGTTCGTCAGCGTCGTCGGTCCCAGCGGCTGCGGGAAGAGTACGCTCCTGTACCTCATCGCGGGCTTTCTCGACGTGACGAGCGGCGCCATCTCGGTCGACGGCAACCCGATCCAGGGACCGGGCACGGACCGGGGCGTCGTCTTCCAGGACTACGCGCTGTTTCCCTGGCGGACCGTCTTCGAGAACGTCACCTACGGCCTCGAAGAGGACGGCGTTCCCAAGGAGGAGCGCCAGAGCATCGCCCAGCAGTACATCGACATGGTCGACCTCGACGGCTTCGAGGACAAGTATCCGAAGGAGCTCTCGGGCGGGATGAAACAGCGCGTCGCGCTCGCGCGGACCCTCGCGTACGAGCCCAAGATCCTGCTGATGGACGAGCCCTTCGGCGCGCTCGACCAGCCCCTCCGGGAGTCGCTCCAGGATCAACTGCTCGACATCTGGGGCGACCTCGAAAAGACCGTCGTGTTCATCACCCACGACGTCGAGGAGGCGGTCTACCTCTCCGAGCGCGTGATGATCATGACGCGTCACCCCGGGACGAAAAAGACCGTCACCGAGGTCGACCTCGATCGCTCGGGATCGCGTGAGGATATCGTCACGTCCGACGCCTTCGCCGAGTACAAGAACACCGTCTGGAAATCCCTCCACGAGGAGACGAAAACAGAGGTGACCCTGTAACCGTGCGATACGCGACCTCGCGACGCATCGAAGGGCTCCCGGCGCCGTTGCAGCGCGCCGCGCAGACGCTCGTCGACTGGATCCCGCTGGCGATCGTCGTCGTCCTATGGGACCTGGTCAGCGGCGCGATCGTCGCGACCGCCGTCCTGCCCGCACCGGCGATGGTCGCCGGCGAGATCGTCGCCCTCTTCGTCACCGGCCAGGTGTTCTCGCACCTCTTCATTTCGTTGTTCCGCGTCCTCGTGGGTCTCGCTTTGAGCATCATCGTCGGCGTCCTCCTCGGAATCGGGATGGCGCGCTCGGACCCCATCGAGAACTTCTTCGACGTGTTCCTCGCGATGACCTACCCGATCCCCAAGACCGCCCTGGTGCCGCTTGCGATCCTGTGGCTCGGCGTGGGGACGAAGACCGCGATCCTCATCGTCTTCCTCGCGTGTCTCCTCCCGATCGTGCTCAACGCGTACAACGCCGCCGGCAACGTCGACCAGAACCTCATCTGGTCGGCGAAGATGATGGGGACTGAAGGCCGCGACGTCCTGCTCAAGGTCGTCTTTCCGGCGACGATCCCCGAGATCCTGACGGGGGTCCGACAGGCCGTCCCGATCGCGTTCATCGCCCTCGTGAGCGCCGAACTCATCGCGTCGAATCAGGGGATGGGATACCTCATTCTCACCTCCGGACAGATCGGCAACTACCCGCGGATGTTCGCCAACATCGTCGTCATCTCGGCGGTCGCCTTCATCGCCGTCCGCCTCTTCGAGGAGGTCAGAGAGAGGTGGTTGGCATGGACGTGACCGCCGACGCGAACCCGCGGTTCGATCTCTCGAAGGCGGTCGAGATGGCGAAGTCGGTGTACTCGCTGGTCATCGTGTTGGTCCTCTGGGAGGCCGTCGCCCAGCTCGGACTGATTCACTACTACTTCCTCCCGCCGCTTTCGGACATCATCCTGCGGTTCGTCGAGCTGACGCTCAACGGACAGATGCTCTACAACGCGTATCTCACGCTGATGCGCGCGCTCGTCGGACTCGCCATCGCCACGGTCTTCGGCGTCGTCGTCGGCGTGCTGTCGGCGCGGAACGACCTCGTCGATTGGTTCTTCGATCCGATCATCAAGATCGGGTACCCGGTGCCGATCATCTCCCTGATTCCGGTGTTTATGCTCTGGTTTGGCATCGGCGACATCTCGAAGATCATCATGGTCGCGGTCGGGACGTTCTGGCCCGTCGCGGTCAACGCCCGCGACAGCACCCGCCAGGTCGAGACGAACCTCATCTGGTCGGCGAAGATGATGGGGACGAACGACCGCCGCCTGCTGTGGCGGGTCGTGATGCCGGCCGCGCTGCCGGGCATCCTGACCGGCTTCCAGATCGCGATGCCGCTGTCGCTCATCATCACCTTCGTCTTCGAGATGGTCGCCGGCGGCGGCGGCCTCGGCGCTTTAGAGATCGCGGGCGTCCGGTCGTTCGAGTCCACCCAGGTCTACGCCGCGATCATCGCGATCATGCTCATCGGGATCGCCCTCGACCGACTGCTCCGGGTCGCCCGCAGCCGACTCCTACACTGGACCTGACGTCTCCCTCCCCGTCTCTCGTTTCGCCGCCCGTTCTCTTCGCCCGCCGGCGGCCCGCGTACTAGCGCAAAAACATAAATGGTCGTCCATCAAAGATACGTCCGTATGCCAGCCATACCCAGGCACGTTCGGACGGAGTCGAAACGCCCTCCAGCGGTCGCGAGCGCGACGGTAGGTGAGCGGGAGGGAGACCGATGATCGACGCCGAGTCGGAGCTCGTCGTCGACTGCGACTGGCACTACCAGGACTCGTTCAAGGAGGTCGCCGAGTACATGCCCGAGCCCTGGTACACCAAGTACAAGAACAGCAAATGGGACGACGCCGGCGTGAAGCAGAACCTCAGTTCGTTCTTCCCGACGTCGACGGGGGATCGGCAGAACTACGGGAAGGTCTTGCGCGAACACTCGAATTACCCCGAAGAACCCGAAGACCCCGAGCGCGTCACCGAGGGAATGGACTTCCTCGATATCGATATCTCACTGCAGATCTCGCATCTCATCCTCGCGATGGGCGGCGTCACCGCCGACGACGAGCGGATTCAGGCGTTCACCAAGGGCTACATCGAGTATATGCTCGAAGAGGTCCTGGACCCCGACGAGGGCGTCTACGGCCTCGCCCCGATGCCCTACGGCGACGTCGAAGCCTCCCTCGACATCCTCGAACGGGTCGAAGACGAGGAAGCCTACGTCGGCGCGTGTTTCGTCACCGCGGGCGCGAGCCCCCCGCTCGGCAATCGGAAGTACGACCCGATCTACGAGCGCTGCGAGGAGATGGACTTCCCCGTCGTCTATCACACGGGCGGATCGGGTCTCGACGAGTACGTCCGCGCGGGCTACCAGGAGATGATCGAGACCCACACGCTCGGCTTCCTGGAGTCGAACATGTCCCAGATCGTCAGCGTCGCCTGCCAGGGCGTCCCCGAGAAGTACCCCGACCTCGACATCGTCTTTATGGAATCTGGCGTCACCTACATCCCCGGGCTCGTGAGTCGACTCGACGAGGAGTACCTCAAACGCCCCGAGGAAGCGCCGCTCTTGGATACGCGTCCCAGCGAGTACATCACTGACTTCTACTTCGGCACCCAACCGCTGGAGGTCTCTGCGCGCAACGATCTCTTGGAACTGTGCTTCGATATGATCGGCACCGACCGCCTGCTCTATGCCTCCGATTACCCCCACTGGGACTTCGACAGCCCCTCGATCATCAACGAACTCCCGATGCTCGACGACGACGAGCGCCGGTCGATTCTCGGCGGCAACGCCCTGGAGGTGTTCGAGATATGAGCGACTCGGAGAATCTGGTCGAGGTCGGGCCCGCCTCGGAGTTCGAGGACGGCGACGCGGAAATCATCCAGGTCGGCCGCACGGAAGTCGGCGTAATCCGGGCAGAGGGAGAGTTCTACGCGATCCGCAATCAGTGCCCCCACGACGGCGGCCCCGTCTGTAAGGGCAACGTCCAGAAAGAACTGGTCGGCGAATTCAAAGGCACGGGCAAGCGCGTCGACCAACAGTACAGCGACACGGACATCATCTCCTGCCCCTGGCACGGCTGGTCCTTCGAGTTAGAGACGGGCATCCACATCGGCGACGACCGCATCCGCGTCCCCACCTACGACGTCGTCGTCGACGACGGCATCGTCTACGTCGACAAGGGCGACTGAACGGGGCGCCTTCGGGGGACTTCGGGAGTCCCCGGGACAATCTACTTGTGTCCGAGCGGCGAGGTCCGGGTATGCACGTTGCGATCATCGGCGGCGCGAGCACGATCGGGACGACCGTGGCGTACACACTGTCGGGGCTGGCCCCGAGCGTCGACGTCTCGCTCGTCGACATCGACGAGGGGGCCGCGTGGGCCCACGGGACCGACATCGAACACGCGAGCTACCACTTCGCGCACGCGCCGGGCGCCGTGCCCGGCCACGACGCGGACTCCGTGGGGACGATCCGCTCGGCGACGCCCGACGAACTCGGGGAACTGGACCCGGACCTGCTCGTCTTCAACGCCGCGGCGCCACAGCCCGACGACGCCACCGACCCGAGCGCGCGCGAGGCCGAACTGGAGCGGAACCTCTCGATCGTCCGTGACGTCGCCGAGGACCTCCGGTCCCTGGATCCGACGCCGCTGTTGGTGGTGACGAACCCGATCGATCGGATCGTCTACCACTTTTATACCCTCTTGGAGTGGCCGCGGCGGTGTTTCATCGGCTACTCGCTCTCGGAGACCGCGCGGATGGCCGACGGCATCGCCGACCTCGTCGACGGTCACCGGAACGACGTCTACTGCCCGATGATGGGCGAACACGGCGAGCATATGGTCGCGGTCTTCAGCCGGGCTCGCGTCGACGGCGATCCGCTCGACGTCACCGAGTCCGAGCGCACAGAGCTGATGGAGTACGTCCGCGACATCCCGTTCGACATCGCCGAGGAGCGCGGCGTCGACGAGACGTCGCGGTGGGTGACGAGCGCGGGCGTCTCGCGGGTGGTCCGCGCGATGGCCGCCGCGGACGGCGACGTCCCGATAGACGGAACGACGGCGGGCGTCGAGCCCGCGGGCGAGGACTGGACGTTCTGTCTGTCGACGCCGCTCGACGGCGAATACGGCTTCGAAGACGTCTCCCTCGGCGTCCCGGTCGACCTCGATGCCGGCGGCGTCGCGGCGATCCACGAGTGGGACCTCACAGACGGCGAGTCGGCGGAGCTCCGGCGGGCCTACGAGTCGGTGCGGGCAGACCTACCCTGACGCCGGAGCGACAGCGAGAAAGCGTGGGTGGCGGCCGGTGGTCAGCGGTCGACCGCCGGGGGTGGGTTTTCGGCCGAAAGCCGATCACGCGGGGGTGTCTGGGGTGCCTCTGCGTTCCCGCGCGATGCGTTCGTTCGCCGGCGGCGCCTCGCGACGATCCGGGACCGGCTCGCGGCGTCCGCGGCTGCGAGTGCGGCTCACGCCGCGGGATGGCCGCTCCGACCGTCGGACCGGAACTCAGTTCGAGGGAACGAACTCGTTGGTCGCGTACTGCTTGACGTCGAAGCTCTCTTCGAGGAATCCGAGGTTGACGAGTTCGTCCATCGCGAACTGGAGACGCTGATAATCGATGGTGATGTCCTGTCGGTAATAGTCGTTGTGGTTGAGGAAGAACCCGTCGACCACCGGCTCCGGGAGCCCGAAGTGCTCCGCGGCCAGCGAGACGACTCGCGAGCGGTTGTTGTAGGAGTACTCGACAAGTTCGGCGAGGTCCTCGCCCCAGGCGCCGATGGCCTCGGACTTCTGGTCGATGGAGTTGTTGGAGGCGACCGTGAAGGCGAACGGGTAGGCCTCGTCCCAGAGGTCCTGGCTCGAATAGACGGCGTTGAAGCCTTCCGAACGCGCCGAGACGGCGAACAGCGCGGGGAAGATCCCGGCGTCGAGCCGGCCGTCCTTGAGCGCGGAGACGAACGTCGGGAACGGTAGCTCGACGATCTGCGCGTCGCTCCCGTACTCGAAGCCCGCCTGCCGCGCGCCCTTCCGGAGGACTGCGTGGGTCCCCGTCCCCCGGGCGTTGACGCCGACGTTCTTTCCTTCCAGATCCGAGATCTGGGTGATGTCCGAGTCCGCCCGGGAGAAGATCGTGAAGCCGTACCACTCGGGGTGGGCGTCCCAGAAGTCGGTAGCGACCATCGAGATGTTGCCCGGGACGGCCTCCTGAGTGACCGCCGAGGCGTAGCTCACCGTCGAGAGCAGCGCGAGGTCGACCTCGCCGGCGGCCATCGCGTTCAGCGAGTCCGGCGTGCTCTCGTTTCTCGTCACGCTGAGTTCGTACTCCGAGCCGACGTTCGTGAGCTCGTTCCGGATCTCCTCGATCGCGAACAACGAGCCGAAGTTCTCGACCGGGACCGTGAACGCGAGCCCGAGTTTGGGCGTCCCGCCGCCCGTGATGCCGGAGCATCCGGCGAGGCCTGTCAGTCCGACGGTGCCCGTCGCTGCGCCGGCCTTCAGGAACGACCGACGGCGTATGCTATCAAATGCCATTATCGAAAGGGAAAGATTCGATGGTACATAAAACTACGTATCGGGTGATGCGTTCCGGCCGGTTTCGACGACGGCCGGGCGAAAAAGACAGTCAGCCGCCGGACTATTCGTCGGCCATCACGGCGACCACGGGGCGGTCGGCCGAGAGCAGGATCGACTGGGTCTTGCTCCCGAAGAGGGCCTTCCCCGTGGGCGAGCGCTTCCGGCCGCCGATGACGAGGTAGTCGGCCTCGCGCCGGTCCGCCTCGGCCAGGATCTCCTCGACGGGCCCGCCGACGCGACCCATCAGGACCGTGTCGGTGGGATCGTCGAGAGTCCCGCGGACGACGTCGCGGGCGACGCCCGTCGCGTGGCGCTCTCCATCCTCGATCGTGTACTCGTCGACTTCTTGGTGCGGCCGGGCGTCGCCGCCCCCGTAGGAGGCCGGCGTCGTGACCGCTCGGCCCGACGAGCCGCCGGCGGCCGACCGGAACTCCTCGAAGACGTCCTGCGGCATCACGTGGAGCACGACGTGTTCGACGCCGAGCGCCGCCGCCAGCTCCGCGCCCCGCTCGACAGCCTCGCTCGGGGTCGTCTCGCCGTCGACCGCTGTCAGTATCGTCATATCCGGATACTCCGAGCGGGTCCACATAAATCGTGGTGCCGATTCCGCGCGCGCGGAGACCGCCGGCGGCGGCACCGACGTCTACGGCCGCGCACCCGCGATTTTATTACCGGGCCCACGAAACACATCCGCCGTCGAATGAGCGACAGAGCATCAGACAGGCGAGTACCGTCGGCTGTCGGCAACGGCGACGGAGAGGTGGCGGTCCTGAGCCAGGCGGACCTCGCGGTGCCCACCCACCAGATCGTCGAGCCCGACGGGTCCTACGACCCCGAGGTGGTCCCCGACCTCTCCGAGGAGGAACTGTGCGACCTCTACCGCTGGATGGTGACCGATCGGGTGTTCTCCCGGCGGATGGTGAACATCCAGCGCCGCGGCGAGCTGGGGACCTTCGGCTCGACCCGCGGGCAGGAGGCGAGCATCGTCGGGAGCGCGTTCACCCTCGAACCGCAGGACTGGCTGTACGTCGGCCGCGCGTGGACGCCGATGTTTATGCGCGGCGCGTCGATGGACGACACGATTCGCTTCTGGCGCGGGATCGAGGAGGGTCAACAGGCGTTCGCGAAACAGAACTCCCAGATCGCGATCTCGATCGGCTCGCACGTCCCCCTGGTCGCCGGACTGGCGTGGGGGATGCAGCTGGACGACGCCGACGCCGTCGCGACCGCGTACATCGGCGACGGGGCGACGAGCACCGGCGCGGCCCACGAGGGCATCAACCTCGCGGGCGCGCTCTCGCTGCCGGCGCTGTTCTTCTGCCAGAACAATCAGTACGCGATCTCGATGCCGGTCGACGAACAGACCGGCGCGAAGACGCTCGCACAGAAGGCGCTGGCGTACGGCATCGACGCGATCCGGGTCGACGGCCAGGACGTCCTCGCGGTCTACGACGCGGTCCAGACCGCCCGCGAGCGGGTGAAGAACGGCACGCCCGTGTTCGTCGAGTCGGTCACCTACCGGCTGGACGCCCACACCACGAGCGACGACCCGACGCGCTACCGCGAGGACGAGGAGGTCCGAGCCTGGGAGGAAAACGACCCCATCGAGCGCTATCGCTCCTTCCTGAAGTCGGAGGGGCTGTGGTCCCAGATCGACCACGACGCCGTCGTCGAGGACGTCGAAGCCGAGTTCGACGCGGCGCTGGCGGCGGCCAACGAAATGCAAGAGCGGCAGGTCGCCGAGATCTTCGCGCACGTCTACGACGAGCTCCCGCCGGAGCTTTCCCGACAGCGGGAGGCGTTCGAGGCGTTGTTAGAAAAGCGACCCGAGATGTACGACCACATCGAACAGCGGCCCAAGGGATGACGATGCAGGCAACAATCGTTCAGGCGGTCAACGACGCGCTGCACGGGGAGATGGAACGCGACGACCGGGTGGTCGTCTTCGGCGAGGACGTCGCCGAGAGCGGTGGCGTCTTCCGCGCCACCGACGACCTCCTCGAGGAGTTCGGGAGCGACCGCGTCGTCGACACGCCGCTGTCGGAGATCGCGATCGTCGGCGGCGCGACCGGGATGGCGATGTACGGCTACCGACCCGTCGCGGAGATCCAGTTCTCGGGCTTCCTCCCGCCGGCGTTCGACCAGCTCGTCACGAACGCCAGCCGGATCCGCTGGCGGACCCGCGGCGAACTCACCGCCCCGATGGTGGTGCGGACGCCGTACGGGGCGGGCGTCCGCGCGCTCGAACACCACTCTGAGAGCCTGGAGGGCGCCTACGCCCACATCCCCGGGCTCAAGGTGGTCGTGCCGAGCACGCCCGCGGACACGAAGGGCCTGCTCACGGCGTCGATCCGCGACCCCGACCCGGTGCTGTTTATGGAGCCCAAGCGGATCTACCGCTCCGTGCGCGAGGAGATCCCCAAGGGCGACCACGAGGTGCCGCTGGGCGAGGCGGCGGTCCGCCGCGAGGGCGCTGACGTCACCGTCGTCGGCTGGGGCGCGATGATGCCGCCGACGCTGGAGGCGGTCGAAGACGGCGACGTCGACGCCGAGGTGATCGACCTCCGGACGATCTCGCCGATGGACACCGAGACGGTCGCGGAGTCGGTGAAGAAGACCGGCCGCTGCGTCGTCGTCCACGAGGGCCCGCGGACGCTCGGCGTCGGGAGCGAGCTCGTCGCGCGGATCAACGACGAGGCGCTGATGTATCTGGAGGCGCCGATCGAGCGCGTGGCCGGCTTCGACACCCAGGTCCCGCTGCTCTCGATGGAGGACTTCTACCTCCCGCACCCGCCGCGGATCCGCGACGGGATCGAGCGGGCGCTGTCGGACTGAGCTTCCCCCCGTCCGACGCCGCAGGGAAATACTGAAAGGGTTGTGCGTCGACCGGTCGGTATGGTAGAACGCACCTTCGAGTTGCCGGACCTCGGCGAGGGGATCGCCGAGGGCGAACTCGTCTCCTGGCTCGTCGCGGCCGGAGACCCCGTCGAGGAAGACCAGGTCATCGCGGAGGTCGAGACCGACAAGGCGCTCGTGGAGATCCCGAGCCGGTACGACGGGGTCGTGACCGAACTCCACTACGACGAGGGCGAGACCGTCCACGTCGACGCGACGTTCGTGACCTTCGAGGTCGACGAGGGGGAGGGAGCGGCCGGGACCGCCGACGCCGAGAGCGAGGCCGAATCGGCGGCCGAGCCGTCGACGACGGACGCCGACGAGACGACCGAATCCGCAGGCAGTGACGACGCCGCGGAGGCAGACGCGCACGCAGCCGCGGACGCGGAGCCGGAATCGACCGCCGGGGCCGAGGAGCCCTCTGTCCCGAGCGGCCGCGTGTTCGCGTCCCCGAGTACGCGCTCGCTCGCCCGAGAGCTCGGCGTCGACATCGGCGGCGTCGAGGGCACCGGGCCGGGCGGTCGCGTGACCGCGTCGGACGTCCGAGCGCACGCCGAGGGCGAGGCCGAAGCGAGCCGGACAGCCGCGGCGGCCGGAGCGAGCGCGGCTGAATCGGGCGGCGATACGGCGAGCGTCGCGCAGACAACAGACGGCGTCGTCGGGAGCGACGACTCGGGGGGTGCTGGCAGAGCGCCGGTCGCCGTCACGGGCGAGAGCGCCGACCGCGAGCGGACGCTGGCGATGCCGGCCACGCGGCGCCTGGCCGAGGAGCTCGGCGTCGATCTGAACGCCGTGCCCGCCAGCGAGGAGCGGGAGGGCGAGCCGTTCGTGACGCCCGAGGACGTCCGGGCCTTCGCCGAGCGCGGGGGGGAAGCGGCGGCCGAGGAGGCGGCTGAATCGGGCGCCGACGCGTCGGCGACGACCGAATCCGCAACGGAGGCGGGGGCCGTGGCGTCGACGGCGGAAGCGGACACCTCGGCCGACGCCGCGAGCGCGGGCGGCGAGGCGGACCGCTCGGACCGCCCCGGCGAGCGCGTCCCCTACCGCGGCGTCCGGCGGACGATCGGCGAGCAGATGGCCCGCTCGAAGTATACCGCGCCGCACGTCTCCCACCACGACGAGTTCGACGCGACCGATCTGGTCTCGCTGCGCGAGGAGCTCGATGCGGCCGCCGGCGAGGACGTGAAGCTCACCTACCTCCCGCTCGTCGTGAAGGCGATCACGTCGGCGCTCGAAGAGTACCCGTACCTCAACGCCAGCCTCGACGAGGAGGCCGAAGAGATCGTCCTCCACGACGAGTACAATGTCGGCATCGCGGTCGCGACCGACGCCGGGCTGATGGTCCCCGTCGTCGACGACGCCGACCAGAAGGGGCTCAAGCAGCTGGCCCGCGAGATCGACGACCTCGCGACGCGGGCCCGGAGTCGGAAGATCAAGCCCGAGGAGATGCAGGGTGGGACGTTCACCATCACGAACATCGGCGTCATCGGCGGCGAGTACTCCTCGCCGATCATCAATCACCCCGAGGCCGCCATCTTCGCGATGGGCCCGATCAAGAAGCGCCCGTGGGTCGTCGACGACGAGGTCCTCGCGCGGACGACGATGCGATTCTCGATGTCGGTCGACCACCGCCTCGTCGACGGCGCCGACGCCGCGCGGTTCTCGAACCGCGTCAAGGAACTGCTGGCGGACCCGACGCGGCTCCTCCTGGAGTAGGCCCGGACCTCCCCCGGCGCCCGACCGCAGACGGATGGCTTTTTGATTCGCGGCCGAGAGGAGTCGGGTATGGTAATGGGCGACATCGCGACGGCGACGGACCTCCTCGTCATCGGTGCGGGACCGGGCGGGTACGTCGCCGCGATCCGCGGCGCACAGCTCGGACTTGACACGACCTTGGTGGAAAAGGACGCCTACGGCGGCACCTGTCTCAACCGTGGCTGCATCCCCTCGAAGGCGTTCATCCACGGCGCCGACGTCGCACACGAGGCCGCGAACGCCGAGGAACTGGGCATCCACGCCGACCCCGCAGTGGATATGCGCCAGATGCAGCAGTGGAAGTCCGGCGTCGTCGACCAGCTCACGAGCGGCGTCGAGAAGCTCTGTAAGGCCAACGGCGTCGCGCTCCTGGAGGGCACGGCCGCCTTCGAGGACGAACACACCGCGCGGATCGCCCACGGCGGCGAGGGCCAGGGAATGGAGACCGTCGAGTTCGACCAGGCGATCATCGCGACCGGGTCCCGCCCCCTCCGGATCCCCGGCTTCGATTTCGACGACGAGCCGGTGCTCTCCTCGGCGGAACTCCTCCAGATGGAGTCGGTCCCGGACAGCCTCGTCGTCGTCGGCGCGGGCTACATCGGGATGGAGCTGTCGACGATGCTCGCGAAGCTCGGGACCGACGTGACCGTCGTCGAGATGCTGGACGACGTGCTGCCGACGTACGAAGACGACATCAAGCGGATCGTCCGCTCGCGCGCCGAGGACCTCGGCGTCGAGTTCCACTTCGGCGAGGGCGCGACCGCCTGGGGGGAGGCGGGCGACGGCGTGGTCGTCTCGACCGAGACCGAAGACGGCGAGGTGTCGGAGTACGCCGGCGACGCCGTCCTCGTCGCGGTCGGGCGCCAGCCCGTCACCGACACCCTGGAACTGGAGTCGATCGGCCTGGAGCCGAACGAGAACGGCTTCGTCGAGACCGACGACCGCGCCCGGACCGACGTCGAGAACGTCTTCGCGATCGGCGACGTCGCGGGCGAGCCGATGCTCGCGCACGCGGCCAGCGCCGAGGGCATCGTCGCCGCCGAGGTCGCCGCGGGCGAGCCGGACGCGCTCGATCAGCAGGCGATCCCCGCCGCGGTGTTCACAGATCCCGAGATCGCGACCGTCGGGCTGACCGAGACGGAGGCCGAAGCAGAGGGCTTCGAGCCCGTCGTCGGCGAGATGCCGCTGCGGGCCAGCGGTCGCGCGCTCTCGATGAACGAGTCCGAGGGCTTCGTCCGGGTGGTCGCCGACGAGGCGAGCGGCATCGTCCTGGGCGGCCAGCTCGTCGGCCCCAACGCCTCCGAGCTCGTCGCGGAGGTCGCCCTCGCCGTCGAGATGAGCGCGACGCTCGAAGACGTCGCCGGCACGGTCCACACGCATCCGACGCTCGCCGAGGCCGTGATGGAGGCCGCCGAGAACGCGCAGGGCCAGGCGATCCACACGCTGAACCGCTGAGCGTCCGACGCCGACCGTCGGCGTCCCCGAACCAAGGAACTATTTTCCGTCGTGCGGTGGCTGGGGTATGGCCCGAGACACGTCGATCGAGCGCATCGGCATCCACGACTGGGGCACGCACCCGTGTCCGCCCGACCACCTCCGCGATCTCCTTTCGGAGTCCCTCCCCGACTGCGAGTTCGAACTGTGTGAGACCGACGACCTCGCGGCCTTCGACGCGGTCGTCACGCTCTATCACCACGACGAGTTCCTCGAATCGGGCCTCCGGTGGGTCCACAACATCCGCTCGGGCTACGAGGACTTCCCGCTGGACGCCTACGAGGAGCGGGGGATCACGGTGACGAACAGCACGGGCGTCGCGGGCGACCTCGTCGGCGAGAGCGTCACGGGCCTCGTGCTCTCGCTGGCGAAGGGCTTCCACCGCTACCGCGACAAGCAGGCCGCCCGCGAGTGGGAGCGCCTCCCGTGGCGCCGACCCTTCGAGGTGAGCGGGTCCAGCGCCTGCGTCGTCGGCCTCGGCGAACTCGGCGGGAGCGCCGCGACGCGGCTCGGCGTCCTCGGGATGGACGTCGACGGCGTCGACATCAGACCCGTCTCGGGGCTGGGTCTCGACCGCGTCTACGACGCCTCTCGCATCGAAGAAGCCGTCGCTGACGCGCGGTTCGTCGTGTTGACGACGCCGCTCACCGAGGCGACGCGCGGACTCGTCGGGGCCGACGTCCTCGACGCGATGCGCGAGGACGCCTACCTGGTCAACGTCAGCCGCGGCGAGATCGTCGATCAGGACGCGCTCGTGGACGCGCTGGAGGGCGACGACATCGCCGGCGCGGCCCTCGACGTGTTCTACGACGAACCGCTGCCCGCGGACTCGCCGTTCTGGGAGATGGAGGAGGTCATCGTCACGCCTCACGCGGCCGCCCAGGCGGTCACGTACGGCGACCGGATCGCCGAGCTCGTCGAGACGAACCTCGGGCGCCTCGACGACGACGGGACGCCGTGGAACCGAATCGTCTGACGCACGGTCCCGTCGACCGAGCTTCGAGGCGTTCGAGATTCGCGAACGCTCGGTGAAAAGTTCCCGAGACGCGTGCCTTCTTTCGTTTTTTACGAATTTTTAACTGTAGGAGACGAACATATCGCTGCATACGCGGGTTCCACGCCACGCGAACTCCGTGGCCCCGAGCGTGAACGTTCGTGTGTCGGCGTCGCGGTCCGACGCTGTTCGGAGACGACGAAAGCGGGGTCGAAATCTATGATTAACGATCCTGAGGTTCGCCGCGAGACGCCGATCGGGACCCCGGCTACGAGTGCGTCTGATTGAGTTCGATGATGTTCGCCGCCCGGCGGAGTTCCGGCAGGATCTCGGACTCGATGCGGTCTTCGCCCATCCGGCTGACCGGGCCGGAGACCGAAAGCGACCCCGCGATCTCGCCGTCGCAGAGGATCGGCACGGCGACGCAGTTCAGGCCCTTGATCCGCTCCTGGCGGTCGTAGGCGTACTCGCGCTGTCGGATCTCCGAGAGCGCCTCGAAGAGCTCCTCGCGATCTGTGATGGTGTGTTCGGTCTTCGCCGGGAGGCCGTGGCGGTCGACGATCTCCTCGACGCGCTCCTCGGGGAGGTACGCGAGGACGGTCTTGCCGAGCGCCGTCGTGTGGAGCCGGACCGACTGGCCCGTGTAGGAGTCGAGACTGACGGCGTCGTCGCCGCGCTCGCGCGCGAGGAACACGCCGAGGCCGTGTTCTTCGACCAGGAGATTGGCGTACTCGCCCGTCGCGTCCGCGAGGCGCTCCATCTCCGGGATGGCGATCGAGTACAGCCGCTCGCGGGAGCGCGCGTACCCGCCGAGGTCGAAGAAGCGGAGACCGACCTCGTACCGTTGATCGCGCTGGACGACGTACCCCGCGTGTTCGAGCGTGCGGAGGTAGTTGTGCGCGCTGCTCTTCGGAATGTCGAGGTGGTCGGACAGCTCTGTCACCGTCGCGCCGTCCAGGGACTTCAGCGCCTCGACGATCCGGAACGTCGTCTGTGCTGTCTTCACGGGCGTGTTCGGTTCCGGGGGGCTGGCGTCCATAGAATATGAAGGATCGTTCGGGGCATTATACCTATCGTTCGGAAGGAAACGGACGCGGTTCTTCCGAGGCGCGGAGCGCTCCGGCGGCGCCGGACGGATCGGTCGGACGTCGCGGCCGGGACGGGCTATCCGACCTGGTAGATCGCCAGTCGGACGCCCTTCGGCTGACGCGTTCCGGTCGCGACGAAGATCCTGTTTTCGAGCCATTCGAGCTCCGGCGTGGCGACCTCGAACTCCGGGACCGAACAGAAGTAGACGTCCTCGGGATCGACCGGTTTTCCCTCGCGGATCCGCTCGCTGACCTCCGGATCGGCGAATCGCATTCCGCGGTTTTCCACGTAGATGCGGTCGCCGTCGATCGTCTCGATGGCGTACTTCGCGACCAGTTCGCTGGGGCGTCGGTCGCGGTAGATCTGGTAGTCCGCGCCCGCATCGAGGACCTTGCCCTCGACCTTCCCCGTCACGGTGCCGCCGAGGATCGGGATGATGCGCCGCTGTCCGTCGCCGGTGTCGCCGATCTCGATCGGGGATTCGACCTCCACGTCCAGTTCCATCACCCGTTCGAGGCCCAGTTCGAGGTTCGGATCGTCGCTCTGCCAGTCGTCGGCCATAGGCTCACTGACGACCGAACCAACATAATCGTTGTGTGTGGATTCGCCATCGCCGTCCGGCGGTTGGGCGCGCTCCCAATAACATATGTACCAGTGTTATCCAATCGAGCGGTCGCGACCCGCTCGAATCGCTCTGTGTTGGGAGAAATCGATCCCCATCTCTACCCGATCATATCGGTATAAATATATTCTTTACTAAATTTAGTATTCAGAGTGTACTTCAGCATTAGTTCGATAGAGAAGTTCAGTAGACCATATACAGAATTCAGCTCATAAATTTTGTTTTACCATTTAGCAGATTAAAAGTTATCTTATCTTTTGAGTTCGGCCTCGGCCAGCTCCACCGCGTTTCGGACGGCACCGACCGAACTCAGGTGACCCGCGCCGACGGCAGTCTTCATCGCCTTCGCGGGGGCGCCGGTCACCACTTCCGGACCGATCTGGGCGACCGTACCGTCGCCGACCGTGACGATCCAGCCGGGCACCTCGAAGCGGTAGGGATCCAACCGCGGCTCGAACCCGCCCTCGCCGGACCGCTCGTGGGTGACCAACCGCGCGAGGTTGTCCGCGACGGTCCGCGCCTCGCGGATCGCGGCGGAGGCGGAGGCAGGCACCGGCTCGCCGTCGGCGTCGATGGCCCTGGCGGCGTCGCCGACCGCGAAGGTCCGCTCGTCGAGTCGGAGGTCGCCCCGGACGACCGGGCGGTCCCGTTCCATCGCGTCGGTGCCGCGGATCCCGCCCGCCCAGACGAAGACGTCGGCGGCGAATCGCCCGCGGTCGGTCTCGACGGCCTCCGCGGTCGCAGCTTCGACCGTCGTGTCGGTCTCGACCGCCACGCCGCGGGATTCGAGTTCGTCGCGGACCGCGGCCCGGAAGTTCGCGGGGAAGTTCGGCGCGACCGTGGACTGCTGTTCGAGGACGGTGACGTCGGTCGCGACGTCCTCCTCGCGGGCGAGGGCGGTCAGTTCGCCCGCCGTCTGGATCCCCGAGAGCCCCGCGCCGCCGACCACGACGTCGATCGACTCGCCGGGGTCCGTCTCGGCGGCGGCATCGAAGAACGTTTCGCGGATGGCCGTCGCGTCCGCGACCGAGGTGAGCGGAAGCCCGTGGTCGGCCACGCCCGGGATGCCGTAGTCGGCGGTGTCCGAGCCGAGGCAGACCGCGGCGAAATCGTACGAGAGGGCGTCGCCGTCGGCGAATCGGACGGTCCGTCGCTCGCGGTCGATGCCGTCCACGCGGGCCGTCCGGACGTCAGCGCGGTCGAACAGTTCCGTCAAAGAGACCTGGATCGCGTCGGCGACGCTCGGCCGACGGATGACCCGGTGGACCTCGTGCTTGACGAGGTGGGTCTCCGATTCGTCGACCACGATGAGGTCTACGTCCGGCGGCAGCGCCGATTCCAGCCGGTGAGCCAGCGTCACGCCGGCGTAGCCGGCACCGAGGACAGTCACTCGCATACGGAAGCCACGGGGCGAACGCGCAAATGTCGTACGGCCGCGGCGGGCCGGAGTCGGCCCTCTCTCATAGTGATTACTCTCGTCTCTTCCCGCCCAACGCCGTCACCGAGGATGGCGTTCGGCGGTACACAGTGAGAGTAATCACTATCAGAACAGCGCTTCCGACGACGGGAGAATCTCCGCGGGGCCGCCGACCTCCCAGACGTCGGTCTCGACGCCGACGTCCGCGACCGCCTCCTCGACGCGGTCGACGTACTCGGCGGTCGTGTTGACGTAGACGCTCGCGCCCGTGTCGGTCGAGAAGTAGACGGGCACGTCCTCGTCGGTCCGGAGTTCGCGCACGGCGTTGAACACGGCGACGGTGTCGGGCTGCCAGTAGACCCACCCGGCTGGGCCGGTCATCGTCGTCGCCGCCAGCGACAGCGAGTCGTGCTCGGCCAGCTCGAAGACGCGGTCGAAGTCGGCGTCGTAGAGGGCGTCCCGCGCCGCGTCGATCTGGTGGTGGATGTGCGCCATCCGGGCCTGGAACATATGGCTTTCGGCGGCCTCGCGGTGGGCCTCCTCGGTCTCCTTGTAGGCGGGCACGTGCGCGGCGACGATCCGGAGGTCGTCCTCCAGGTCGGTTTCGATCCGCTCGGAGCGGCAGTCCTCGTCGTTCATCCCCGAGTGGAGATGGGAGAAGGCGCCGGTGACCGCGCGGGCCGCCGAGGCCGAGCCGCGGCGGGCGATCGTCGAGACGTCCGGGCGCGTCAGGTCGAGTCCGGCGGCCTCTGCGAGCGCCATCGCCGCCGCCGCAAAGCCCGAGGCCGAGGAGCCGAACCCGATGTTCGAGGGGAATGAGTTCTCGGATTCGAGCCGGACGGGGTGGTCGAACCCCGCGAGGTCGCGGACGCGGTCGACGACGCCGTCGATGCGCTCTGCGCCGCGGCCGTCGACGCGGTCGCCGTCGATCCGGTAGACGTCGTCGGCCGCGTCCGGCCGGAACTCGACGGTCGTCGTCGTCGCGCTCGGCGCGGTGCAGACGCTGATGCTGTCGTGATACGGGAGGCGGAGCTCGTCGTCCCGCATTCCGTGGTACTTGATCACGCCCTGGATCGGGTGCGCCCTGGCGGTGGCTTTCATACCTCAACGCGGGAGAGACGCGAGGTTAAACGTCCCGATGGCGCGCCACCACACGGGGGCCGGGTGCGTCGGCTTCGCCGACTATCGTCTCAGATGCCGACGTTGAGCGCGTACGGCCACGCGGTCCCGGACAGGGCCAGGAAGACGAGCGCGCCGCCGAGGAGCGCGACGTTCTTCAGGAAGTTCGTCATCTCGGACTGCTGTTGCTCCTCGGGGACGGCCCAGAAGTCGTGGATCGTCGGCGTCGAGACGACGAGGAACAGCGCGATCGCGCCCGCGGACAGGGCGGGGAACGCGCCGATCGCGATCCCGAGGCCGCCGGCGAGCAGCATCCCGCCGCTGAAGAGGACCGACGCGCGGCCCGCGGGAATCCCCTTCGCCTCGGCGTAGCCGGCCAACTGGTCGGCGCTCTGGAAGTGGTTCAGGCCCATGAAGGCCAGCACCAGACCGAAGAGCAGGCGTCCCAGGAGGAGCGCGACTCCGTTCGATCCGGCGTCGAGCTGTAGCACCGTCGTTGAGATATCAGGTATCATCTCGTTAGTTGGTATCGATACGAACTGTTATATCAGTTTGCGGACGTCGATGATATCGGGTGACAGCGGTGTAACCGGGGTTTGGGGACACTTTTTTGCTTTTCTGACGGATAATTGACAGTGTCGGACGTCGCGTCGTCGCGGCGACCGTGGACGTATCCGCCGGCCGGGCGGGAACGCACACGGTGTTTGTAGAAATTTACAATACCTTTTATACTAGGGCCTCTATGACTGCGGTAACGACCACGTCCGTCGCGAGGGCGGACCGCCGCCGACCCGCCGCGGCGCGGCGTGGCGATACCAATGAAACGGAAGCTACTCGCCGCTCTGATGGTCGCATCGCTCCTCGCGAGCGCGGTACCCGCGGTCGCGTTGACCTCGAATCCCAACATCCAGACGGTAACGTCGAACCCCACGCTCCAGCCGGGGGGCGTCAACGAGGTCTCGTTCAAGCTCCTGAACGACGGCACCGGCGCGGAGGACGAGACGCGCGACGCGTACAACGTCCACGTCCGGCCGGCGGGCCGCGTCGGTCCGATCGAAGTCGAGACGCGCGAGCTGTACGTCCAGTCGCTCCCCGACGGCGAGCCCGCCGACCTCTCGCTGAGGCTCGACGTCCCCGCGAACGTCAAGAGCGGGACCTACCGGATCCCCCTCCGACTCTCCTACGAGTACGAAAACGGCGCCGGCAACGACGTCGAGCGGAAGACGACGATCTACCTCCCCGTGCGCGTCGAGTCCGGCCCGCAGTTCGACGTCGTCGACACCAACTCGACGGCAACCGTGGGCGGCACGGGCACGCTCGAAGTGACGGTCAGGAACGTCGGGACCTCGACCGCGTACGACTCGACGCTGACGCTCTCCTCGTCGGCCCCGGACGTCTCGCTCGGCTCGGGGTCGTCGAGCACCCGGTTCGTCGACACCTGGGAGCGCGGTGAGAACCGCACCTTCGAGTTCGAGACGTCCCTGCGGGACAGCGCGAGCGTCGGCAACTACTCGCTGTCGGCGCAGATCGACTTCGAGAAACCCGACGGGACGACCGGCTCGACGCCCTCGCTGACGGTTCCGCTCCGCGCCCTCCCGGAGATGACGTTCGACGTCTCCGACCTCCAGAGCTCGCTCCGCGTGGGCGAGGAGGGGACGGTGTCGGGGACGGTCACCAACACCGGACCGATGGCGGCCGACAGCGCGGTCGTCACCCTCACCGATCCTGGCCCGACGGTCACCCCCATCGAGACGTCCGTTGCGGTCGGCACGCTCGATCCGGGACAGTCGGCGCCGTTCTCGTTCGACATCGAGATTACCAGTAGCGCCTCTGCCGGACCGCGACAGCTGGAGTTCGGCGTGACCTACCAGGATCGCGACGGTGCGACTCGCCAGGCCGAGACGATCCCCAGACTCGTCGAGGTGAGTGGGGCGACCCCCGAGTTCGAGGTGACGCCGATCAACGCGACGTTCGCGGGGGGATCGAGCGGGACGCTGGAGCTGCGAGTGACGAACACCCGTGATCGGCCTCTGACTGACGTTTCCGCGAAGATCTATATGGACTCGCCGCTGTCGTCGACGAACGACGAGGCGTTCATCGAACGGCTGGAACCCGGCGAGTCGCAGACGATCCGCTTCCAGCTCAGCGCCGGCAGCGGCGCCACGGCGAAGACGTACCCGGTGAAGATGGACTTCCAGTACGACCAGCCCGACGGCGACACGATCATCTCCGACACCTACCAGGTGCCCGTCGAGGTGACAGAGCGCTCCGGGGGCGGCGGCCCGCCCGTGCTGCCGATCGTCGGCGGCGCGCTCGTGCTCGTCGTCGGCGGCGGGTACCTCTACTACCGTCGACAGGGCTGACGATGGCAGTCGACTACCAGCGCTTCGTCGACTGGGCGGACGACAACATCGTCAACCGTCCGAAGAAAGTGATGCTGGCGTTCGTCCTCGTCACGCTGGTCTTCGGCGTCGGCCTGGGGAACGTCTCCACGGAGGCGGGAACCCAGCAGTTCGCCGAGGACGTCCCCGCGGCGGACGCGCTCGATCGGATCGAAAACGAGTTCCTGCCGGTGTTCGGTGACGACCCCGGGAGCACACAGCTCGTCCAGCGGAGCCCGAACGTCCTCTCGAAGCCGTCGATGCTCGCGATGTTGCGGGCCCAAGAGGCGCTCGAAGACCGCACCGATATGTACGTCTCGGACACCTCGTCCGCGGCGACGGTCATCGCCCAGACGATCGATCCCGAGGCGACGACGCTCGAAGCCCAGATCGTCGCCCTGGAGCGGGCGACCCCGACCGAGATCCGGCGGGCCGTCCGCGAGAACGCGGACAATCCGCGGTTCACGGGCACGCTGAGCAACGACTTCAACCGGAAGGCCGCGTCGGCCTCGGCGACGATCGGCGTCGTGACCCACGACCTGCCGCAGGACGTCGGCGGCGGGACCGGCCAGTCCGGCGACAGCCCGATGACGCCGATCCAGAACCAGGCCCAGCGGATCATCGACGCGGAGCTCTCGGCGGACATCACGGTCTTCGGCAGCGGCATCATCGCCGACGAGTTCGGGACGGTCATCACCGACTCGCTGCTGATCGTCACGCCCGCGGCCGTGCTCCTCATCGTCGGCTTCCTCATCGTCGCCTACCGCGACCTCCTGGACCTCATCTTGGGGGTGGTCTCGCTCCTGATGGCGGTGGTCTGGACGTTCGGGTTCCTCGGCTTAGCGGGGATCCCGTTCAATCAGATCATGATCTCGGTCCCGCCCCTGCTCTTAGCGGTCGGGATCGACTTCGGCATCCACGCGATCAACCGCTACCGCGAGGACCGCGCGACCGGCCTCGACGTGGAGTCGGCGATGACCGTCACGACCGACCAGCTGCTCGTCGCGTTCTTCATCGTCACGGGCACCACCGTCATCGGCTTCCTGTCGAACCTCTCGTCGAGCCTGCCGCCGATCCGCGACTTCGGGATCGTCGCGGGCGTCGGGATCACGTTCACCTTCCTGATCTTCGGCATCTTCCTCCCCGCGGCGAAGGTGTGGCTCGACCGCCGCCGCGACGGCTGGCCCATCCCCACGTTCAGTCGGAGCCCGCTCGGTCGCGAGGGGTCGAGCCTCGGTCGCGTCCTCTCGGTGGGCGTGTTCCTCGCGCGGAAGGTGCCCGTCGCCGTCATCGTCCTCGCCCTCCTGTTCAGCGCGGGCGCCGCCGGCTACGCGACCGGCGTGGACACCTCGTTCTCACAGGAGGACTTCCTCCCGCCCGAGGAGGTCTCGCCGTTCCTGAAGTCGCTGCCGGAGCCGTTCGCCCCGAGCGACTACGGCGTCGTCGCGACGCTGAACTTCCTCGAAGACAAATTCACGCGGACTCAAGGGGGATCAGTGACCGTCTACGTCGAGGGGCGGATGGAGAACGACGCCGCCCTCGAACGGATCTACCGCGCTGGCAAGAACCCGCCCGAGGCCCTCGTCAGCGCGGGCGACCGCCGCGCGGAGTCGACGAGCATCGTGACCATCATCCAGGACTACGCGGACCGGAACCCCGAGTTCGCCGAGTTGGTCGAGCGGAACGACCGCAACGACAACGGCGTGCCGGACGACAACCTCGCGACGATCTACCGCGAGCTCGAGCGGTCGCCCGTCGGCGACCGGGCCTCGGAGTACCTCGCGGACGACCACCGGAGCGTCCGGATCGTCTATTCGACGAGTGCCGACGCCTCCGACGACGAGGCGACCGCGGCCGCCCGCGAGGTCGCAGACCGGTTCCGCGCGGAGGCGACCGCGACGGGCAACACCGTGGTCTTCCAGCAGGTCTCGGACCTGATCTTCGAGTCCGCGATCACGAGCCTCTCGATCGCGCTGGGCGCGACCGTGCTGTTCCTCGTGCTCGTCTACTGGGTCCTGGAGGGCCTGCCGTCGCTCGGGATCGCCAACCTCGTGCCGATCGTCGTCGCGGTCTCGGCCGTCGCGGGGACGATGCGGGTGCTCGGCATCTCGTTCAACGCCTTCACCGCGACGATCCTCTCTTTGACGATCGGGCTGGGGATCGACTACTCCGTCCACGTCGTCCACCGCTTCATCGACGAGCGCCGCGAGCGGCCGCTGGTCGAGGCGCTCGAACGCACCGTCATCGGGACCGGCGGCGCGCTCCTCGGCAGCATGGCGACGACGGCGTTCGGGATCGGCGTGCTCGTCTTGGCCGTCCTCTCGGTGCTCGGCCAGTTCGGCATCCTGACGGCGATCTCGATCGTCTACTCCTTCCTGGCGTCGCTTCTCGTCCTGCCGTCGGCGCTCGTGGCCTGGGACCGCGTCGTCAACGGCGATCCCACCACCGCGATGGGGCCCCGCGACGCCGGGGCCGAGGCCGCCGCGGACGAACCGCTCGACGGAACGAACGTCGACGGGGGATCAGTATGAGCCCGGAGGTCGACACCGACGTCTCCGAGCACGAGGCCGTGGAGGCGCTCGAACGCCTCGGGCTCTCGAACTACGGGGCGCGCGTGTTCGTCGCGCTCCAGCGCCTCGGCGTCGCGACGGCAAAGCAGATCCACGAGGAGACCGACGTGCCGCGCTCGCAGGTCTACGGCGCGGCCGAGGAGCTGCTCGACCTCGGACTGGTCGAACTCCAGCAGTCGACGCCGAAGCGCTACCGGCCGGTGGGTCTGGACACCGCGCGGCGGCAGCTCGCAGAGCGGATGAAACGCGAGGCCGACCGCGCGTTCTCGTTCCTCGAAGCCCAGCGCGAGGCCCGGACCGATCGGGAGACCCGCGACGACGTCTGGACGATCCACGGCCGCGAGCCGGTCCACAACCGCGTGGAGGAGCTCGCCCGCCAGGCGACGGATTCGATCCTGTTTGCGGCCCCCTCGCCGGCGTTCGTGCCGCCGGACCTCCCGGCGACCCTCCAGTCGCGGATCGCCGCCGGGGCGTCGGCTCGCGTCCTCAGCGAGGACGCGGACGTCAGAGCGATCTTCGCGGACGTCGAGGGCGTCGAGGTCGCCGAGGCGATCGACCCGCCGATGGATCATCCGGGCCGGGTCCTCATCGTCGACGACCGCGTGGTGTTGCTCTCGGCGACGCCGCCCGGCGAGGGCGCCGACGAGACGGCGATTTGGTCGGCCGACACGGCGATGGCCGAGATCCTCGCACGGGTCATCGAGAACAGCATCGACTCCTTCCTCAACGGGTCGTTCGGCGAGGAGTGAGCGGGCGAGGCGGGGCTCGCTTCCGCTCACGCTCACGCCCTCGGGGCTTGGGCTCGGGCCCGTGCTCGTACTCGCGCTCACCACTGCACGCGGAAGCCCGACTCGCCCTCGGGCGTCTCGTACTCGACCGCGACGTCTTCGACCGAGGCGGCCGGGCTCCCGGTGTGGCACCACTCGACCATCTCCTCGACGGCGGATTCGGAGCCCTCGAACACCGCCTCGACGCGGCCGTCGTCGAGGTTCCGCACCCAGCCGTCGACGTCGCGCTCGCGGGCCGCATCGCGCGTCGACGCGCGGTAGTAGACGCCCTGGACGGTCCCGCTCACGAAGACGTGCGCTCTGACGGCGTCGGCTGCGTCGCTGGCGTCGTCGGTCATCGGATCGGCGTACGGACGCCGAACGGAAAAGATGGCGGTCCGGGAGATCCGCGGTCGAACCGTCCGACTCCGAGACCGCGTCGCCACCGCGAAAAATCCGGAGCCGGGAGTCAGCCGAGGAGGTACCTGAGCCAGGGGTTGCTCTGCACGATCGAGGTCTCTTCGAGGTACTCGTCGACGCCGACGATCCGGCCGGCGCCGATGGCGCCGAGGCCGAACAGCAGGGCCGCGTAGACGATGTGGTCGTCGACGACCCAGCCGTGCGCCAGCGGCAGGCCCGCGAGCAGGCCGCCCTGGAGGCTCGACAGCCAGTAGAACAGCATCATCAAGGCGCCCCAGAACGCGTTCCAGCGCACGAGCGCGCCCAGGATGAGACCCAAGCCGGTCAGGGTCAGCCCCCACATGTTGAGGATGTCGATGAGCGGGCTCCCGGCCATCGAGATGAACAGCTCCCGAGCGGGATTCGCCTGCGGGATCGCGTTCGCGAGGTAGCCCGCGGCCGTCCAGTTGTTCTCGGGGTTCGCGTCGAGATACGTGACGAGCTTCGTGATGCCGCCCTGAAACAGGGTCCAGCCCATCACGACCCGCAGGATCAGGATGGCGTACCCGATCCAGTGCTCGGAGTACTCGAAGTTGGTCGTCCGACCCAGAATCTCCGCGTCCAGTTTTCGCGTGCTTGATGACATACGTCTCGCCCTCCGTTCGGATGATACCCACCAGTTAATATATAATCGCGGGTGGCTCCTACTAAGTAGGAACCAGCGTACGCGGATTTTCCGGACGTAAAGACGTCACGGATTCTCGACCTGTCTGGATATTTGTATGTATGGCATTCACATTATCAGACAACATCGCCGACGGCCGGCGGGCAAGCGTGAAGTTATAGGGGATCGGCGGACCCACTGTGGGTATGGACCTTTTCGGGACGGCTGGGATCCGCGGATCGGCCGAAGAGCGGGTGACGCCCGAACTCGCGCTCGCGGTGGGTCGCGCCGTCGGCACCGACGTCACCGGGACCGAACCGGACGGGGGAGCGGCGAACGGCACGCCGAGCGTCGTCGTGGGGCGGGACGGGCGAACGACGGGCCCGGCCCTGGCGGCCGCGGTCGAGGCGGGGCTCGAATCCGCCGGCGTCGACGTCCGTCGGGCGGGCGTGGTCCCGACGCCGGCGCTCGCGTACGCCTCGCGGGGCCGCCGCGGCGTGATGCTCACGGCGTCGCACAACCCCCCGACGGACAACGGCATCAAGGTGTTCGTCGACGGCGAGGAGTACGACAGAGACCTCGAACAGGCGATCGAGACGCGCGTCGCGGGCGAGCAGCGGCCCGCCCCGTGGGACGCCTGGGGCGACTCCGCCGAGGAGACGGTGCTCCCGGACTACCGCGAGGCGGTCGTCGCCTACGCCCGCGAGTACGGCGCCGACGCCGACGGCCTCGACGTCGCGGTCGACTGCGGCAACGGGATGGGCGCGCTCGGGACGCCGGGCGTCCTCCGGGGGCTCGGCGCGCGCGTCGTCACCCTGAACGGCCAGGTCGACGGCCACTTCCCCGGACGGGAGTCGAAGCCGACCCCCGAGTCCCTCGCGGACCTCCGGGCGTTCGTCCGCGACGGCGACTTCGACTTCGGGATCGGCCACGACGGCGACGCCGACCGGATCGTGATCGTCGACGGCGAGGGCGAGGTGGTCCACGAGGACACCGTCGTGGCGATCTTGGCCGAGCGCTTCACCGAGGCGGCCGACGCCGACGACCCCGTGGTCGTGACGACGCCGAACGCCTCGGGGCGGATCGACGAGCGGGTCCGCGCGGCCAGCGGTCGCGTCGAGCGGGTCCGACTCGGCGCGCTCCACGAGGGCATCGCGGCCGCACGCGCCGGCGGCGGGGACGTGGTCTTCGCGGCCGAGCCCTGGAAGCACATCCACCCCGAACACGGCGGCTGGATCGACGGCGTCGCCTCGGCGGCCGTCCTGACGCGGCTCGTCGCCGAGTCGGGGCTCGACGGCCTCCGCGCGCCGGTCACAGAGCGCCCCTACCGGAAAGTGAGCGTCCCGTGTCCGGACGAGCGGAAGGCCGAGGCGATGGCCCGCCTGGAGTCGTCGCTTCCGGAGGCCTTCCCCGACGCCGACGTCGACACCGAGTACGGCGTCCGACTGGAGTTCGCGGACGCGTCGTGGACGCTCGTCCGCCCCTCCGGGACGGAGCCGTACGTCCGCGTCTACGCGGAGTCCGACGACGTCGACGCCCTCGTCGACGAGGTGACGGCCGCCGTCGAGTCTGCGGTCGAGGACGCAGACTGAGCCGTCGGTAGCGTTGCCCCGAGCCGCCGCCCCGCGGTCGGGTTTCCAATACCCGTCCAGTTTTCACACCCGGGAGTGGGTGTGCGGGGCCGGAAGCGACGAATTTATGAACATATCGCGTCCCTTACTGGGTAGGTGTCCATAGCAATGGATAGACGCACTTTCGTGAAGGCGACGGGCGTGGCGGGAATCGCGGGACTGGCCGGCTGTAGCGGGGGCCCGACCGGCGGATCGACTGAGACGGAGACCGAGGCGCCGACCGACGCGGGCGGCGACGGCGGCGGCGAGGAGACGACCGCGGCCGAGACCACCGCGAGCGGGCCGACGGCCAACATCGGGATGGTCTATGCGACCGGCGGCCTCGGCGACGGGTCGTTCAACGACCAGGCCCGGCAGGGCGTCCTGAAGGCCGAAGAGAAACTGGGCATCTCGTTCAGTCAGGCCCAGCCCGACCAGGTGTCGCAGTTCGGCGCCTTCCAGCAGCAGTTCGCGGAGTCGACGAACCCCGACTACGAACTGGTCTGCTGCATCGGCTTCCTGCAGGCCGACTCGCTCCGTCAGACGGCCCCGGCGTATCCAGACCAGAACTTTATGATCGTCGATTCGGTGGTCGACGAGCCCAACGTCGCGAGCTACACGTTCAAGGAGCACGAGGGCTCGTACCTCGCGGGGCTGCTGGCGAGCCTGCTCACCACTCGGGACTTCTCTGCGGGAGCCGGGTCGACCACCGGCGACTCGACGAACGTCGGCTTCGTCGGCGGGGTCGAGTCGGACCTGATCAAGAAGTTCCAGGCGGGCTACGAGGCGGGCGTGAAGGCCGGCGACGAGGACGTCGACGTTCTCGTGAACTACACCGGGAGCTTCAACGACCCAGCCGCGGGCAAGGAGGCCGCACTGGCGATGTACAACAGCGGCGCCGACATCGTCTACCACGCGTCGGGCAACACCGGGACCGGCGTCTTCCAGGCGGCCCAGGAGAAGGGCAAGTTCGCGATCGGCGTCGACCGCGACCAGTCGATCACGAAGCCCTCCTACGCGAACGTCATCCTCGCGAGTATGGTCAAGCGGGTCGACACCGCGGTCTACAACTCGATTGAGGCGGTCGTCAACGACAACTTCGCCGGCGGGACGGCGGTCTCCCTCGGCCTCGAGAAGGACGGCGTCGCGCTGATCTACGGCAAACAGCTCGGCTCGGAGATCCCGCAGGGCGTCAAAGACCGGATCGCGAGCGCCCGCGAAGACATCATCGCCGGCACCATCTCGGTCCCGACCTCGCCGCAGTAGCGAGGCAGCGACCAGATCCAAACCTATTCGTTCGTCCTCGAACCAGGGAGTAACAGATCTATGGCCACAGCCGTCCACCTCGAGGGGATCACCAAGCGGTTCCCCGGGGTCGTGGCGAACGACGACGTCGATCTCGAAGTCCAGCGCGGCACCGTCCACGCGCTTCTGGGCGAGAACGGCGCCGGAAAGACGACGCTGATGAACGTTCTCTACGGCCTCTACGAACCGACGTCCGGGCAGGTCCACCTCGACGGCGAGCCCCGCTCGTTCGACTCGCCGCGGGACGCCATCGACGCCGGGATCGGGATGATTCACCAGCACTTCATGCTCGTTGACCCGATGACCGTGACCGAAAACATCACCCTCGGCAACGAGCCGCGGAAGTGGGGCGGCCTCGCGGTCGACCGCGCGGCCGCCCGCGAGGCGGTCGTCGGCCTCTCGGAGCGCTACGGCTTCGACGTCGACCCCGACGCCCGCGTCGAGGAGATCTCCGTCGGCGAGCAACAGCGCGTCGAGATCCTCAAAGCGCTATACCGCGGCGCCGACACCCTCATCCTGGACGAGCCGACGGCCGTGCTGACGCCCCAGGAGGTCGAAGAGCTGTTCGGCGTCCTCGAAGAGCTCACCGCCCAGGGCAAGACGATCATCTTCATCACGCACAAGCTCGGCGAGGCGATGCGCGCGGCCGACGAGATCACCGTCCTCCGGGACGGCCGCAACGTCGGCACCGTCGACGCCGACGCGACCACCCGCGAGGACCTCGCCGAGCTGATGGTCGGCCGGGAGGTCCTGCTCGACGTCGACCGCGAGCCCGCGGAGACGGGCGACGTCGTCGCGGCCGTCGAGGACGTCGTCGTCGAGGACGACCGCGGCGTGCGCGCCGTCGACGGCGTCTCCTTCGACGTCCGGGCGGGCGAGGTGTTCGGTATCGCGGGCGTCGACGGCAACGGCCAGTCCGAGCTCGTCGAGGCGCTGACGGGGCTCCGCGAGCCCGAGTCGGGGGCGATCCGCTTCCGCGACGAGGACGTCACCACGGCGTCCCGGCGCGAGCGGATCGCGTCCGGGATGGCCTACATCCCCGAGGATCGCCAGGAGCGCGGCCTCGTGATGGACTTCGACCTCGTCGAGAACGCGCTCTTGGGGAGCCAACACAGCGAGGAGTTCGGCCCGAACGGGCGGATCGACTGGCCGGCGACCCGCGAGCACGCCGAGGCGATCATCGACGAGTACGACGTCCGCCCGCCGGACCCCGACGCCACCTCGGAGTCGCTCTCGGGCGGCAACCAACAGAAGTTCATCGTCGGCCGGGAGTTCGAGCGCGACCCCGAACTGGTCGTCGCCTCGCATCCGACCCGCGGCGTCGACGTCGGCTCGATCGAGTTCATCCACGAGCGCCTGCTGGAGCTCCGGCGCCAGGGCGTCGCCGTCCTGCTCGTCTCCTCGAAACTGGAGGAGGTCCAGGGGCTCTCGGACCGCCTGGCGGTCGTCTACGAGGGCGAGTTCATCGACGTCGTCGATCCCGCCGAGACGACAGAGGAGGAACTCGGCCTGCTGATGGCCGGCGAGCGGCCGGACGAGCGCGACCGCGCGGCGGAGGCCGACGCGGCGGCCGACGGCGGGACCGACAGAGCGGACGAAGGCGGTGAGCGCGCGTGAGCGCCGCCGACCGCGCCCGCGACGCGCTCGAACGGCTCGTGTCCGCGTCGGCGACCGAGCGGCTCCTGATCAGCACGGCGGCGCTCGTCATCTCGATCGTGTTGGGAGCGCTCCTGGTCCTCGTCGCCGGACGGATGACGACGTGCGCGCCGACCGACGCCGTGTACTACTTCGGGACCGGCTTCTGCTACGACCCGGTGACCGTCTTCGACCGGCTGTTCCTCGGCGCGCTCGGCGAGCCGTTCCGCGGGAACTGGTCGCCGAACGGGCAGTTCGCCGTCACGCTCCGGGAGACGACGCTGCTGCTCTTTACGGGCCTGTCGGTCGCGCTGGCCTTCCGCGCCGGGATCTTCAACATCGGGACGCAGGGCCAGATGGTCGTCGGCGCCTTGGCGACCGGGATCGGCGTCCTCTGGGCGTCTTCGCTGGTCTCAGGCGTCGTAGGCACGGTGCTTCTGCTCCCCTTCGGCGTCCTCGTCGGCGCGGTCTTCGGCGGGCTCTACGGGGCGATCCCCGGCCTGCTGAAGGCCTACGCCGACGCCAACGAGGTCATCACGACGATCATGCTCAACTTCATCGCGACCGGCGTGACGCTGTATCTCGTCAGCGGAGCGTTCAAAGACCCCAACAGCGCCGCGAACCAGACCGTCCCGCTGCCGGAGTACGCGCGCTTCCCGTCGATCGCGTTCGGCGCCCGCCAGGACTTCTCGCTCGTCGCGCTCGCGTTCGGCCTCGTCGCCATCGGCGCGCTCTACTACGTCCTCGAACACACGGCGTTCGGGTACGACGTCCGGACCAGCGGGATCCAGCCGCGGGCCGCGGAGTACGGCGGCGTCGACTCCGCGCGCACGATCGTCACGAGCCTGACGCTGTCGGGCGCGCTCGGCGGCGTCGCGGGCGCGATGTACGTGATGATGGTGCTCGGGACGTTCCAGACCGGCCTCCCCGCCTACGGGTTCGACGGCATCACCGTCTCGATCCTCGCCGGCAACAACCCGATCGGCGTCGGGATCGCGGCCCTGCTGTTCGGGATCCTCAAGAGCGGGACGACGGTCGTCCAGTTCGCGACCGACGTGCCGCCGCAGCTCGTGGGCGTCCTCCGCGGGCTGATCATCCTCTTCGTGGCGATGCCGGAGTTCTTCCGGCTCCTCGGCGGGCGGTTCGTCGGCGGCCGGGAACCGAGGGCCGTGGCGACCGACGGCGGTCGGAGCGAGTCCGAGGGAGGTGACGCCGATGAGTGAGGCGGGGGTCTCGGACGGCCCGGTCGACGCCGACGAGAGCCTCGTCGAGCGGTACTCGACGCGAGCGCTCATCGCCGGGGCGACGGTCGTCGGACTCGTCGTGCTGCTCGTCGCCGGCCGGCTCTTCCCCGACTCGCTGGCCGGCACGCTCGCGGACGTCATCACCGACCGCAACACGCTCGCGTCGGCGCTGCGGCTGTCCGTCCCGATCGCCTTCGCCGCGCTCGGCGGGATTTTCGCCGAGAAATCGGGCGTGATCAACATCGGCCTCGAAGGCCTGCTCATCATCTCGGCGTTCTCCGCGATCTACGTCACAGACGTCACGGGCGGCGTCTGGATCGGCTTCGCGGGCGGCGTGGTCGCGAGCACGCTCCTGGCGGGGCTTTTCGCCATCGTGACGATCGAGTTCCGGGCGGACCAGATCATCGCCGGACTCGCGGTCTGGCTCATCGCCCTGGGACTGGCGCCCTTCGCCTCGCAGGTGATCTACAACGGGCCGAACACGCCGACGGTGGCGACGCCGAACGCGGTCTCGGTTCCGGTGCTCTCGCAGATCCCGTTCTTCGGCGCGCTCTTCTCGGCGTCGCCGTCGGTCTACCTGCTCTTCCTGGCGGTCGCGCTCTCGTGGTACGTCTTCGAGCGGACGGCGTTCGGCCGGTGGGTCCGCGCGAGCGGCGAGAACCCGAAGGCGCTCGACACCGCGGGCGTGAGCGTCGCGCGCGTCCGCTACGCCGCCGTGTTGCTCTCGGGCGTCCTCTCGGGGATGGGCGGCGCCGCGCTCTCGCTCGACCTCGGGCAGTTCACCGGCAACGGCCCGACGATGGTCAATGGCAAGGGGTTCATCGCCATCGTCGCGTACCTCTTCGGCAACTACAACCCCGTGGGCGCGTTCTTCTCGACGCTGCTCTTCGCCGGACTGGACGCGATGCAGACCGTCCTCCAGCTCCGAGGCATCGGCGTCCCGCGGCAGCTCATCCGGATCACGCCGTTCGTGGTCGTCATCGTCGTCCTCGCGCTCGTCGGCCGGACGCGCATCCCCGAGGCCGCCGGCGAGTACTACGAGTCCGGCGAGGAGTAGGCCTCGGCGCGCTCGGACTCCTGTCGACTCCCGTTTCTCCGTATTCTGTCCCGTAGAGCGGCCGCACCGCCGTTCGGTTTCCTCTTGGATCCCGTTCTTCGACCCCGTTGGCTTACTGACCGTCGACCGCAACGACTAATTACTAAGTGATATCACTAGGTGATATGTCGTTCAGCGGATTCAGCGACGCGACGGACGCACAGGTCACGAACGCCATCGCGGAGTCTTGGAGCGAGGAGTTCCTCGACTTCACCGACACGGAGGTCATCGTCGTCGGCGGCGGCCCCTCGGGACTGGTCACCGCGAAGGAACTGGCCGAGCGCGGGGTCGACGTGATGGTCGTCGAGAAGAACAACTACCTCGGCGGCGGCTTCTGGCTCGGCGGCTTCCTGATGAACAAGCTCACCGTCCGCGAGCCCGCAGACGAGGTGCTCGACGAACTCGGCGTTCCCCACGAGGAGTCCGACACCGCGGGCCTCCACCTCGCGGACGGCCCCCACGCGTGCTCCGCGCTGATCAAGGCCGCCTGCGACGCCGGCGCGAAGATCCAGAACATGACGGAGTTCACAGACGTCGTCGTCCGGGACGGCCACCGCGTCGCGGGCATCGTGATGAACTGGTCGCCCGTCCACGCGCTCCCCCGCGAGCTCACCTGCGTCGACCCGATCGCCGTTGAGTCCGATCTCGTCGTGGACGCGACGGGCCACGAGGCCGTCGTCGTCTCCAAACTGCAGGAGCGCGGCGCCATCGACGCGCCGGGGATCGAACACGCCGAGACGCACGCGACGGGAATGGACACGACCGAAGAAGGCGAGTACGGCGCGCCCGGCCACGACTCCCCGGGCCACGACTCGATGTGGGCCCAGGACAGCGAGGATAAGGTCGTCGAAAAGACCGGGAAGGTCCACGACGGGCTCATTACTGCGGGCCTGTCGACGGCGACGACCCACGGCCTCACCCGGATGGGGCCGACGTTCGGGGCGATGCTGCTGTCGGGCAAGCGCGCCGCGCAGGTCGCCCTCGACGAGCTCGGCTCGAACGCGCCGGTCGTCGACCTCCCGGGCGACGCGCCCGCCTCCGCCGACGACTGACGATGGCCGGAGCCGACGACGGCGCGGCCTTCAGCGACCGGCTGCTCGACGACGGCGCGGCGATCTGGGCCGCCCAGAAGGACCATCCCTTCGTCCGCGAACTCGCCGCGGGGACGCTCGACGAGGCCGCCTTCCGGCACTGGGTCACCCAGGACTACCGCTACCTGCTCGATTACGCCCGCGTGTTCGCCGTCGCGGGGACGAAGGCGGCGGACGAAGACCGGATGCGGCGGCTCCTCGACGTCGCCCACACGGTCGTCGACTACGAGATGGACCTCCACCGCGAGTTCGCCGAGGACTACGGGCTCGCGCCCGCCGATCTGGAGTCGACCGAGAAGGCGCCGACCTGCGTCGCCTACACGAACTTCCTGCTGCGGACCGCCCACGAGGGATCGTTCCCGGAGGTCGCAGCCGCCATCTACCCCTGTGGCCAGGGGTACCTGGACGTCGCCGAGCACATAGCGGACCTCGCCGACGAGGAGCACCGCTACACGCCGTTCATCGAGAAGTACACGAGCGACGCCTTCCGCGAGTCGGTGTCGTGGATGCGGGAACTGGTCGACCGCTGCGCGGAGACAAACCCCGGCGAGCGCGAGGCGATGCGGGAGGCGTTCCTGACGAGCGCGCGGCTCGAACACCGCTTCTGGGAGATGGCCTACACGCGGGAGACGTGGGAGGTGTCCGCCTGATGGCCGGGACCGGCGGAAGCACCGGAGCGAGAGCGCGCACCCCCGCGCCGGTCTCGCTCCCCGTCGCGCTCACGATCGCCGGCAGCGACTCCGGCGGCGGCGCCGGCGTCCAGGCGGACGTCCGGACGATGGCGGCCCACGACGCGTTCCCGACGAGCGTCGTGACGAGCGTCACGGCACAGCACACCCGGGGCGTCGAGCGCTCGACGGTCCTCGATCCTGCCGACGTCCGCGCCCAGTATGAGGCCCTCGCCGCGGACTTCGAGGTCGCCGCCGCGAAGACCGGAATGCTCGGGACCGCCGAGATCGTCCGCACCGTCAGAGAGTGCGTCGCCGACGCTCCGTTCCCGCTCGTCGTCGATCCGGTGATGGTCGCGACGTCCGGCGACCGCCTCCTGGAGCCCGCCGGCGAGCGCGCCTACGCGGACCTCGTCGCCGAGGCGATGCTCGTCACGCCGAACCGCGACGAGGCGGCCGTCCTCGTCGGGGATGGAGATAAGGACGACGCGGATCTGACGTCCCGCCAGGCCGGCGAACGAATCGTCGAGATGGGGGCCGACGCCGCGCTCGTCACCGACGGCCACGGCGACGGCACGGCCGTCCGCGACGTGCTCGTGACCGCCGACGGGGCTCGGGAGTTCGCGCATCCGCGAGTCGACACCGACGCGACCCACGGCTCGGGCTGTACGCTGTCGGCGGCGATCGCGGCGAATCTGAGCCGCGGCCTCGACCTCGAAGCGGCGGTCGCGGAGGCGGTCGACTTCGCCGCCCGGGCCGCCCGCTACCCGCACGACGTCGGCGAGGGGCCGGGCGCCGTCCACCCGCTGGTCGACGCGCGCAACGCGGCCGGAGAGCGGGCGACGCTGGACGCCGTCCGTGACCTCGTCGAGCGGTTCGTCGAGATCGACGTGAGTCCGCTCCTGGCCGAGGTCGGGATGAACGTCGTCGGCGCGGCGCCGTACGCCGAGGCCGTCGACGAGGTCGCGGCCGTGGAGGGCCGGATCACCCGCACCCTGGACGGCGTCGAGCCGAATTCGGGAGTCCGGTTCGGCGCGTCGAGCCACCTCGCGCGCTTCCTGCTCGCTGCCCGCGAACACGATCCGGACCTCCGGTTCGCGACGAACTGCCGGCTCACCCCGGGGACGCGCCGCGGGCTTGAGACGCTGGACGCCCCCGTCGCGTGGTTCGACCGGACCGCAGAGCCGGAGGACGCCGCCACGATGAACTGGGCCGCCGACCGCGTCTTCGACCGCGCGGACGAATCGCCGCGCGCCGTCGCCGACGAGGGCGCCGTCGGCAAGGAGCCGATGGTCCGGGTCGTCGGCGAGACCGCCGAGGGGCTCGCATCGACGGTCGAGCACCTGCTCGGCGAGGCCGCGACCGACCGCGACCAGTAGGAACCGTGGCCGCTGGATCCGTCGGACCGCGGCCTTCCGAGGGAAAAAGAGTTTTCCGCTCGCACGCGAGAGACGGAACGATGAGTACCTCCCACGAGTACGACGTCGTCGTCGTCGGCGCCGGGACGGCGGGCTGTTACGCCGCCGCCACCGTCGCCAGCGAGGGCCTCGACGTCGCCGTCGTCGAGCGGAAGTCCGAGGAAGAGGCGGGCCACATCGCCTGCGGCGACGCGCTCAAGGGCGCTGACGCCTTCCCCGAGGCGATCCCGAAGTCCCGGATCGAGGGCGCGTTCACGAACACGGGCGTCGACCACGGCCGCTTCGAGATCCCCCAGGAGGACACCGTCCTCGACATCCCGGTCCCCGGCGAACTGGCGGTCATCGACCGCTGGGAGTACGGTCGGCTGATCATCGAGGGCGCGTCCGACGCCGGCGCGGACTTCCACTACGACACCGTCGTCCAGGACGTCACCCAGGACGACGACGGCGCCGTGACGGGCGTCCGCGGCACGCGGAAGGGCGACGTCGTCGAGTACGAGGCCGACGTCGTCCTCGACGGCGCCGGGTCGCTGTCGCTCCTCCAGGACAAGGCCGACCTCTCGGAGTCGACCTTCGACACGAACGTCTCTTACTCGCAGTTCTGTTCCGCCTACCGGGAGATCGTCGAGGTCCCCGAGCCCGTCGAGTGGGACGACGCGCTGGTGTTCAAGCCCACCGAGCGCGCGGCGGGCTACCTCTGGTACTTCCCGCGGACGGAGACGACGATCAACGCCGGGCTGGGCTTCCAGATGAACGAGGAGCCGATGAAGCTCGTCGAGGACCTGAAGCGCGACCTCCGGAACCGCCCCGAGTTCCGGGGTGCCGAAGTGACGGACAAACTCGGGGCGGCGCTACCGACCCGCCGCCCATACGACTCCGCCGTCGCGGACGGCTTCCTCGCCGCGGGCGACGCCGCGGGCCACGTCAACCCCACGACCGGGGGCGGGATCGCCGGTGCGGCCTACGCCGGCACCTACGCGGCCGAGCAGGCGGTGCAGGCCATCTCCGAGGGCGACGTGAGCGAGGCGTCGCTGTGGCGCTACAACGAGCGGGTGATGGACCACTTCGGCGCGCGCTACGCCGGCCTCGACGTCTACAACATCCTCTCGACGGCCGTCGACGTCGACGACCTGATGGGCCTGCTGGCGTCGCTTCCCGGCGAGAAGCTCGCGGAGGCGCTGTACTCCGGGACGACCTCGTTCGGGCCGACGCTCCTGGCGAAGACGGTGAAAGACTCCTTCGGGTACTGGGGCCAGATCCTGAACTTCTACCGGACGAAGGGCCTCGCGGACGAGCTGATGCGGCACTACCAGCGGTACCCGACCCGCCCGGAGACGCTGTCGGTCTGGCAGGACGAACGCGACCGCCTGATGGACGAGATCTACGAGGTCACAGGCGCCGAGGCGAAGTACTGATACTGGCTGTTGTACCGTTTCACCGGTGCTCACCGGCACTGGAAACGGTGAGCACCACTACGAGACGAGAGCAGTCAGTATCAGAGCCGCCGGCGGCGGAGGAGGCGAGCCGCGGCCGCGCCGGGGACGAGAGTCCACGCGCCCAGCGCCGCGACGGCGAGCGGCATCGAGAGCCCCGCCTGCGTCATCACCGCCCCGAACCCGCCGGCGACGACGTCGACCTGCGAGAGGCCGATGACGCGGAAGCAGTCGACCGGATTGAGCAGTACCGCGACCGCGATGGCGGCCCCTCCGAGGTCTGCGGCCGCGACAGTCCCGAGCGCGGCGAGGTCGTGCAGGAGGACGAACCAGAGCCACAGCGCGAGCGATCCCCCGAGCGCGTACGTCTTCGTCGGCGCGACGGTCGAGACCAGAACGGCGACACTGAGGACGGCACAGCCGGTCAGCGCCGCCGCGAGCGCCACGGTCGCGTACGCGCCGACGCCGCTCGGACCGAACCACAGCACCGTGAGGACGCCGGCGGGGACGAACCCCAGGAGCATCGCGCCGGACAGGACGGCCGCCCGCCCGGCGAGCGTGCCAGCGATCACGCGACCGCGGGTGATCGGGAGCGCGAGCAGGAGTTCGAGCGACCCCCGCTCGTGGGCACCGACGACGACGTCGTAGCCGACGGCGACGGCGACCAGCGGCACCAGGTACACGCCGAGTTCGACCACCGTCGCGAGGACCGCGTCGAACCGGCCGGGTCCGACGGTCGAGGTCCCGAACTGGACGACCGCCGTCGTGAACAGGCCGAAGAGCAGGACGATCCCGGCGGCCCAGCGGCTCCGGACGGCCAGTCGGTACTCCCGGCCCGCGACTGCGAGCGTCGGAGAGTCCGCGGCCAACGAGAGAGAGGGGAGCCCGCCGTAATCCGACGTGTTCTCCGATTCCAGATCCCCGCCCGTCTTCGCAGCCGCTCTGTCGACCCGATCGAGCGTGTCGGTGCCGCCGTCGGCCGTGCGGTCGGGGGCGTCGCCGCCGACCGCGCGGTCCGACCCGTCGCTGTCGGGGGTCACGGGAGCTCACCTCCCGCTCCGTGTTTGGTCCGGTCCGGCGGCGATCGGTCGGCCCCGACGGCCTCGTAGAACGCGGCTTCGAGGCCGGGTTCGCTGACCTCGAACCGATCGAGGTCGGAGCGCTCGCCGACCGCGGTGAGCAGGTCGTAGGCGGCCTCACGCGGACACTCGATTTCCAGTGTCGCCCCGCGCCGAGAGACGGTCGCATTCGCGTCTGCGGCCCGGACGGTCTCGGCCGCCGGCGCGACGTCGTCGGAGTCCGAGAGGACGAGCGAGAGCGTCACGCCCTCGGCCGCGTCGCGGCGGAGCGACTCGACCGGCCCGTCGGCCGCGACGTGGCCGTCGGCCACGATGACCGCCCGATCGCAGAGCCGCTCGATCTCCGAGAGCGCGTGCGAAGAGAACACGAGGGTGATGTCGGTCTGCGCCGTCAGCGACGACACCACGTCGTGGAAGGCGGCGATGCCCTCGGGGTCGAGGCCCGCGGTCGGTTCGTCGAGCAGCAGCACCGCGGGGCCGCCGATGAGTGCCGTCCCGAGCCCGAGCCGTCGATTCATCCCGTTGGAGTACCCGCCGACGCGCCGATCCGCGGCCTCGCGGAGGCCGACCGTGCGGAGGACCCGTTCGACGTGGCGGTCGCGCCGTCCGGTCGGGACCGATCGGACACGCGCGTGGAACGAGAGGATCTCTCGACCGGTCAGAGTCGGCGGGAACCCGGTCTGTTCCGGGAGGTACCGCACCCGCTCGCGTACCCGCAGTCCGGACGTCGGGTCCGCCCCGCAGACGCGGATCGCTCCCTCGTCGGGGCGATCGAGCCCAACGAGCAGCTTGAACAGCGTGGTCTTGCCGGCCCCGTTGGTGCCGAAGACGCCCACCGAGCTCCCGCGGTCGACAGACAGCGAGAGGCCATCGAGCGCCTGCACGCTCCCGTACGCCTTCGAGACGTCGTTCACGTCAATCTCGCTCATAGTATCTCCTCCAGTCGTCGTGCGGGGAGGTGACGAGCGGCCGCGCGTCGACGATACCGGGCGACTCCACGACCGGAACGGTCGACTGCGCCAGCCTGACGGCGTCGAACGCCGGGCTGGTGGTGAACACCCTCATCGCCGGCTTCTCGGCGGTCAGCCGCTGGATCGCCCCGGCGGGCTGATAGCGGGTGTCGCCGATGCCGTCGTCGTCGATGTCGACCGTAGTCGCGCCCGACCAGAAGTTGCCGCGGGTCTCGTTCCAGTAGACCTGCCTTTCGATCACCGCCAGCACCTGCCTGTCGTTCCGGATGAAACTGTTGTTGAACACGCGCTCGCGCGTGCTGCCGGCGGTGACGTGGACCCCGACGTCGTTGCCCAAGAGGAGGTTCCCCGCGACGGTGTTGTTCAGCGAGTTGTAGATGAACAGCCCCTTGTGGTTCGCGACCAGGTCATTACCGCGGATCACCGTGTCGTCGACGCTCTTGACGAGGATCCCGTGACCGCTGCGCCCGGTGTTTTTCACCGCGACGTTGCCCACGATGCGGAGCTGTTCGGACACCATCAGCGCGTACCCGACGTCGTTGTCGAACGCCGTGTTGTTCCGGAGTTGACAGTGATCGGAGTACATATAGTGGACGCCGTACCGGAGGTCCCACATCGTGTTGTTCCGGGCGACGACGTGACTCGACCACGAGAAGTACATCCCGTCTCGCACGTCGGTGATGCGGTTGTTTGCGATTACCGAATCCCGGACCTTCCAGATCTGGATCCCGTTGCCCCGCCGGGTCAGCGGCGTGATGCACTCCCGGCCGACGATGGTGTTGCCGACCACGCGCGCGCCGGTCACGCCGTTCAGCCAGATTCCGAACGTCATCTCGGTGATGCGGTTGTCGACCACGGACACGCCGCTCCCGTTCACCCACAGCGCGGCGTCGTTGTCCGAGGTGTCGTACCCGCCGTTGCGGATCCACAGTCCGCGGAGGGTGACGTCGTCGGCCTGAACGTTCACGACGGTCCCGTTGCCACCGCCGTCGATGACGGGACGGGACGTCCCGGCGGGCCGGAGGGTCACGCCGTCGGTCCGTATCACGACTCGCTCGTCGAACCGGCCGCGGAGCCGGACGGTGTCTCCGGGCTCCGCCGCCGCGAGGGCCCCGTCCACCGCCTCGTACCGCCGACCGTCGACGCGTGCCACTCCGTCGGTCGCCGGGACGTCGAACTGGTACTCCTGCGGCACCCCGGTGTCGAACGCGAGCCGACTGTCCCGGCCCTTCTCGGTGGTCTGTCCGGCCCCGACGCCGACTGTCGCGACAGCCACGACGAACACCGCGGCCGCGGCGAGGGCGAACCCGCGTTCGAGGAGTCTGGTGGCGGTCATCGCGAGCGTGGATCAGCGGTCGATGTTCTGACTCGGCTGTGCGTCCGTCGATCCGGCCGATTCGGTCGGGTCGGTGTGCCCTCCGGACTGTCGCCCGGTCACCCGCTCGATCAGCGCGGCGAGGCCCGCCCGGAGCCGAGCGGGGAGGTCGCCGAAGGTGACGCCGGTGTCGCGGTAGTAGTACGCCAACAGGAGCAGCCCCACCGCCGCCATCGACAGATACGCCCCCAGACCGAACCGGGAGTGGCTCGTGATGTTGGCGACCTCGTATCGGCCCCACAGCGGCGGGGTGAACCCCGAAACGCCCATCACCGGTGCGTTCGGATCGAGGTGGTGACCCGCCTGGTAGAGTCGGTACTGGATGTCCGCCAGCATAACCGTGAACACGACCACCGTCCCGACGAACTGGGCCGTGAGCCCCCGCTTCAGTTTCTCTGTCGTCGGCGCGAGCGCGACGAACACGCTCAAGAGTCCCACCCCGACGAACGCCAGCGGACCGAACGACCACTCGGGGACGTCGACCGCGTAGGGATGGGGCTCGTAGTTGGGCTGCCAGTACACCGGATCGGGGTAGTAGAACCCGATGTACTTGTTGAGGTTCGCCATCTCGGCGTAGTCCCCCGCGATGCGGGGATAAGCGTACAGTTTCAGGTGTAGCGTCGTGGTCGGATACTGGACCGCGTCGACGCTGATGCGCCACATCGGGAACGCCAGCGCGACGACGAACAGCACCGCCGCCACCACGGGCAGTCCCCGTCTGAGCTCTCGGAAGCTGTCGATTCCAGGCCAGTCGTAGTTCATCTTGTCTCACCTCGATGTGTCAGGGTCTGACGGCGGACCGGTCGCCGGTGACGGTCCCGGGCGGAGACCCGCTCGGGCACCGCCGACGGTCGGCGTCGACCGTCCGGATTCGGTCACTACTCGCGCGGTTCGACGATCATCCGCGAGCGCATCTCCAGGTGGAGCGCACTGCAGAAGAACGTGCAGTACACCCAGTAGACGCCCGGTTCGGTGGCGGTGAACGTGACCTTCCGGGTGTCCTGCGGGGCGACGGCGAGGTTGATACCGTACTTGGGGATGGCGACGCCGTGAATGATGTCGCGGATCCCCTCGATGTTGGTGTCGATGAGGGTGACCTCGTCGCCCTCCTTGACGGTGAAGTCCCGCAGCGCATACTCCGAGCGCTTCGACGCGAGGCGCACCTCGACGGATTTGTCACCGGTGCGCTCGATGCCGGCCGACTCGAAGGTGACGTACGGCTTCTCGTCGGCGTAGTCCTGCTTCTCCCAGACGTTCTTCGGGTTGATCTTGTCGGCACTGGCGATGACGCAGTCGTGAGGCTCGGGGTGGACCGGGTGGTCCGCGACCAGTTCCATCCCGCCCGAGGCGTTCTGCATATCCTCGCTGATGTCGATGAGCTGGTCGTTGTCCGGATGGATGGGCCCGACGGAGAGGAACCTGTCCTTCGAGAGCTTGTTGAGGCTCACCAGCCAGTCGCCCGCCGGGTCGGTGGTTTCGGCTTCGGCCGCCTGCAGGTGTCCGGGGTTGTAGTGGACGTCCACTTTCCCGAGCACGGGGTCGGTCGAGCCCTTCTTGGCTTCGACGGCCTTCTTGATGTCCCACTTCGCGACCTGGGAGTCGATGAACAGCGTCGTGTAGGCGTTGCCGCGGCCGTCGAAGGACGTGTGGAGGGGGCCGAGCCCGACCTTCGGCTGGCCGACGATGGCCTTCGAGGGGTCGGAGACCTGCTCGAGTTTGTCGATGTCGACGACGGTGACCGTGGGCGAGAGCTTCCCGCTCGCGGTCACGTACCGGCCCTGGGGTTCGACGTCGCAGCCGTGCGGGCTCTTCGGCGTCGGCACGTACTTCACGATGGGGTTGTCCCCGCTGTTCAGGGGTTTCCCTTTCCGGCCGTCGAGGACCTTCACGCCGTTCACTTCCTCGTACTTCCCGGCCTCGATCGCCGACTCGATGGCGGGGATGTTGAACGCCTTCAGGTAGTCCCGGTCGTCGTGGGTCATCCCCTCGATCTCGAACGACTGTTCCTTGTTGTAGCCGGTCGCGAACGCCCACTTCCCCTCCTTGCCGGAGTCGGCGTTGTCGAGGTTGCCGGTGACTCGGACTTCCCACTCGACGTTCATCGTCTCGGGGTCGAGCGCGGCGAAGGTTGACCAGTACTTCTCGGCGTCGCCGACGTTCGATCCGTCGTTGGGGACGGGAACGCGGAACTCGCCGATCCCGTAGACGTACTTCGTGTCCGGGCTCTGTACGGCGCAGCCGTGACAGGCCTGCATATTGGGAATATCCGTGATGGCGTCGGTCTCGAAGTACTTCAGGTTGATCCGCGCCATCCGACCGTTGGCCTTGTCGTTGATCCAGAGGTACTTCCCGTCGTAGTCGCCGCCGGACTCCGAGAGGATGGGGTGGTGGGCGTCGCCCCACTCGTGGTGCATCGAGTTCGACAGCTCCTCTCCTTTCCCCTCCTGGAGGACCTGTTTCGTCTTCTCGTCGTGGCCGTAGCCGACCGCGCCGTCGCGCTGGAAGACGGGGATCCGTCGGATCTCTCGCATCGACGGGAGTCCGACGATCCGGACCTCGCCGGAGTGGCCGCCGGACCAGAAGCCGTAGTAGTCGTCTTTCTGCCCCGGGGGAACGATGTGGTCGCTGTCGCCGCCGCTCTGAGACTGCGGCGTCGCGGTCCCACCCCCGCCGCCGAGGCTGGCACACCCCGCGAGACCGCTCATAGCGCCGGCGGCCGCGCCAGCCTTCATAAAGTCTCGCCGGTCGAGCGAGAGCCCCGGCAGATCCAGCGAGAACGTCTCGCCCTCGCCTTCGGTCGGCGGCTCTTCGACCTCTGCCAGGAGATCGTCGAGCTGGCTCTCGTGCGCTTCGATGACGTCTTCGGGATCAGTGACGGTGGTGTCTGATTCTGACATAAGTGGTCACCTTTTTATCAGACTACTTTCACGTATCCGACCATCCCGTTCAGCTCGTGCGGGATGCAGAAGTACTTGTACGTCCCCGTGGTCTCGAACGTGTGCGAGTAGGACTCGCCTTTCGGGATATTCCCCTTCTGGTCGTTCGAGTAACCGTCCGTGGCCGCCTGCTCGGAGTCGAAGCCGCCCGACGCGAAGTAGGCAGCGCCGTCGGGGATCTCGCCCTCGTAGGCGGTGACGGTGTGTCCGATACTCCCTGTGTTCTTCCAGGTGACCTTCGTGCCCTTCTTCACCTCGATGCGCTTGGGCACGTACTTCAGGGTGTCCGTCATCTCGACGGTCGAGGTCTGCTTCCACTGCGCACCGGAACCGCCACTGGTCGCGGTTGCGGTTTCAGTCGCGGTCCCGCCGCCGCTGTTTCCGCTCGACCCGCCGCTTCCGCTGCCCGACGAACAGCCGGCGATCGCTATCGTCCCGGTCACCGCCAGGGCACGAACGAACGTTCTCCGATTCATCGGGATCACGTCCGAACGTCACCCCTTCTCCGGGATATACCGTCGAACTCGTTCCTATATACGAAAGACGGAACGAATATGTTCGAGCTCGGTGTTTTATGCGCGCCGTCGCGTTCGCAGCCGGTTGCTCGTCCGGTCGCACGACGGGACGGTGCGGCCGCGTCCACCGTCACGACTTCCCTCGTGGGTTCGACGCCGCTGGGTCTTCCTTCTCGGTATCGCCCCACGACCGGTGAGAGACCGTGTCGACGGCGTTTCGTTCGGCACCAGCGGCTATAGTAGCATTTGCAACTGATTACTCGATCCGATCGCACGCGTCGTGCGATCGAGTGAGTGAAGACTTGCAAACGCTACTACAGTTCGTCCAGGGGGAGCTCGTCGTACTCCTTGAGCGCCGAGATCACGCGGCCGCGCATCTGCCGCCGACTCCCCTCGAACTCAGGCTGTGTGGGCACGTCGGGCGCAGTGAAATCGCCGGTCCGGTAGGCGGAACACCAAGGGTATCATAGAACACTCCTCACATCAAACAGAATCGGTCAGTTCAGGCGAATTGTATAGAGGAACGGATTTTCATCTCAGCCCGTGTGTTTATCCATCTTGCTGATAATAGACGAGTATGATGAAGCCCGTTCACCGGGCTTACAGCGCGGCAGTTATAACCTCGCTCACCGCGTTCACCGCATCGGTCTATCTCTTAGGCGTTCCAGCCCGGTTTTTAGTGTTCCTCCTACGGTCGCTCACCTTGATTCTCTTGGTTCTTGCACTCACCTTTGTGGCCGTAGATAGAACCACGCAAGAGTGGTAAGCGATAGAGATAGTCGGCCAACAACTCCATCAGGAACCAAAATAGTAGTTGAGATAATGCCCTCCAGTTCTTGCCCCGAGTGTGGCTCGACAGCCTACACGAACGGGAAAGGAGTAGTGGCGGGGAGGCGGTCTACTTCTGGGAATGCACGGACTGCGGCCACGACTGGTCGGATCCAATCCTATAACTCGAAAAGAGCGCAGTATGCACGCAGGGTCTTACGGCTTAATCAGCTGTGTGAGTGTGAAATAAACACCGTGGCAACCCTTGTATGACACCCTATAGAGTATGAAATAAAATGGCCTTCTCGTACGTGAGTCGTTCAGCAGATCTGAATCAGACTACTGGAGGCGAGCAGTCATCTGATCATCCCCTTCCTCGACCTGGACGAGACCGTCGTCGGCGAGGTCCGAAAGGAGACCTCGCAACCACTCTCGTCCGTGCTCCCCATCAGGTGTGTAGTCCACACGAATCCGATGACCAAGCGTGTCCAGATCCATCTCGTCGTGTTCGCCGAGGAGTCGAACGATCCGCCCGCGGAACTGCCGACGGCTCCCCTCGAAGCTCGGCTGCGTCGGCACGTCCGGTGCGGTGAAGTCGCCGGTCTGGTACGCGTGACACCACTCGCGCCAGGGGCAACTTGCCTCGTCACACCGAGGGTTCTTCTGACACGCCACGCCGCCGAGTTCCATAATCGCGTTGTTCCAGATTCGGGACTCTCCGGGCAGCATGAGGGCGTTCGCAACTGTTTCGTAGTCCGGGTCGTCCGCATTACGGATTTCCGCAAACGCGCGGTAGAGCACCCGCTTCACGTTGGTGTCGACGACGGCGTCGCCGTTGTCGAACGCGAACGACGCGACCGCGTTCGCGGTGTAGGGGCCCACGCCCATCAGTTCCGAGAGCTCCCCGGGCGTCTCGGGGAAGTCGCCGCCGTACTCGGTCAGCACCTGTCCGGCCGCCTCGTGGAGGTACTTCGCGCGGTTGTTGTACCCGAGCGAGTGGTCGCTCCAGAAGGCGACGACGTCGGCCCGGTCGGCGTCCGCGAGCGCCGCGGCCGTGGGCCAGCGGTCGAGGAAGTCCCGCCAGGCGGCGACGACGCGGTCCAACTGCGTCTGCTGGCTCATCACCTCCGAGACGAGGATCTCGTAGGGGTCGTCGGTCTCGCGCCAGGGGAACGATCGGTGGTCGGCCTCGTACCACGACACCAGCGCGTCGCGGACGGCGTCGAGGTCCTCGGGGAGCGCCTCGTCCGGCTCGGACCGACCCTCGCTCCCGGCGTCGCCGTCGGTCATCGTCGGACTCTCGGACCGGTGCGGCTTGGGGGTTCTGGTCTCGACCGAAGCCGTCGCGGACGGCGGGACCGAAGAAACGGCGACGACGAAGGCCGAAGAGGCGGAGCGGGAGCGAAGCGAGACCGAAGGCGAAAGCCGTTTGCACGCGCCTCCCGAGAGTCCGTGGTATGAGCCTCGAGGAACTCACGGGCGACGTCGAATCCGCCTACACCAACATCGACGCAGAGCAGTCGGTCTCGCTCGATCGGGAGACGCGACACGAACTGGCGATGCTCAAGGCCGCCTTCGGCACCGAGGAGACCGACGAACTGCTCCGCCGGGCGGTGCATCTGCTGTTCCAGACCACGGTCGACCGCGGCACGCTCGACTTCCACCTCCGGCAGGACTACGACGTGACCTACGACGAGTACCTTTCGGGGATGACCTACGAGGAGATGACCGGCCAGGACCAGTACCCGCAGCGCGACGACGAGCGCCGCTACCAGATGTGACCGGCCGGGCCGTCACCGAGCGTTCCTCGGGAGCGCCCACCGGACGAGTCCTCCGAGGGCGCGGCGGAGGCCGATCGCGGCCAGCGCGGCGACGTACACGACGAGCAGGCAACCGAACGCGACGAGTCCGGAGACGGAAGCGAGTCGCGAGCGGAGTCGGGCCGCGGGCGGTCGGTCGCCCTCAGATCCGGTCGGGAATCCGGGCGGGTCGACGGCGTCGGTTCGGTGTGGGAGGGGGCTCGCGTCCGTTCGCGGGGACATACGTGATCCGACGGCCGCCGGCGACTCAAAAGCGCCGTAAGGGCGAACAGTCGTTTTAGTCACGGCGTCGGGCGGTCCCTCCGAAGCGTCCCAAAGCGGCGCATTTTATTCCGCGCCGACCCAGGGGACGGGTATGGACACCGAGGAAGTCGAACGCCTGATCGAAGCGGGGATCGAGGATGCGGACGCCAGCGTCACGCTCCCGCGCGTCCCCGACGAGGACCACGAGGACGCCCACTTCGCGGCGGTCGTCGTCTCGCCCGCCTTCGAGGGGAAGACGCTCGTCGAACAGCACCAGATGGTCTACGACGCGCTCGGCGAGGCGATGACGACCGAGATCCACGCCTTGGAGATGAAGACCTACACGCCCGAGGAGTACGAGGACCGGCAGTGAGCGGGGGCGTCCGTCCCGGCGGCCGCGACGACTGAGCGAGACCGACGGGTTTTACGCGGGCGCCGGTCGTCGGTCCGAGTATGTCCGACGACGAGTACCGCATCGAGCGGGACAGCCTCGGAGAGATGCAGGTACCGAAAGACGCGTACTGGGGCGCCCAGACCCAGCGCGCCGTCGAGAACTTCCCCATCTCGGGGATCGGCTTCGGCCGGCGCTTCGTCCGCGCGCTCGGCGTCGTCAAGAAGGCCGCCGCGCAGGCGAACCGCGACCTCGACCTCGTCGACGAGGAGATCGCCGACGCCGTCGTCGACGCCGCCGACGAGGTCATCGCGGGCGACCACGACGACCAGTTCCCGGTCGACGTCTTCCAGACCGGCTCGGGCACCTCCTCGAACATGAACGCCAACGAGGTCATCGCCAACCGGGCGGCCGAGATCCTCGGCGAATCCATCGGCGACCGGGTCGTCCATCCGAACGACCACGTCAACTACGGGCAGTCCTCCAACGACGTGATCCCGACCGCGATGCACGTCGCGGCGCTCGAAGCCGTCCGGAAGGACCTGCTCCCGGCGCTCGAAACGCTCGAAGACGCGCTCGCGGAGAAGGAAGACGAGTTCGACGGCGTCGTCAAGACCGGCCGCACCCACCTCCAGGACGCGACGCCGATCCGCCTCGGCCAGGAGTTCGCGGGCTACCGCACGCAGGTGGAAAAGGGCATCGCGCGCGCCGAAAGCGTCACCGACCACCTCGGCGAGCTCGCGCTCGGCGGGACCGCCGTCGGAACGGGGCTCAACACCCATCCGGAGTTCCCCGAGCGCGCCGCGGAGTACATCTCCGAGGAGACCGGCCTCGACTTCCGGCCGGCGGACAGCCACTTCGAGGCCCAGGCCGCCCACGACGCGATGAACGAGGCGCACGGCGCGCTCCGCACCGTCGCGGGATCGCTGAACAAGATCGCTAACGACCTCCGTCTGCTGGCGTCGGGCCCGCGTAACGGGCTCGGCGAGATCGAACAGCCGGAGAACCAACCGGGGAGTTCGATTATGCCCGGCAAGATCAACCCCGTCGTCGCCGAAGCGGTGAATCAGGTCCACAAGCAGGTCGTCGGCAACGACGCCGCCGTCGCCGCGGGCGCCGCCGAGGGCCAGATCGACCTGAACCTCTACAAGCCCGTCATCGCCCACAACTTCCTGCAGTCGAGCGAACTGCTCGCGAACGCCTCGGAGGTGTTCGCCGAGCGCTTCGTCGCGAAGCTCGAAGCCAACGAGGACGTCTGCGAGGAGCAGGTCGAGCGCTCGATGGCCCTCGCCACGGCGCTGAACCCCACGATTGGCTACGACAGGGCCAGCGAGGTCGCGAAGACGGCGCTCAAAGAGGACAAGACCGTCCGAGAGGTCGTCGTCGAGAAGGGCTACCTCACCGAAGACGAGGCCGACGAGGTCCTCGACCCCGAGACGATGACCCACCGCGGCATCCTCGGCGACGACTGACCGGACTCCTCGTCCCCGTCACAGCGACAGCCCGTTTCCGACGTACGCGAGCCCGAGGCTCCCGACGAAGATGAGGCCGCCGAACACCGGATCCGGGAGGGACACGAAGGCGTCCCCGACGGCTCCGAAAGCGACGACGAGTCCGGCCGCCGCCGCGGGAAGCGGGTGCGCCGCCACCTGCTGGCCGAAGGCGCGGACCGACCAGTAAGCCGTCTCGGCGAGCGACGCCAGCCTGGAGGCGACGCTCGCGTCGCTCGGCGGCTCCGTCGCCGGCTCGAAGTCCGGGAAATCGCCCGTATCGACGGTGAGCAGCTCGCCGGTGTGGGCGCGCGCCCCGTCTGCGTCGCTCACGCGGAGGAGCGTCACCGTCTCGTCGCCGACGCCGACGACTCGGTAGACGCCGGGCGGGTGCTCGTCGCCGTCGACGCGGACGTGCTCGGAGACGCGGGGCTCAGTCATCGCTCCGTCGGCTGATCGGCTGTCGCGTGCCGGGGAGTCGTTTTGCTCACTCTCCCGTCTGCGGAGTCGCGAGCGTGCGGAGGGACTACGGTGGAGGACCGGGACATATGGCGATCCTTGGACGCCTTTGGTAATAAGTGACAGGACGGCGCCGCCGCTCGGACCGGCTCGGACGCCTCGGCGACAGAGTTAACGGGCGGTTCCGCGAGGTGAGAGACATGCGCTCGCGGGCACGACGCGTTCTCTGGAACGACGACGCGCGGCGGCCGCGACTGCCCTGGCGGATCGCCGCATTGGCCCTCACGATCGTCCTCCTGGGCTATCTCGGCACTCTCGTCTTCGCCGCGGCCACGTCGGGGTCGATCCGGGCCGTGTTGGGACCGATCGCGTCGACCGAGCAGTCGGCGGTCGCGATCCGGAACGTCGCCTCGCTCGCCGCGCAGACGCTCGTGATCGCCGGCGCGGTCGTCCTCGTCGGTCGGTTCGTCGACCGGCGGCGACTCCGCGACTTCGGGCTCCGGACCGACCGCGCGTGGTGGCTCGACCTCGGGTTCGGCCTCGCGCTCGGCGCCCTGCTGATGACGCTCGTGTTCCTGTTCGAGCTCTCGGTCGGCTGGGTCGCGGTTCGGGACCGGTTCGTCGTCGCCCGCGCCGGGTTCGCCTTCTGGCCGTGGTTCGCGTGGGGCCTTCTCACCTTCGTCGCGGTCGGCGTCTACGAGGAACTGCTGTTCCGCGGCTACCTCCTCACGAACCTCGCCGAGGGGTTCCGGTGGTTCGATCGGATCGGCCCGGTCGGCGGCGTCGGGCTCGCGACCGTCGCGACGTCGCTCCTCTTCGGCGTCGCCCACGCGGCGAACCCGAACGCCGGCGTCGCGAGCGTGCTCGGGATCGTCCTCGGCGCGGTGATGCTCGCCGCGGGCTACGTCCTGACGGGCGAACTGGCGATCCCGATCGGCTTACACATCACCTGGAACTTCTTCCAGGGCGTCGTCTACGGCTTCCCCGTCAGCGGGACCGGCGGCGGCGTCTCGCTCATCGCGATCGAGCAGTCCGGGCCGCGGTCGTTCACCGGCGGCGCGTTCGGCCCGGAGGCCGGGCTCGTCGGCGTCGGCGCGATCCTCCTCGGCACCGCCCTCACCGCCGGGTGGGTGCAGTGGCGCTACGGACGGCTCGAAATCGACGCGTCGGTGGCCGAGTCGGAGCTCCGGGGGGCGCAGACAGACGGCGACGCGCCCGCCGAGTGACGTCGGCGTCGATCAGCGCGCGTCGAGGATATCGCGATCGGCGAATGCGACGGCGGAACAGATCACTGGCCGTGTGTCTGGCCGCCCTCCTCGTGGGGCTGGACGACCACGAAGCCCTCCGAGCCGGTGAACTCCATCTGCATCCCCTCGCCGGAGGTCTGGCCGATCTCGATCGCCTTGTTCGTCGCGATCGACGGCGAGAGGTTCGTACTCCAGGCCACGGTGGCGTCGGGGTCCGTGTAGACCGGCGGCGTCATCACGAGCGGGTCGCCGTGGGTGGTGAGCGCGGCCTGGCCGGGGCCGGAGAGGTAGACGTTCGTTAGCCCGCCGGCGGCGGCGCCGGAGAGGCTCCCGATGGTGTTGATCTCGTAGTCGATCCGGGACTCGAACGCGAGGACGTCGTTGCCGTTGACCGAGATCGACTCGTCGGCGTCGAGGTCGAGGACCTGGACCTTCTTGCCCTGGTCGGCGACGTAGAGGTGGCCGGAGCCCTCGGCCTCCATCACGGGCGTGCCCTCGCCGCTGACCGCCTCCTTGACGAAGCCGGTGATGCCGCCCTCAGCCGAAGATCTCCCCGTGAACGTCATCTCGCCGGTGTAGGCGATCATCGTCCCCGCTTTCACCATCACCGTCCCGTCGACCGGGACGTCGAGCAGTCTGGCGTTTTCCTTCTGGAATCCGGTGCCGCCCTCCTCGGGCGCGTTCGACCGCGTGAACTCTTCGAGTTCCATCGTGACGTCTCGGTACCGGTCGGATCGACAAAATCCCGGTGGTGACTCAAATCGCCGTTTCGGCGACGCTCCGGGGGCGGAAGTGTTTCGCGGGGATCAGTCGCCCGCCAGACGGACCGACGGCGGTTCGTCTTCGTAGGTCGTGATGATCCCGTCGAACAGCTGTTTCAGCGTGTTCATCGTCTGGTCGTCGTGGGCGCTGGCGTCGATCGCGAAGACGCCGAGGCCGTCGACGCTCTGGATGCGGCCGGTGAAGACGTGGAGGAACCGGAAGACCGTCTGGAGGTCAGAGTACATAAGCAGGGTCGAAAGCGAGTGGAGCATCACCCGATTCTGCTCGATCCCTTGGTTCTGATAGAACGACTGGAGGAACTCCGAGAGCTTGATCCCGATCCCGGTCATGTCGACCGGCGAGGACGTGTACTTGATCCGGTCGCTGTCGCGGACGTCGCCGACGCCCTGCTGGCGGGTCACGCAGTCGACGATCGCCACGGGGCGGTCCTCGTAGGCGGTGCGCTTCTCGAAGTCGTTCAGAACGCGGTCCGCGCCGTCTTTGGTGGTGACGATGATGGCGCCCTCGCCTTTCTCGGTTCCGGACGCGAGGATGTCCAGACAAAGCGACCGCTTGCCGGACAGCGGTGGACCGCTCACCAGGACGTTCGTTCCCGGAGGGACCTCCCGATCGAGGTCCGGGCCGAGGTCATACATCTGGGGTCCTCGGCGTCGAACCGCCGGCTAGAACGGGGTCGTCGGTCATCTGCTGTATCGACTCGCCGGGAGTCATTAGACGAATAGACCATATTGGGTGCAGATAATATTCTTTTTGATTGCGTCGGTCGATCGCGTGACGGCATCGTCCCCGCCCGCGACACCGTGGGACGGGCCGCTGTGTCTCCCGAGACCCTCTCGGCCACGGAGCGGCCGTCACAGCTCTGCGCCGTCGTGTGATTCGCCGGAATCAGGCGACGGCCGTGACTACCCGCCCGACCACGAACGCGGCCGTCGCGAGGAACATCCCGCGCTTCAGGCGCCGCTGTGCCGTCGCGGGGTCTGTGAACCCGCGGCGCGCGCCGTCGAACATCACCGCGTCGGCGGGCACGACGAGGACCACGTACGCGAGCCCGAAGGTCCCCATCAGATACGGGACCGCGCTGGCGAGGACGGCGACGACGAGCACGGCGAGCGCCGCCCACAGCGCCGCCCTCTCACCGATCACGATCGGCAGCGTCCGGAGTCCCTCCTCCCTGTCGCCGGCGACGTCCTCGACGTCCTTCACGATCTCGCGGGTCACCGTCGCCAGGCCCGCCAGCGCGAACAGCACGAGCGCGGCGGGGTGGGTCAGCATCCCGACCGCGGCGGCGCCGAAGAGGAACGTCGACCCGGTCAGGTACGCGACGACGACGTTGCCGACGCCGGGGAGCCCCTTGAACAGCTCCGTGTAAGCGACGAGCGCGAGGAGGTTCAGCACGGCGATGGCGATGGCGGCCAGCGGGAGGACGAGCGCCGCCACGACGGCCCCGAGGAACAGGGCGACGCTGAACGCGAGGGCGCCGCGGGCCGAGACCGCCCCGCGCGGGATCGGCCGCTCGGGGCGGTTGATGCGATCGATGTCGCGATCGAAGTAGTCGTTGATCGCGTTGCCCGCGGCGGTCGCGAAGACGGTGGCGGCGACCGCCGCGGCGACCGCGACCGGAGCCGCGCCGAAGCCGGCGGCGACGAACGCGCCCGTGAACGTGAGCACCCCGGCCGCGACCGCGTTGCCGGGGCGCGTGAGATCGAGGAGGCCCCGCGCAGTCCCGTGCCGGCCGGCGGTGTCCATACCTACTCGGTGCCCGCGGCTCCGAAATAAAGGGCGCGGAGTCGCCCCGCCGAGGGCCCGGACTCACTCGTCCTCGGTGACGTGGAACTCGAACCGCGCGCCCCCGGTGTCGCTCTCGCCGATCTCGACGGACCAGCCGTGGGCGTCGGCGATCCGGCTCACGATCGCCAGCCCGAGCCCGCTCCCGTCGTCGCTCCGGGAGTAGCCCGATTCGAGCACCTTCGAGCGTTCGGCCTCCGGGATCCCGGGGCCGTCGTCCGCGACGTAGAAGCCCGCGCCGTCGGGGAGCGGGCCGACGGACACGGTCACGCCGGGCTTCTCACTCACCTCGTCCGCCGCGGACGCGTCGGCCTCGTCTCCGGTACCGGTGCCCTCGCTCGCCGCAGAAGCGTCGGCCTCGCTTCCAGCGCCCTCGCCCGCGTCGACTCCGGCGTTCGGAGCCGCGCTCGCGGCCCCTCGATAGAAGTCGCCTCCCCGACCCTCGCTATCGCCCCCGGCGCGCGCTCCCGAGACCGACGAGGGGCTTTCGGAACTGTGTTCGACGGCGTTCCGGAACAGATTTTCGAGGAGCTGGGTGAGCCGCTCGGGGTCGGCGTCGATGGTCGCCGGGGCGCCGAGGTCGAGCCGGGAGTCGTCGGTCGGGACGTTCGACCAGCAGCGCTCGGCGAAGGTCGTCAGTTCGACCGACTCCAGCTCGTCGATCTCACGGCCGCTCCGGGCCAGTCTCAGCGACTGATCGATGAGGGTCGCCATCCGATCGTGCGCGGATTCGATGTTCGCGAAGTACCGCTCTTTCGGCTCCCGCCGCGCGAGCTCCAGATTACCGGCGGCGACGTTGAGCGGGTTCCGGAGGTCGTGTGCGACCGACTCCGCGAAGTCCGCCAGTCGATCGTTCCGCGCCTCGATCTCTCGGCGACGCTGCCGCTGCCGATCGGCCCGAACGGCCTGCCAGATCCGGCGCGCTTCGATGAGGCCGACGCCCAGGCCCACCGCCCCGCCGACGGCCGCCGCGAACAGCGCCCGGCCGACGTAGTTGAACACCGACCCGGCGGGCCAGGTCGCGATCATCGCCAGATTCAGCGCCAGGAACCCGACGAGGCCACCGAGAAACCAGTTCCGGATCCGCCCGTAGTGCTCCCGCGGGAGGTCGCCGCGCTGGAGCCGCCGACCGCCGTACACGGTCGCCGCGGCGAAGGGATAGATCGTGACCGCGCCGACGAGAAACCCCTCGACCGAAGCCGTGGCTCCGGGCGACTCGACGGCGGCGACGTACAACAGCAAGTGGGCGAGGACGATCGCGACGCCGACGCCCTGCGCAAACTGGGGGAGGCGCGAATCGAACGCGTCCGCCGCTCCCGACCAGTCGTTCATAGAGGTATTTGCTCGCGATGCCGTTTATGTGTTGGCATAGTACTATCAAAATAGATAATTGGCCGTGGAATATTCCTCAAACATCGATTAAATGCCTTCTACAGGCGTGAGACTGGTCTACTAGAATATTAAATACGATATCCAGCAGTCCGACGATCACCACACCTCGCGGGCGATCCAGACCGGCACGGCCACGGCCAGGGCGACGGCGACGGGCCACAGGTCCGAACTGGCGTACAGATTGCCGGCCGGCGGCAGCCAGCCCGTGAGCGGGAACAGGTACGGCGGCCCGAGCCCGTCGACGCGGATCACGAGCAGGTCGAGGACGAGGTGGCCGATGCCGCCGGCGACGAGCGCGCCCAGCGCGGCCCGCCGATCGGCGCTCCGGATCGTCAGCGCGCCGAGCCCGCCGAGAGCCACCACTCCTCCGAGCGTGTGCAGCCCCCAGAACGAGTACGGCACGCCGAAGACGCTGCCGATCGCCACGTCGGCGACGACGGCGGCCTTCATCGCGTCGGGCATCGTCGCGCCCACGCAGACGACCGGGACGTACCGCTCCGGGAACCGCGTCCGCCAGGCGAGGAGGCCGGCGGCGGCGTACGCCAGCAGGACGTGAGTGAGGAGGTCCGGCATCACTCGCCTCCGCGGGGAACGAACCGCCACTGGTCGGGGTCGATCCGCCACCGCCGCAGGAACAGCCCGGCCGCGAGCGCGATCCCGACGACCGAGACGCCGTACATATACCAGACGCCGCCGGCGGACTGTACGTGGTAGGCCTCGGTCTCGAACTGTCGGTCGGGGCCGAACGTCCCGTAGATCTGGACGTGATCGCCGACCTCGACGGCCGCCGGTGGCGGGTCCGAAACACGGAGATAGAGCCCCTCAGTCTCGACGACGAGCCTCCCGTTCTCGGTTCCGACGGCCTCCGTCCAGAGGTGCGCGCGCTCGCCGACGTGAGCCGCGTAGTCGGCGTCGATGGCCGCGGGATCGGGATATACGTCGGTCCCGTTGAACTGCACGCCGAAGCCGACGGCCAGGGCGCAGAGCCCGATGACGAGTACGAACGCGATCGAGAGACGGCGCACAGTTCGCCGTACTCGGGCGAGGACCTGTACGTTTCGATCGTTGACGTGACGGCCGCGGATTCACGCTGTCACGTCGGCGCAGAGAGAGCCGGAGGAGGCGGTCTGAACCACGGTCAGCACACCTCCTCCCCGATTCAAATCCCTCTGGGCGTTCAGCCTCACTACGTTCGTCAGAAGAGCCGGAGGAGGGATTTGAACCCTCGGCCTATTCCTTACGAAGGAATCGCTCTGCCAGCTGAGCTACTCCGGCGCGGACGCACTCGACCGTACTTCGATGACGAAGAAAAGGCTTCCGAATCACCGCGCCGTGAGGCGGACGTCGAGACAGACGTTGTACTCGTGGGGCGCGTACGAGCGGACGACGCGTTCAGTCTCGACGGCGACGTCGTAGGTCGGTTCGGCGGCCTCGGCGGCCGCCCGGACCGCCCGCTCGCCCGGCCCGAACGGGTCGTCCTCGTGCTGGATGTCGTAGTAGTGGAGGACGCACTCCTCGCCGGCGAGCGCGACCGCCGCGTCCAGGAAGTCGTCGGCGCTGTGCGGGAGATTCATCACCAGGCGGTCGGCCCAGTCCGCGTAGCCGTGTTCGTCGGGGAGCGCGCGGACGTCGCCGTGAATGGCGGTGAGCCGCTCGTCGACGCCGTTCCGCCGGGCGTTCTCCCGCAGGTACTCGACGGCCGCCGGATTGAGGTCGCAGCCGACGACCGCGGCGCCGCGGCCGGCCATCGGGACCGCGAAGGGGCCGACGCCGGCGAACATATCCACGGCGCGCTCCCCGGCTCCGACCTGCTCGATCACCCGGTGGCGTTCGGTCGCGAGACGCGGCGAGAAGTACACCTCGGCGATGTCGAGGGCGAACTCGTAGCCGTACTCGCGGTGGACCGTCTCGGTCGAGGCGCCCGCCAGCACGTCCCAGTCGCGGACCCGGAGCTCACCCCGGACCTTGGAGGCGCGATTGACGACGGTCGCCGCGCGGAGGTCGGACTCGACGACGGCGTCGGCGATTCGGCGGGCGCGCTCGTCGTCGTCTTCGTCGAGGATGACGATGTCGCCGAGCCGTTCGTAGGACGGCTCGAAGCCGAGAAGGTCCGCGGGAGAGGTCTGTGTCTCCCGCTGCGGGGCGTCGTAGTCGACGACCTCGAAGTCGTCGGGGACGGCCGCCGGGTCCGTCACGGGGATGTAGAGCGCGCCTCCCTCGGCGGTTATCTCGCGGTCGCGGTCGAGGAGACCGCGCTCGGCGAGGGCGCTCCGGGTCTCCTCGCCCCGGCTCGTCGGCACGCGGACGCAGGGGACGGCCATACCCGAGCGTTGCGAGCGACGGGAGTAAGCGTGACGTTTCGACGGCAGTGCGGTCATCTCCGGCTCGTACGGGCCGTCACTCGGAGGGCACGACGAGCACCGGCGTCTCCGAGAGCCGCACGACCTTCTCGGCGACGCTCCCGAGGACGAACCGCTCGACGCCGGTGCGGCCGTGGGTGCCGATCACGACGAGATCCGCGCCGGTCCGGTCGGCGTAGTCGAGGATCCCGCGGTGCGGCACGCCGTGTTCGACCGCGCCGTCGAACGCGACGCCGACGTCGTCGGCGCGGGCCCGGACGCGTTCGATCGCCGCCTCCGCGGCGTCCTCGTACGCGGCGCGCGTCTCGCTCGACCGGATCGGCTCCCGCGGCACGACCGAGAGGGCGTGAACGGCGGCCTCGGACCGAGCGGCGACGCCGACGCCCCAGCGCTCGGCGGGGGCCGCAGCGTCGCTGCCGTCGGTGGGCACGACGACGTCGCGGTAGGGCCGCTCGCCGGCGGCGTCCGGCCGGACGGTGAGAACGGGCACGGGCGAGAGGCGGACGACCTTCTCGGCGACGCTGCCGAGCAGGTAGCGGTCCAGCCCGGTGCGGCCGTGGGTGCCCATCGCGACTAGGTCGATCCCCTCGCGGTCGACGTATCCGAGGATCTCCTCGTGGGGGAACCCGGACTCGACGGCGGTGCGGACCGCGACGCCCGCGTCCTGCACCCGGGCGGCGGCGTCGGCGACGGCGTCTTCGAGGTCCGCTTCTACCTCTGTCCGCTCTGTGACGCTCGACAGGCCGTACGGATCGACCACGGCCAGGAGGTGGACGCTCGCCCCCGACTCGTCCGCGAGCGATACGGCGTGATCGAGCGCTGGGAGCGCGCTCTCGCGTCCGTCGACGGGCACCAGGATCTGACCGACGTCGATTGGCGGCTCTCGGGTCATACGCGACCGTTCGGCGGGTACCGGGAAAAATTCCACCCCTCCGGCGGTGAGAGCGCCGCGGCGTCCCGCCGACGGCTACCGCTCGGAGTCGGTGCGGTCGGGGCCGTCGCGTCCCTCTCTGACCGACTCGCCGGCACCGTCGGGGATCGCGTCCGCCAGCGTCCAGCCCTCGGGGCCCGGAAGGTGCGTCCTCGCGAGCACGTCCGAGTCCGGGGCCGTTGCGTCATCGAGTCCGGAATGGGAACCGGAATCGGGGTCCGCCTCGGCGACGATCTCCAGGTACGACTCGACGGCCGCGACGGCGTCGTCGGGATCGGTGTAGCTCTCGCCGAGGCCGACCTCCTGACGGCGCCACTCCTCGTCGCCGACGTACACGTCGACCCACCAGTACAGCGAGAGCCCCTTCGAGAACTCGACGATGCGGACGCGGTGGTCGCCGCGGTCGTTCTCGTAGACGGCCGTCCGGTCCCGGTACTGCGCCGACCACCGCTCGGGGAGGTCGAGGTCGTACGGGTCGCCGGGGCGGAAGCCGTCGAGGTCCGCGGAGGGGGCCTCCTCGATCATCGGAGCTATCCGGTCCTTGGGCGCTCGCGACTTGTAGCTCTCGGTTCCCGGTTCGGGGTTCCGCTATCTCCCTGCCCGTTGGCCGGGTCACTCCTCCGCCTCGGATAGGAGCGAGCGCGAGGAGTTGAGGACGACGAGGAGGCTGCTCGTCCCCATCGCGACCGCCGCCAGCAGGGGGTTGAGCGCCCCCGCGACCGCCAGCGGGAGGGCGACGGCGTTGTAGACGAACGCCCAGCCGAGGTTCTGCTTGATGCGGCCGTTCGTCGCCGCGGTCAGGTCGAACACCGCCGGCGCGGCCGTCAGGTCCTCGGTCGTGACGACGGCGTCGGCGGCGCCGGCGGCCAGCGCCGTGTGATCCAGGGCGATGCCCAGGTCGGCGGCGGCCAGCGCGGGCGCGTCGTTGACGCCGTCGCCGACCATCGCGACGGTCCCGTCGCCGGCGAACTGCTCGACGACGGCCGTCTTGCCCTCCGGCGGCACGCCCGCGAAGACCTCCGAGACGCCGTCGTGCGCCCGGAAGCGCGCCGCGGCCGCCGAGTCGTCGCCGGTCAGCACGACGACCCGCCTGTCCGCGGCGAGGTCGTCGACGACGGCCTCCCACTCCGGGCGCGGGCGGTCGCCGGCCACGAGCACGCCCTCGACGCGCCCGTCCCAGCCGACGAGGACGGGGACGTTCCCCTCGGCGCTGGCCTCGCGGGCGCGCTCGGAGTACGTCTCGGGGATCTCCCAGTCCCGCGACTCGAAGAGGTCGAGGCTCCCGGCGGCGACCGCGACTCCGTCGGCGCGCCGTGCCGCCTCGTCGGTCCGCTGCGTGGCGCCGTCGGCGCGAGCGGCCAACCGCCCCGTGACGCCCCGACCGGGCGCGCGCTCGAAGTCCGCGACCGACGGGAGGGCGGCGTCGACGTCGTCGACGATCGCCGCCGCGACGGGGTGGTCGGCGTACTGCTCGATCGCCGCCGCGCGGGCGGGCACGCGGTCGTCGCCGACGCGGTCGAGGATCCGCATCTCACCCGTCGTGAGCGTCCCGGTCTTGTCGAAGACGACGGTGTCGGCGTCGGGCGCCGCCTCGAAGGCCGACGCGTCCGTGATCACCACGCCGGCGTCAAGGGCCTCGCGGACGCCGCGGGCGACCGCCAGCGGCGTGGCGAGGCCGAGCGCGCACGGACACGACACCACGAGCACGGAGAGCCCGACGAGCAGCGCGGCCCCCGGCCGGGCGCCGGCGAAGAGCTGCCAGCCCGTCGCGATCCCCGCGAGCACGAACACGAGCGGCACGAAGACGGCCGCGATGCGGTCCGCGAGCCGCTGGGCGCCGGGGCGCGTGCTCTGGACGTCCCAGAGCGTCCGCACGACGCGGTCGAGCGTGCTCTCTTCGCCGGCTTCGACGGCGACGACGAGACGGCCGTCGACGACGACAGCGCCGCCGATGGCCTCGTCGCCGGGCTCCTTGGCGACGGGCGTCGACTCCCCGGTCACGAGCGACTCGTCGACGGTCGCCCGCCCCTCGACGACCGGCCCGTCGACGGGGACGCGGTCGCCCGCCGTCGCCACGACCTCGTCGCCGGGCGTGAGCGACTCGACGTCGACGGTCTCGGTGCCCGAGTCGGTCCGCCGTCGCGCCTCGCTGACGCGCTCGGCGGTCAGGTCGGCGAGCCGCCCCGCCGCCCGGCGTTTGATTGCCCCCTCGTAGTAGTTGCCGACGGCGACCGCGAGCACCACCACCACGGCGACGTCGAAGTACACCTCGGTCCCGCCGAACAGGGCGACGACCGTGCTGTAGGCGTAGGCGGCGGCCGCCGCGAGCGCGACCAGCAGGTCCATATTCGGGTGGCCGGCGCGGAGGCTCACGTAGGCGCCGCGGAACAGCGGGTAGCCGGTGTAGCCGAGCACGACCGTCGCCATCAGCCAGACGTTCGCGACGAGGTACGCGCCGGCCGATCCCGAGAGGTCGAACAGGAGGAGCTCCGGCGACACCTCCAGATAGACGGGGTACAGGAAGAGGAGGTACCACAGCATCGTCATCATCCCGAAGAAGCCGCCGACGAGCAGGCGCCCAGTCGAGACCGTCTCGTCCGCGTCGTCGCCGACGTCCCTGGCGTCGGCGCGATAGCCCAGCCCGCTGATCGCGGCCGCGATCGCCTCGCGGTCGGTCTCGTCGGGGTCGTAGGTCACCTTGACCGTCTCGGTCGGGTAGCTCGCCGAGGCCGACCGGACGCCCGCGCGGTCGGTCGCGCGGGACTCGATGAACGCCTCGCAGGTCGCACAGTGCATCCCCGACACCGAGAGGAAGGCGGTCTCGCCCTCGGCGTCGTCGGGGCCGGCGTCGACCGACTCGGCGGCCGTCTCGCCGTCGACGTCCGTCGGGTCCTCGACCGTCCGCGCGACCTCCAGACAGCCCCGGCAGCAGTACTCGCCGGGGACCTCGGGGTCTGTGAGGGGCGGATCGGGCGTCGGAAGGTCACAGAGCGTGCAGGTCATCGGTGTGGTTCGTCGTCGTCAGGTCGGCATCGGCGGCATCGGCAGCGGGATGTGCGGCACGGCCCACCCGAGCGCGGTCAGCCCCTTCGCGAGCGGGATCGTCCCGGCGATCACGAAGGCGACGCCGATGCCGCGGTGGAGCCGTCGCCTGAGCGGTGCGCCGACCGAATCGAGCACGGTCCCGTAGACGAACAGCGACGGGAACGTCCCGAGCCCGAGCGCGCCGAGCGCCAGGCCGCCGGAGACGGCCGAGCCGGTCGACAGCGCGTAGAGGAACGCCGGGTAGAGGATCGGACACGGGAGCAGCCCGTGCATCGCCCCCAGGCCGGCGATCTTCGGTCCCGTCGCCCACGTGTCCACGCGCGCGGTGAGCCGGGCCGAGACCGCGGCGAAGACGTCGCCGACGACCGGGACGGACCCGCTCGCGAGGTCAATGCCGCCGCCCGTCACGTAGCTGACGCCGACGGCGATCACGACCGCGCCGACGACGATTCCCGCCGCGCCCCGGACGAGCGTCCCGGCGGACACGAGCGCGCCCGCGTCGACGACCGCGCCGCCGAGCGCGCCGAGCAGGGCTCCGATGGCGGCGTAGCTCAGGGTACGGCCGGCGTTGAACAGCGCGTGTTGGCGGAGCGCCCGGGCGGTCGGTCCGCGGCCGTCGCTCTCGAACCGTTCGCCGTACATCGTCACCAGCGGTCCGCACATCCCCAGGCAGTGCGCACCGCCGAACAGGCCGACGACGAAGAGCGCCGCGACGCCGACGTCCGGGGCCGCGGCGCCCGTCGTCCCCGCGGTCATCGCGGGACTACTCCCCGACCGGCGCGAGCGGCTCGTCCCGAACCGAGAGGACGTAGTACAGGCAGCCGAAGATCAGGAGCACGTTCACGAGCGCCACGGCGGCCATCCCCGTCTGCGCGAGCGCGAACGCGGCCACCGGGACGAGCGCGAGCAACAGGACTGCGGCGACGAACTGTGGCCCGAGGTTCATACACGCCGGTGTGGGGCCCGCGGGCTTAGTAGTTGACGCTGTTTTCACCGACTGAGAATATAGTATCCCTTTTTAACCCACACGCGAGGAAAGTCGGGCGTGGACGAAAGCGTAGCACGGGAGTCGGTCGCTACGGCCGTCAGAGACGGCCGGGATCGGTCACGCGTCGTGACCGAACGGGCGGCGTCGGTCGTCGATCCGTCCGGCCGGTGTTCTGTATGCGACCGTTTGCCACGGACTGCTTCGGTAGCCGCTTTCGATCAGTCGAGATAGCACTATGACAGGCAAAGACACGAGCGTTTCGCGCCGCGGGCTCCTCCGTGCGGCCGCCGGATCCGCGACGGCCGTCGCCGCGGGGACGGCGGCCTCGGGGGCGGCCACGGCCCAGGAGTACGGCGGATGGTTCACGAGCAACGCCAAGGGCGGAGCGGTAGGCAACTACGACGGGACGACCGTCGACCGGACCGGCCAGGATCAGGTCACGATCCAGGTCGGCTCCCAGGGCAACGGCGGCTCCTTCGCCTACGGGCCGCCCGCCGTCGAGATCTCGCCCGGAACCGAGGTCGTCTTCGAGTGGGTCTCGAACACCCACAACGTCCTCGTCGAGTCCCAGCCCGACGGCGCGAGTTGGCAGGGCCACGAGGCGATCGAGAACCAGGGGTTCTCGTTCAGTCATACCTTCGAGACGAAGGGCACCTACAAGTACTACTGCCAGCCCCACCTCTCGCTGGGAATGAAAGGCGCCATCGTCGTCAGCTCCGGATCGAGCGGCGGGAGCGGCGGCGGAGGCGGAGGCGGCGTCGCGGTCGGGAACTACGGCGGGTGGTTCACGAGCAGCGCCAAGGGCGGCGCGGTCGGGAACTACGACGGGACGACCGTCGATCGGACCGGCCAGGACGAGGTCACGATTCAGGTCGGCTCCCAGGGCAACGGCGGCTCATTCGCCTACGGGCCGCCCGCCGTCCGGGTGTCGCCGGGGACGACGGTGAACTTCGAGTGGGTCTCGAACACCCACAACGTCCTCGTCGAGTCCCAGCCCGACGGCGCGGGCTGGGGGGGCCACGAGCCCATCGAGAACCAGGGCTTCACGTACAGCCACACCTTCGAGACGAAGGGCATCTACAAGTACTACTGCCAGCCCCACCTCTCGCTCGGGATGAAGGGCGCCATCGTCGTGGGTCCGGCGCCGGGCGGCGCCGGGGGCGACGGCGGGCCGACGGGAACGGTCGGCGGCGGGATCTCCCTCTGGGAGGTCCTCTTCTCCGGGACGATCCTCCTCGGGATGCTCGCGCCGATCATAGCGAGCTTCTACCGGGGCGAGGACGCCGGGGAGGTCGAGTACGAACCGTCGTTCGGCGAGGACGACGAGGAGACGGGCACGGGAACGCCCGAAGCCCCGCCGGAAGAGCCGGTCGCCGAACTCGGCCACGACGAGTACGACCCCGTCGGGACGGCGTCGCTCGTCGTCGTGTACTTCCTGATCCTGTTGGGGCTCTGGGTGTTCATGTACTTCGTCGAGTTCCTCGGAAACGGGCCGACGGTAATCGGGTGATACACGTATGGAGATACACAGATTCGAGAAACTCTGGTTTGGTGCATCGCTGCTGCTCATCGTGGTCCTGATCGCGACGATCGTCTACGGCGCGGTCGGTCCCGGCGTCGCAATGGTGGACGACTCGGGTGGGACGGTCGAACCGTCGAACCTGACCGCCTCCGAGAACTTCCGAGAGCCCGGAGTGTACGAGGCGCAGGACGGCGGCTACGACGTCTACGTGCGCGCCCAGCAGTTCTCGTTCCAGCCCGGGTCCAGCTCTCCGATCCGCGTCCCGGCCGACACCGAGATCACGTTCTACGTCACCAGTTCGGACGTGACCCACGGCTTCAACGTCGTCGGGACCAACGTCAACACGATGGTCATCCCGGGGCAGGTCGCCGAAATCACCGTCAACTTCGACGAACCCGGGACGTACCGTATCGCGTGTAACGAGTACTGCGGGGCGGCCCACCACGCGATGGAGGGGACCATCGAGGTGGTCCCCCGCAGCCAGTACGAACTGCAGTCCCAGGGGGTGACCGACCAATGACCTTCGTCGACGACTATCCGAAGGTGGCGAAGCTCACCAGATGGCACTTCGCGGTCGCGTTCGTGGCGCTCGCGCTCGGCGGGTTCTTCGGGCTCCTGCAGGCGCTGTACCGCACCGGAACGCTACGCTCTCTGCTCCCGATCAACGCCACGCAGTACTACACGGTCCTGACGGGCCACGGCGTGCTCCTGGCGCTCGTGTTCACGACGTTCTTCATCTGCGGGTTCTTCCTGTGGGCGGTCACGCGGAGCCTCGACCGACCGATGTCGAGTCCGCGACTCGCGTGGCTCGGCTTCGGCTCGATGGTGGTTGGGACGGCGCTCGCGGCGATCGCGATCCTGAACGGGTTCGCGCCGGGGCTCCCGTTCGAATCGGCGGACGTGCTCTACACGTTCTACGCGCCGCTGAAAGCCCACCCCGCGTTCTACGTCGGGGCCGCGCTGCTCATCGTCGGCTCGTGGATCGTCGGCGCCGAGTACTTCCTGACGTACCGCGACTGGCGGCGCGACAACCCCGACTCCCGGATTCCCCTGCAGACGTTTATGGTGCTGACGACGTTCATTATGTGGTACCTCTCGACGCTCGGGGTCGCCGTCGAGGTGCTGGTCTTCCTGATCCCGTGGTCGCTGGGGTGGATCAGCCAGGTGGACCCGCTCCTGACGCGGACCCTGTTCTGGTACTTCGGCCACCCGGTCGTGTACTTCTGGCTTCTCCCCGGCTACGTCGCCTGGTACACGATCCTGCCGAAGCTCGCGGGCGGCCGGCTCTTCAGCGATCCGCTCGCCCGGGTCGTGTTCGTGCTGTTCGTGCTTTTGTCGACGCCGGTCGGGTTCCACCACCAGTACGTCGATCCCGGCATCGCGGAGGGATTCAAGTTCATTGCGATGACGAACACGATGATGCTGTTGCTCCCCTCGCTTCTGACCGCGTTCACGGTCGTGGCGTCGATGGAGCACGGGGCCCGTCAGCGCGGCGGCGAGGGCTACCTCAACTGGCTCCGCGCGCTCCCGTGGGACAAGCCCGCGTTTGCGGGGATGGCGCTCGCGGGACTGATGTTCGCCGCCGGCGGCTTCTCGGGGATGATCAACGCCGGGATGAACATCAACTACCTCATTCACAACACGCTGTGGGTCCCCGGTCACTTCCACCTCACCGTCGGGACCGCGTTCGCCCTGACCGCGATGGCGTCGAGCTACTGGCTGTATCCCCAGCTCACGGGCAAGCGGCTCCAGCACCGGCGCATCGCGATCGCGCAGCCGTACGTGTGGTTCGTGGGGATGACGCTGATGTCGAACGCGATGCACCGCGCCGGACTCGCGGGGGTGCCGCGCCGGACCGCCAAGCCGCTGTTCGGCGATACCGGTGCGGCCCCCTTCGATCCGGTCCTGGGGAGCATCAGCGAGATGCAGACGCAGATCGCCGTCGGTGGAACGCTCCTGTTCCTCGGACTGGTGATGTTCCTGGTCGTGATGCTGGGGACGTGGCTCTCCCAGCGTGGCGCCGCCCAACTCCGGGTCAACGGCACGCTCCGCGAACCGCTCTCGGGCGCGAGCGACGGGCCGCGCGTCCTCGACAACCTCCGGCTCTGGGCGGCCATCGCGGTCGTGCTGGTCGTGATCGCGTACGGGCTCCCGCTGTGGGGAATGATCGAGAACGGGATCCTCGCGCCGGGAAGCGTCCCCTTCCCGACGTGATCCACCCCCGAGAGGCGCTTTCGGAGACCACATCCACCCGAATATATGAGCGACGCTGACGACGACGAGGTGAGCCGGCGATGGCTGATACGTATCCTGGTCGGCCTCGGGATCGGGATCCCGATCGCCATCGAGGCGACGACCTTCATCGGGCTGATCCGAGAGCGCCTGTTCGGCGGCGACGGAAGCGAAAGCGAGGCGACGGCGACCACGACGACGTCGCCGCCCCAGGGCGTCGGTATCGGGGACGAACTGCTGCCCGAGACGGCGCCGACCGAGACCGTGACCGACGCGGTCGTCCGCATCGGCAGCGACGGCTCGTGGACTTTCGAGATGACCGTCGACGTCGAGAACACGGCCGAGGCGCCCTACGAGCTCCGCCTGAGCACGGTGACGACCGACAGTGGAACGACCGTCGAGAACCGGGCCTCGACCGGGCGGATTCCGGCGGGCGAATCACGGTCGCTGACCAACACCTGGGCGCTCCCGACGGGAGAGTCACCCGAGACCGTCGTCGCCACGGCCGTCACGTACCGCGAATCCGGGGCCAGCGTGGCGGAGGAGACGGTCCGCCTTCGGAGCGTTTCGGTCCAGAGTTAGGCGCCTCCCGACCGCGCTCCGACGGCCCCGTCACAGCGACTCGGCTAACTGCCGCATCGCCTCGGTCTTCTCCTCGGCGTAGATCGGACACGGACGGGACTCGTCGATCTCGGCGACGACGGCCTGCCGGAGGTCGTGCGTGCAGGACGCCGTGAATGCGCTCCGGTACGGGCAGACCGAACAGCACTCTGGGAAGGTGAGATCGCCGTCGGCCATCGGTTGGTGTGTGATACCGAAACACGGTATCTAAGTCTTGTGCCGGCGGCGCTGGCGCAATTCGCGAGCGGTCGGAAAACGGTCCGCGGGTCTTGCCGGCGGCGTCGTCAGTCGGCCGCGGAGCCGCTCGGATCGGCGGCGGGCCCGAGGCGCTCTCGCGGCGTCAGGTAACACTGCGGGTCGGGGGCGAAGACGTCGCCCTCGGCGGCGATGGCCCGGAGCCGGGAGCCGCCGCGGCAGATGTCATAGTACTGACAGCTCGCACAGCGCCCCGAGAGGTGCGCCTCGCGGTTGCGGAGCGCCCGCAGGAGGGGGTTCGACTCGTCCTCCCAGATGGCGCCGAACGGCCGGTCGCGGACGTTGCCGAGGCTGTACCCCTGCCAGAACTGCGTCGGGTGGACGTTGCCCTGGTAGTCAACGTCGGCGACGCGCTCGCCGGTCGGGTCGCCGCCGTTCACTTCGAGGTACCGGCGGATGGCGTCGGCCTTCGCCTGGCCGAAGTGCTCGCGGGCGTACTCGACAAGGAACGCGGCGTCGCAGTAGTTGCCGACGAGCAGGGTCTCGATCTCCTCTCCGTTCCGGTGGTAGTCGAGGGTCATCTCACAGAGCCGCTCGACCGCCCGGCGCCGCTCCTCGGGCGAGAGGTCCGCGTCCGCGATCTCGCCGCCGCGGCCGCCGTAATCGAGGTGGTAAAAGCAGAAGCGGTCGAGGCCGACCTCCGAGAGCAGGTCGACGACCGACTCCATATCGGCGGCGTTCTTCTCGGTGATGGTGTACCGGAGCCCCGTCTTCAGTCCCGCGTCGAGGAAGTTCTCGATGCCCCGCACCGCGGCGTCGAAGGCGCCCTCCTCGCCGCGGAAGGCGTCGTTGCGCTCGGGCATCCCGTCGACGGAGACGCCCGCGTACTTCAGGCCGGCCGCCCGGAGCGCCTCGGCCCGCTCGGGCGTCGCGAGCGTGCCGTTCGTCGAGAGCACGGGGCGGATGCCGTTGCCGGCGGCGTGGCCGACCAGCTCTTCGAGGTCGTCGCGGACGAGCGGCTCGCCGCCCGAAAAGAGCACGACCGGGACGCCGTAGTCCGCGAGCTCGTCGAGCAGCTGCTTGCCCTCGGCGGTCGTGAGCTCGCCGGGCGCGGCGTCGAGGTCGGCCCCGGCGTAGCAGTGCTCGCAGTAGAGGTTGCAGCGCCGGGTGAGGTTCCAGACGACGACCGGCTTCGTCGTCCGCTCTTCTGTGATCTGTTCCTTTTCGGAGTCGCGGCCGTCGTCGTAGCGGAGTCCGTCGCCCTCGGCGTCGAGGTCGCAGAGGAGCTTGCTGATCGAGATCATCGGGACTCACCTCCGGCGGTTTCCGCGTCGGGGTCGGCCGCCGCGTCGGATTCGGCACCCAGATCCCGGGCGGTGAATCGGGCGACGTCGTCGGCGCGACAGAGCCAGAGCGTGTGCGCCGTCCACCCGAACAGCGACTCCGCCTGCTCGCGGGCCACCTCCGCTGTCGGCGCCGACATGCTCCCGACGTGGCTGAGCGGCTCGCGCTCCGCGGACCGGCAGAACACCTCCCACTCGGGCGTCGTGTCGCCGCGGGGTTCGGTCACGCGCATCCGTCGTTCCTCACTCGTTTCACTCATCGTCGTACACACGTAGGCCCATCCCCGAACGGGTTCCGTCCGTTTTCGCGATCTGAGAACGAATCGGTCTCCATTTATTTATCAGATCCCAACGTCTGTCGATGTCACGAAACGGCACTTCCCGTCGGCGATTTCTGGGCGTAACTGCGGCGATGGCTGCCGGCCTCGCCGGCTGTTCGGGCGGCTCGAGTTCCGGCTCGGGCGGCTCGAGTTCCGGCTCGGGCGGCGAGACGACGACTGCCTCCGGTGGCGACGCGACGACTGCCTCCGGTGGCGATAGCAGCGGAGGCGGCTCGAAGCCCTCGTTCGACGGCTGGCTCTCCGGGGTTTCGAACTACACCGGAGTCGTCGACGAGACCGGCAAATCGGAGGTCACTGTCGAGGTCGGCGTCGAGGCCAACGGCGGCTACTTCGGGTTCGGCCCCGCCGCCGTCCGCGTGTCCCCGGGTACGAAGGTCGTCTGGAAGTGGACGGGCAAGGGCAGCTCGCACAACGTCGTCGCCAAGGACGGTTCGTTTAGCTCGGAACTGGTGATGGAGGCGGGATACACGTACTCACAGACGTTCTCCGAGTCCGGGACGGTGAAGTACTACTGCGAACCGCACAAGAAGCTCGGGATGAAGGGCGTGGTCGTCGTCGAGGGGTAGCGACCGCGCGGTTTCGACGCGTCGCGGTCGACAACAAACGGATTCGTCGGGCCTAGGCCTCGGCGGCGCCGCTTCGACCACCGTGCGGCGAGTCGAGGTCCCAGGCTTCGAGCAGTTCCTGATAGCGGTTGCGGATCGTGACCTCCGAGATGTCGGTCACCTCGCTCACGTCTGCTTGGGTCAGCTCCTCGTTGGTCAACTGTGCGGCAGCGTAGAGCGCGGCGGCCGCGAGGCCGACCGGTGACTTCCCGGAGTGGACGTTCTGTCGCTTGGCGTTCTCCAGGAGGTCGTTCGCCGTCCGCTCGGTCTCTTTCGGAATTTCGAGATCCGAGGCGAACCGCGGGACGTATTCGGCGGGATCGGCCGGCTGAATCTCCAGGGAGAGCTCGCGGACGACGTAGCGGTACGCCCGTTCGAACTCGTCCTCGTCGACGCGGGAGACCCGCGCGACCTCGTCGATGCTCCGGGGCACCTGCGCCATCCGGGCGGCCGCGTGGAGCGACGCGGTCGCGATTCCCTCGATGGAGCGGCCGGGCAGCAGGTCCTCGTCGAGCGCGCGGCGGTAGATGACCGACGCGGTCTCGCGGACGTTCTCGGGGAGGCCGAGTGCGGAGGCCATCCGGTCGATCTCGCCGAGCGCCTGCTTGAGGTTGCGCTCCTTCGAGTCCCTGGTTCGAAAGCGCTCGTTCCAGGTCCGCAGCCGCTGCATCTTCTGGCGCTGATTCGACGACAGGGAGTTGCCGTAGGCGTCTTTATCCTGCCAGCCGATGTTGGTCGACAGGCCCTTGTCGTGCATCAGATTCGTCGTCGGTGCGCCGACCCTGGACTTCTCGTCGCGTTCGGCGCTGTCGAAGGCGCGCCACTCGGGGCCGCGGTCGATCGAGTCCTCGTCGACGACCAGCCCGCAGTCGTTACAGACGGTCTCGCCGCGCTCGTCGTCGGTGACGAGGTCTGTCGAACCGCACTCGGGGCACTGGAGCGCCTCCTCTTCGGTCGGCTTCTGGTCCCGCGTCTCGTGCTGGTCGTCGCGACGGCTCTCGTCGGCGCTGTGGTCGCGCCACGTTCGCTCTTCGTCGTTCTCGCGCGTGCGCGCGTTAAGGGCATCACTCATTTTGTGGTACGGGAGGACGGTGAGAACCGAACCACCGCCTCGTTCTCATCCCATACTTATACCCCGCGCATAAAAAATCTGTCGGCCGTGTGCGAACACAATACCGGGCCGAAACGTTCGCCGGGACTCGTAGCGACGCGACCCCCCGGCGAGAGTTACCGAGATCGCTCGCTCGGCCGTCGATCTGGGGGCGCGGGTTCCGCCGTCTCGCCTCCGGTACCGTCACTGTGAACGGCCGTGTCGCCGTCGATCAGGTCCGCCACGGCGGTCGAGACGTCTTTCGACTCGACGGTTCGAGCGCGTTCCCGGAGCGGCTCGTAGACCCCCGCGGCCTCCTCGCCGACGTAGTTCCGCTCGTCGAACGGTCGGTCCTCGACGAGCACCACTCGGTCGGCCGCGGTGGCCGCCCGGAGGTTTGGGAGGTTCCCGGTCCCGATCTCGACGTCCGCGACGACGACGCAGTCGGCGGCGTCGATGCGCCGCTCGACCGCCGCGCGCGTCTCGGGGTCGACGCCGGCGAAGGGCTCGACGGTCACGGGATCGAGCCCGATAGACCGAGCGGTCTCGGTGTCGGTGTCGCCCTCGTTGAGCGCCCCGATCGTGACCTCGTATCCGGCCGCATCGAGCACGTAGAGGAGCCTCGCGGCGGTCCCGCCGCCACCGATCACGTGGACGCGGCCGGGCCGCTCGGAGTCGCGTCCCGTGGGTTCGGAGCGGTCCGTGCCGTCGACCGGCTTCCCGTCGGGGAGGGCGGTGACGTACACCGATCCCGTGACCGGGTGCCGCGAGACCACCGCGTTGGCGTCGAAGGTGTCCTCCAGGGCCCGTTCTGTGAGCACCGCTTCCGGCGGCCCCTGGGCGGCGACTTTCCCGTCGGAAAGGAGGAGCAGTTCGTCGCAGTAGTGGGCCGCGAGGTTCAGGTCGTGGATCGCCGTGATCGCGGTCTTGCCGTCGGCGACGAGTCGCCGCAGCAGTTCGAGCGTGCGGACCTGGTGATTGATGTCGAGGCTCGCGGTCGGTTCGTCCAAGAGCAACAGCGGCGTCTCCTGGGCGAGCGCCCGCGCCAGGAGAACGCGCTGGCGCTCGCCGCCCGAGAGGGTCGTGATCGAGCGGTCCACGAACTCACGGACGTCCGCGCGGTCCAGCGCGCGCTCGACGGCTTCGGCGTCGGCGCGGGACCAGCCGCCGAACCGCGACCGATGGGGGTTGCGTCCCATCTCGATGATCTGCCGGACGTCGAACTCGAAGGCGACGATCGTGTCCTGGGGGACGGTCGCGACGAGCCGGCTCGCGGCCCTCGACGAGAGATCGGCGATGCGTTCGCCCGCGACGGAGACGGTGCCCGAGTCGGGCGATACCGTTCCGTTGAGCGTTCGGAGGAGCGTGGTCTTTCCAGCCCCGTTGGGTCCGACGAGACCGACGAAGGACCCCGGCCCGACGGTCGCGTCGATGCCGTCGAGTACGGTCAGCGACCCGAACGCGACTCGGAGATCCTCGATGGAGACGAGCGGATCGCTCACAGCCCCGTCACCTCCCGCGAGCGGAGCAGATACAGGAAGAACGGCGCGCCGAGCGCGGCCGTGACGATCCCGACCGGGACCTCCGCCGCACCAGAGCGCGCCAGCGTGTCGGTGGCGACGAGGAACGACGCCCCGGCCAGAGCGCTCGTCGGGAGCAGCACGCGGTGGTCGGGGCCGACGACCAACCGCATCGCGTGGGGCACGATGAGCCCGACGAACCCGATCACTCCGGTGACGGCGACCGCCGCGGCGGTGACGACGCTCGACGCCGCCAGCAACACCCGTTTCGTCCGCTCGACGTCGATGCCGAGCGTGTGGGCGTCCTCCTCGCCGAGGAGGAGGACGTTGAGGTCGCGGGCGTACACGAGCAAGAGGACGAAGAGCGGCGGGAGGACGACTGCGATGGCGCGGACGTCGCCCCAGGTCGTCCCGCCGAGGTGGCCCATCAGCCAGTAGACCACCCGGCGGAGGCTCTGGCCGCTGTGCAGGAGCAGGAGCGAGATGACCGCCCCCAGGAACGTCTGGACGGCCACGCCCGCGAGCAGCAGCGTCGCGGTCGGCGTCCGGCCGTCGTGAGTGGCGATGAGGTAGACGCCGAAGGCGGTCAGGACGGCCGTCACGAACGCCGCGCCCTGGAGTTCGAGGCCGAACGGGAACGCGAACGGGAGCACGATCGTCGCGACGGCGCCGACGGCCGCGCCCGAGGAGACGCCGACGATCGAGGGGTCGGCCATCGGATTGCGGAAGAACCCCTGCATCACCACCCCCGCAGTCGCGAGCGCGAAGCCGACGAGGGCCGCCAGGACGATCCGCGGCAGCCGGATGTTCAGGACGATGAGCCGATTCGTGTGGCTGATCGCTCGCCCGAACGCCAGCGGCGATGGATCCGCAGAAAGCAGGATCTTCGCGACGGTCGGCGCCGGGATCGACACCGGACCGACGCCGGCGCTCAGGACGACCGTCAGCGCGAGGACGGCCGTCAGCGCGGCCGACCAGCCGACGGCGCGCGTCCTGACGGTCACGGTTGTACCCAATCTCACTTGGATTAGGCAAATACTTGTTGCAATGGCGTCCAGCCCACGGTATGCTCCGCAAGGCGCTCGTGCTCTCTGTCCTACTCGTCACCGTCGCCGCCGGTCCCGCGGCGGCCGCCACCGCCGCTGACGGCGGCCCCCTGGAATCGCACGGCGGCGACGCGCCGACCTGCGAGTTCCCCTACGCGACGACGGACGCGACGGGTACCGAGGTCGAGATTCCCGAAGACCCCGAGCGAGTCGTGACGCTCAATCCGAGCGCGGCCCAGACGATGTGGGAGATCGGCGCGCGGGACGAGGTCGTCGGCGTCTCGCAGTACGCGACGTACCTCGACGGCGCGAGCGAGAAGGCGAACGTCTCCGGTGCGAACGGCCCGAGCGTGGAGGCGGTCCTGGACGCTGAACCCGATCTCGTCTTGGTCCCGAACAGCACCTACGGCTTCGCCGCCGAGCGCGTCGAGCAGATCCGCCGCGCGGGAATCCCCGTCTACGTCTTCGGGGAGGCGACCTCGCTCTCGTTCGTCGCGGAGAAGACCGAACGTATCGGCCGACTCACCGGCAACTGCGAGGCGGGCGTCGAGCGGGCCGACGAGATGCGCCGCTCGCTGGACCTGATGCGACAGGCGCTCGACGGCGAGGAGCGGCCGGTCGGGCTCAACGTCTTCTACGGGTACACCTCCGGAGCGAACACCTTCATCGGCGACGTGATGGAGACGGCGGGGCTCCGGAACGGCGCCGCCGAGGTCGGAATCTCCGGCTTTCAGCCGATCAACGACGAGACGGTCGCGAATATGAGCCCGGCCTGGATCGTGGTCCCCGAGGGCAGTTCGATCCCGAACAACGCGGCCTACAACAGCACGACGGCGGTCCAGGAGGGGAACGTCGTCAGAGTGAACACGAACTACCTCCAACAGCCCGCGCCCCGTTCCGTGCTCGCGGCGGAGACGATCCTGGAGGCGGTCCACCCCGACGCCTACGAGGAGTACCAGGCGCTCTCGGCGTCGAGCGGAACCGAGACGTCGGCGACCGCGGGCGCGGACGTCGACACGCCGGCCGACACCGACTTCCCCACGCGGACGCCGACGGCGACCAGCACACCCGGCTTCGGCCTCGTGACCGCCGTCGTCGCCGTCGCGGCCGCCGCGTTGCTGGCGGTCCGTCGACGGCATCGAGTCTAGCGAACAGCCGGCACGACCGCGCCCGCGCCGCTGTGCCGGGCAACCGCGGCACGACGCGGGACCGAACTCAGGTCACGGCGGCCCTGCCCCCGTTCTGCGATATAAACGCTCGCGGTCGGATCCGACAGTAAGTATCATACCCCAGCCAGCGCGAACGGACCGTATGGACGTCACCATCTCGCAGTCCCGCGTGGCGGGGCGCGTTCGCGCGCCGCCCTCGAAGAGCTACACCCACCGGGCCACCCTCGCCGCCGGCTACGGCGCGAAGGCGGTCGTCGCCGACCCGCTCGTGAGCGCCGACACCCGCGCGACGATGCGCGCGGTCGAGGCCTTCGGCGGCTCGGTCGAGCGCGACGGCGACGCGCGGCTCTCGATCTCCGGCTTCGACGGGCGTCCCGAGGTGCCGGACGACGTCGTCGACTGCGCGAACTCGGGGACGACCACGCGGCTCGTCACCGCCTGCGGCGCGCTCGCCGAGGGGCTCTGCGTGTTCACCGGCGACGACTCCCTCCGCTCGCGCCCGCAGGGGCCGCTCCTCGACGCGATCCGGCAGCTCGGCGGGCGGGCGGAGTCGACGCGGCGGAACGGCCAGGCCCCGCTCGTGGTCGGCGAGTCGATCGACGGCGGCGCGGTGTCGATCCCCGGCGACGTCTCCTCGCAGTACATCACCGCGCTCCTGATGGCCGGCGCCGTCACCGACGAGGGCATCGACGTCGAACTCGAAACCGAACTGAAGTCCGCGCCGTACGTCGACATCACGCTCGAAGTCCTCGACGACTTCGGCGTCGACGCGGCGAAGACCGACGACGGCTTTTCGGTCCCCGGCGGCCAGTCCTACGCTCCCGAAGGCGGCGAGTACGCAGTCCCCGGCGACTTCTCGTCGATGTCGTACCTGCTCTCGGCGGGCGCCGTCGCCGCGGCGGAGGGCGACCGCGTCCTCGTCGAGGGCGCGCGCCCGAGCGCCCAGGGCGACAGCGCGATCGTCGAGATCCTGGAGTCGATGGGCGCCGCGGTCGGCTGGGACCGCGACGCGGGCGAGATCGCCGTCCCGCGGGCGTCGCTGTCGGGAACCACCGTCGACGTCGGCGACACGCCCGACCTGCTGCCGACGATCGCCGCCCTCGGGGCCGTCGCCGACGGCGACACCGTCATCGAGAACTGCGAGCACGTCCGGTACAAGGAGACCGACCGCGTGAGCGCGATGGCCGAGGAGTTGGGGAAGATGGGGGCGTCGGTGACTGAAGAGCGCGATCGGCTGACCGTCCACGGCGGCGACACCGACCTCGTGGGCGCGCGCGTCGACGGCCGCGCGGACCACCGCATCGTGATGTCGCTGGCCGTCGCGGGGCTCGCCGCCGACGGCGACACCGTCATCGAGGGCGCCGAACACGTCGACGTGTCGTTCCCGGACTTCTTCGACGCGATGGAGTCGCTGGGCGCGGCGGTCGACCGCCACGAGTAGCGGGTCCCCGACGCCTCACTCGCCGGCTTCGACGGCATCGATCAGCAGTTCCACGCCGAGGTCGATCTCCCGCTCGGTGACGTCGAGCGGCGGCAGGAGCCGAATCGACCGGTAGCCGCAGCCCAGGGTGAGCAGGCCGCGTTCCAGCGCCGCCCGGATCACGGCGTCGCGCCGCTCCTTCGTCGGGAGGTCGAACGCGACGAGCAGTCCCCGGCCGCGGACGTTGTCGACGTCGGCCAGGTCGGCCTCGCGCAGGCGATCCATCAGCCGCTCGCCCCTCTCGCGGGCGTTCTTCAGGAGCCCCTCGGACTCGATGACGTCGATCGTGACAGCGCCCTGGAGCGCCGCGAGCACGTCGCCGGCCCCCCACGTCGAGGAGAGCCGCGACTTCTCCTCGGGGAAGATCTCCCGCCGGGAGAGCGTCGCGCCGACCTGGAGCGCCTTCGCGCTCGCGATCACGTCGGGCTCGAACGCGTAGTGGTCCGAGCCCCACCACTCCCCCGTCCGGCCGACGCCGGTCTGGATCTCGTCGGCGATCAAGAGCACGTCGTGGGTCTCGCAGACGTCGGCGATCTCCTCGGCGAACGCCTCGCTGGGGAAGCGGTAGCCGCCCTCGCCCTGGACCGGTTCGATGATCAGGTACGCGAGGTCGTCGGGGTCGACGTAGCCGCGGTCGGGGTCGAGCATCGAGCGCAGGCGCGAGCCGTCGCCGGCGAAGAACCCACACGAGCACGACTCGGCCGTGCAAGTCCGATCCTCGCAGTACGGTACGGCGTGGACGCCCGGGATTTCCGGGAAGTCCCGCCGGTGGACGGCCTTCGAGCGATTCAACGACAGCGCGCCGAGCGTCCGGCCGTGGAAGGCGCCCTCGAACGTGATGGCCTGTCCGGCCCCCTCCCGGTGGTCGTAGCAGATCTTGATGGCGTTTTCGACCGCCTCGGCGCCGGAGTTCGAGAGGAACACGGTGTCGAGATCGTATCCCGATCCGAGCTCCGTGAGCCGGTCCATCAGCTGGGTCGGTCCCGGCAGATCCGAGTCCTCGGGCGGCCAGCCCGTGCCGGCGTAGAAGCTCTGTCCGGCGATCTTGGTCGGCGACGGGAGGTCCAGCGCCGCCATCCTCTCGCGGACGGCCGGGTTGTTGTACCCCAGCGGCGACGAGGCGACGTGGCTCGTGAAATCTAAGAAGACGTTGCCGTCGACGTCGGTGCAGAAGGGGCCGATCGCCTCCTCGGTCAGGTCCCAGACGAACTCGTAGGCGGCCGTGCTCGGGGCCGCGACCTCGTGGTGGTGGGTGACCCATCGTTCGGCCTTCGGTCCGGGGACAGCATCGACGTCGGGTTCGACGACCGCTCGGTCCATAGCGGATGGTCGCCGCCGGACCGCATAACTCCACGGGCGGACGCGCCACTCGTCGTGTGCGGGCTGGTGTCACAGTTATGATGCCGCGGCCCCTCAGTTTCCGTATGCGTTCGCAGCCCTTCGAGAACGAACAGACGGCGTTCACCCACCGGCGGGAGGGAACGCTCGACGAATTCCACGACCGCTACGAGTCGGCCGTCGAGCGCGTGCGCGAGGACCTCGGGGAGTCGCACCCGCTCGTGATCGGCGGCGCGGCGGTCGAGCGCGACGAGCGGTTCAGCGTCGAGAGCCCCGGCGAGACGGACCTCCTCGTCGGCGAGTTCGCGAGCGGGGACGAGGACGACGTCGACCGCGCGGTCGCCGCCGCGACCGACGCCTTCGACGAGTGGCGGCACACCCACTGGCGCGACCGCGCGGCGATCTTCCGGGAGGCCGCAGAGCGCGCCCGCGACCGCCGGTACGAACTCGCGGCGATCCTCACCCTGGGAGCGGGGAAGAACCGGTTCGAGGCGGTCGCCGACGTCGACGAGGGGATCGACTTCCTGCGGTTCTACGCCCGCGAACTCGAACGCAACGAGGGCTACCGCCTCGACACCGGCGAGCCGACGCCCGGCCAGCGCTGTCGGAACGTCCTCGAACCGTACGGCGTCTTCGGGGTCGTCGGGCCGTTCAATTTCCCCTTCGCCATCTTCGTCGGGATGACGACGGGCGCGCTCGTCACCGGCAACACCGTCGTCGCGAAGCCGGCGAGCGCGGCCCCGCTGATCGCCCGTGAGACGGTCTCGCTCCTCTCAGACGCGGGCGTCCCGGACGGCGCCCTCAATCTCGTCACCGGCGGCGGCCGGGCCGTCGGAGAGCCGCTCGTCGAACACGAAGACGTGAGCGGCGTCGCCTTCACCGGCTCCCGCGCCGTCGGCAGAGAGATCGAGCGGAGCTTCGTCGAACGGGAGAAGCCGGGGCCCGTGATCGCGGAACTCGGCGGGAAAAATCCCGTCACGGTGACGGCCGAGGCCGACCTGGAGAAGGCCGTCGAGGGCGTGCGCTACGGCGCGTTCGGCTTCGGCGGCCAGAAGTGCTCGGCCACCTCCCGCGTCTACGTCCACGAGGACGTCGCCGACGCGTTCACCGAACGGCTCGTCGAGACCACCGAAGAGATCCCGGACCGCGCGCCCGACGATCCCGGCGCCGTCGTCGCGCCGCTCATCGATGAGGACGCCGTGGAACGGTACCGCGAGGTCTGCGAGACCGCCCGGGAGGTCGGGCGCGTGCTCACCGGCGGCGAGGTCGTCGGCGCTGTCGACGGCGCCGCCGGCCGGTACGTGCGGCCGACGGTCGCCGTCGACGTCCCGCACGACCACGACGTGGCGCGCGAGGAGCACTTCGTCCCCTTCGTGACGATCCATCCGGTCGGCGGTCTCGACGAGGCCATCCGGAAGTCCAACGACAGCGAGTACGGCCTCTGTGCCGGGCTGTTCTCCGAGGACGACGCCGAGATCGAGACGTGGCTCGACCGGATCGAGTCGGGGATGTGCTACGTCAATCGGTCACAGAGCGCGACGACCGGCGCGCTCGTGCAGGCCCAGCCGTTCGGCGGCTGGAAGGCCTCGGGCACGACGAGCAAGTTCGCGGGCGGCTACTGGTACCTGCCGCAGTTCATGCGCGAGCAGACCCGGACCGTCGTCGGCGACGCCGGGCCGTGGTGAGCGTGGCGTCTGAACGGTCCGTGGGGGTCGAACGCCCCGTCCGTGGCCGAGACCCGCCACTTTCTGCAACGTATATATGGACGGAACCACGACGGCGAGGTAATGAACGGCAACCGATTCGGCCGGCTCTTCCAGGTCACCACCTACGGCGAGAGCCACGGCGACGCGATGGGCGTGACCGTCTCGGGCTGTCCGGCGGGGCTCGAACTCGACGAGGACGACGTCCAGGCGGAACTGGACCGGCGGAAGCCGGGACAGTCGATGATCACGACCTCGCGGGGCGAGCCCGACGCGGTCTCGATCAACTCCGGGATCCAGGACGGCTACACGACGGGCACCCCGATCGGGATGGTCATCGAGAACAAGGACGCCCGCTCGGGCAAGTACGAGCCGTACGTCACCGCCCCGCGACCGAGCCACGGCGACTTCACCTACTCGGCGAAGTTCGGGACGCGCAACTGGGGCGGCGGCGGGCGCTCCTCCGCGCGGGAGACGGTGAACTGGGTCGCCGCCGGCGCGATCGCGAAGAAGGTCCTCGAAACCGAGGGCGTGCAGGTGAAGGCGCACGTCAATCAGATCGGCGACATCGAGGCCCCCGAGGTCACCTTCGAGGAGATGCTCGAACACACAGAGGAGAACGAAGTCCGGTGTGCCGATCCCGAGACCGCAGAAGAGATGCGCGAGCGGATCGACGAGTACCAGCAGGAAGGTGACTCGATCGGCGGCTCGATCTACTTCGAGGCGCAGGGCGTCCCGCGCGGTCTGGGCGCGCCGCGGTTCGATTCGTTCCCCTCGCGGCTCGGCCAGGCGATGATGTCGATCCCGGCGACCACCGCGTTCGAGTTCGGCCTCGGGAAGGAGGCCCGCGAGTGGACCGGCAAGGACCGAAACGAGGACTGGGAGTTCGACGACGAGGGCAATCCCGTCCCGGAGGGCAACAAGCACGGCGGCCTCCAGGGCGGCATCACCACAGGCCAGCCGATCTACGGCGAGGTGACCTGGCACGCCCCCACGTCGATCCCGAAACAGCAGAGGACCGTCGACTGGGAGACCGGCGAGGAAAAGGAGATCCAGGTCGTCGGCCGCCACGACCCCGTGTTGCCGCCGCGTGCGGTCCCCGTCGTCGAGGCGATGCTGAACCTCACGATCCTCGACTTTATGCTCCTCGGCGGGCGGATCAACCCCGATCGGCTCGACGACCAGCCGGGCGAATACGACACCGACTACCACCCCTCCAGCCCCGAAAACGAGTAAGCCTCGGCGGCGGTCGGATCCGATGTGGAGAGAAGGTAATACGATAATATCGGACAAAAACCGAATACGTCCGCAATGTTCGGATTGCCCCGGCGACCCCGGCCGCTTGTAGTTCTGTTCCGTCGGGACTCGACATCTACTCTAAACAAACGTTTGCAATGAGTACTATCAGCCAACATTGTACTATCAGATGCAAATATATCGCGCCTTTCGTCCATACATTTGGTCTATCATCATCTTTCCTTGGTAACGTATAGCAAAGGCTTTAATCGAGTCCTTTCGAAAGTGTTCGGTAGTGGCCCACGCGGGCCGTGAGCTCAGATATGACTGACGACGAACTCATCTGGCGAATCGCGGGTGGTTCCGGAGACGGGATCGCCTCGACGAGCCAGAACTTCGCTAAGGCCCTGATGCGAGCGGGCCTACACGTATTCACGCATCGTCACTACCCGTCGCGCATCCGTGGTGGTCACACCTACACGGAGGTCCGCGTCTCCGAGGACCCCGTGAAGTCCCGCGGTGACGGGTACAACTTCCTCCTCGCGCTGGGCGACTCCTTCGCCCGGAACCCCCAGGAGAACGCCTACTACGGCAACGAGGAGGTAAAGCCGCTGTCCGAGAATCTCGACGAGCTGAACGAGGGCGGCGTCATCGTCTACGACTCGGGGCTCCTCGACACCGGGGACATCCCGGACTTCGACGAGCGCGTCGAGGAGAACGGCTGGCACGTCTACGACATCGACCTCCGCACGATCGCCCGCGAACACGGGCGCGAGGTCATGCGGAACACCGCGGGCGTCGCCGTCACCTGCGCCATCGCGAACATCGAGCCCCGGGTCATCAAGAGCCTGATGGAGGACACGATGCCCGAGAAGGTGTTCGAGCCGAACATGTCGGTCTTCGACGACGCCTACGAGACCGTCCAGGAGGAGTTCGACGCCGACGCCCCCGACATCTCGGTGCCGGAGGGCGACCACGACGGGGACCAGGTCCTCATCTCGGGCTCGGACGCCATCGCCTACGGCGCGCTCGACGAGGGCTGTCGGTTCATCGCGGGCTACCCGATGACCCCCTGGACCGAGGTCTTCACCATTATGTCGCAGAACCTCCCCGAGGTCGGCGGCATCTCAGAGCAGGTCGAAGACGAGATCGCCGCGGCCGCGCTGGCGCTGGGAGCCTCCCACGCCGGCGTCAAGGCGATGTCCGGCTCTTCGGGCGGCGGCTTCGCGCTGATGTCCGAGCCGCTGGGCCTCGCGGAGATGACGGAGACGCCCGTCGTCCTCGTGGAGGCGATGCGCGCCGGCCCATCGACCGGGATGCCGACCAAGCCCGAACAGGCCGACCTCGAACACGTCCTCTACACCTCGCAGGGCGACTCCCACCGCGTCGTCTTCGCGCCCGCCGGCGCGGAGGAGGCGTACCGCCAGACCCGCCGGGCGTTCCAGATCGCCTACGAGTACCAGATCCCGGCGATCGTCCTCTACGACCAGAAGAACGGCGGCGAACTCCAGAACGTTCCGGCCAGCGTCTTCGACGAGGAGCCCAACCCCGACCTCGGGTCGGTCGTCACCGAGGCTGAGCTCGCGGACGCGCCGCACGACCCCTCCGGGAAGTACAACCGCTTCCAGCACGACGTCGACGACGGCGTGAGCCCCCGGTCGATCCCGGGCCAGGAGGGCGGTCGCTACCTCGCGACCGGCAACGAACACATGCCCGCGGGGCACATCTCCGAGGACCCCGACAACCGCGTCAATCAGGTCGACCGCCGGATGGAGAAGATGGAGGCCATCCGCGCCGACCTCGACGCCGACGAGGGCACGAACGCCCACCACGGCCCCGAGGACGCCGAGTACGGGATTATGACGTTCGGCTCCCAGCAGGGGACCGTCGAGGAGGCCGTCAACGAACTCAACGAGCGGGGACACTCGGTGAAGTCGCTGGGCGTCTCCGAGCTCGCGCCCTACCCGGTCGAGGAGGTCTCGGCGTTCATCGAGAGCGTCGACGAGGTGCTCGTCGTCGAGATGAACGCCTCCGCGCAGTTCCGCGGTCTGACCCAGAAGGAACTCGGTCGCTACGGCGAGAAGCTCTCGAGCCTGCTGAAGTACAACGGCAACCCCTTCGAGCCCGACGAGATCGTCGACGGGTTCGTCACGAGCATCGTCGAGGACGGGACGCTCCCCGGCCACGAGACCAAATTCGTCCCCGCAGCGAGTGACTAACAATGAGCGCATTCAGTGCAATCGGTGAAGACGTCGAACGCGACCGCAACGAGTACACCCCCGGCCTCGAACCCCAGCCCACCTGGTGTCCCGGCTGCGGCGACTTCGGGGTCCTGAAGGCCCTGAAGGGCGCGGCCGCCGAACTCGGCCTCTCGCCCGAGGAGATGCTCGTCTGCACGGGCATCGGGTGCTCGGGCAAGCTGAACAGCTACTTCGACAGCTACGGCTTCCACACGATCCACGGCCGCTCGCTCCCGATCGCGCGGGCGGCGAAGCTGGCGAACCCCGGCCTGACCGTCGTCGCCGCCGGCGGCGACGGCGACGGCTACGGGATCGGCGGCAACCACTTCATGCACACGGCCCGGGAGAACCACGACATCACCTACATCGTGTTCAACAACGAGATCTTCGGGCTGACGAAGGGCCAGACGTCCCCGACGTCGCCGAAGGGCCACAAGTCCAAGACCCAGCCCCACGGGTCGGCGAAGGATCCGATCCGGCCGCTGTCGATGTCGCTGAACGCCGGCGCCTCCTACATCGCCCGGACGGCCGCCGTGAACCCGAACCAGGCCAAGGAGATCATCGTCGAGGCCATCGAACACGACGGCTTCTCGCACGTCGACTTCCTCACCCAGTGTCCGACCTGGAACAAGGACGCAAAGCAGTACGTCCCCTACATCGACGTCAACGACTCCGAGGACTACGAGTTCGACAACACCGACCGCTCGGAGGCCTCCGAGATGATGTTCGAGACGGAGAACGCGCTCCACGAGGGGACCGTCCTCACCGGCCGGTACTACGTCGACGACCGTCCCTCCTACCAGCAGGAGAAACAGCGCATCGGCGAGATCCCCGACGAGCCGCTCGCGGAGCGGTACTTCGACGACGACTACGAGTGGGAACGCGTCTACGACACGTTCCTCGACAAGCACAAGTAACGCCTCGCGACCGCAAATCGGCGGACTGCGGCCCCCCGGCGTGGAGAGTTCCCGGCCGGATTCCGGCGTTTTGACGCGCCGCGGCCGACGCATTTCATCCTCGCGAGTTCGCTTTGTTTATTCGGAAGGTATTTTTTCTATCGACCAAAACGTACGAGTATGGAGACCACATCGACGGAGGGGCGCATCCTCGACGTGCTCGAAGAGGACGCCCAGGCGTCGTACTCGGAGATCGCAGAACGCGCGGACGTCTCGAAGCCCACGGTTCGGAAGTACATCCGGAAGATGGAAGAAGAGGGGATCATCGTCGGCTACTCCGCCGACGTCGACCCCAAGAAGCTCTCGGAGACCTCGATCGCGCTCGTCGGGCTCGACGTCTCCTCGGAGCGCTACGTGGAGGCGACTCGCGAGCTCAAGGACCTCGACGCCGTCGAGTCGCTGTACACCTCATCGGGCGACCACATGCTGATGGCGGAGGTCCGCGCCCGCGACGGCGACGCCCTCGGCGACGTCATCTCCGAGACGATCCTCTCGATCGAGGGGATCACCGCAGCCCACCCGTCGTTCCTCCAGGAGCGACTGAAGTAAGGCCGCCCGCGCGACCGAGCGACGCCCCACGTCCGTCGATCCGTCGAATCCACTTTCACTCCGGTTTGGGAACGCTATAGTTGCCTCCCCGCCTACGGGCGCTCGTCCGAACGGATTCCCGTGATGGTACCCGACCGACTCCGGCCGCCGTCGTCCGCGGAACCGCGGGCCGCGCCCGTCGTGGACCCCGGCGAGGTCCGACGATGAGCGGCGAGACCCTCCCCGGCGTGAGCACGGAGCCCTCCTCGCGGATCATCCTCCACGTCGATATGGACTGCTTTTACGCCTCCTGCGAGCGCCTGCGGGAGCCCGCACTCCGCGGGGAGCCGGTCGTGGTCGGGATGGGCTACGAAGCGGGCGAGACGTTCGGGGCGGTCGCGACCGCGAGCTACGAGGCCCGGGAGTACGGCGTCGAGAGCGCCCAGCCGATCTCGCAGGCGCTCGAACGGCTGCCGCGCGCAGCGGAGGCGGAAGCAACGGCCGAGGGAAACGAGTCGGAGTGGGGATCCGAGTCAGAGTCCGAGACCGATGCCGACGCGGTCGGCCACTACCGCCCGGTCGACCTGGAGTTCTACCGCGAGGTCGCCGGTGAGGTGAAAGAGATCCTCCACGACTCGGCCGACGTCGTCCGGGAAGTGAGCATCGACGAGGCGTACCTCGACGTCACCGACCGCACCTCCTGGGACCGGGCGCCGGACGGCGAGCGGACGCTGGCCGAGGGGTACGCCCGCCACGTGAAACAGCGGATCGCCCGCGAGGTCGGCGTGCCCGCCAGCGTCGGCGTCGCGCCGAATATGTCGACCGCGAAGATCGCCTCCGACCACGACAAACCCGACGGCCTCGTCGTCGTCGAGCCCGGACGGGTCGCGGAGTTCCTCGCGCCGCTCCCGGTCGAGTCGGTCCACGGGATCGGCCCGGTGACGGCCGACCGACTCGGGGAGATGGGCATCGAGACCGCGGGCGACCTGGCCGACGCGGATCCCGCCGAACTCCGGTCGGCGTTCGGCTCCCGCGGGCCCGAACTCCGCGACCGCGCCCGCGGCGTCGACGACCGCGAGGTGACGCCCACGGGCCGGCCGAAGAGCCTCTCGCGGGAGTCGGCGTTCGCGGAGGCGACAGAGAGCGCGGCGGAGAAGCGCGAGCGGGTCGCGGCGCTGGCCGCCGACGTCGCCTCGCGGGCGCAGAATCGCGGGGCGACCTACCGGACCATCGGCATCAAGGCAGTGCTGCCGCCGTACGACATCAACACCCGCGAGCGGTCGCTCTCGGGACCCGTCGACGACCCCGATCTGGTGGAGTCGGTCGCCCTGGAGTTGCTCGCGGAGTTCGAAGACGACCCCGTCCGGAAGCTCGGCGTCCGCGTCTCGAACCTCTCGTTTGCGGACGGCGAGCAGGCCCGGCTCGACGGGTGGGAGGGCGCTGAGACCGCGGAGACTGCGGAAGCCGCGGAGGACGGCGGTCGCCAGTCGGACGAGCACGACGGTCGGCGCCGGACAGGACGGCCGTCGGGTCGGGGCCAGGCCTCGCTCGATCAGTTCGACGAGGGCGAGTAGTCGCCGCCGGCGACGCGCTCTCGGATCTCCGCGGCGTCAGACGTGCGTCACACGGGGAGAAGGAACTATGCCGCGGGAGGGCGACGACCCGATAGATGACCGAGGACACCGAGACGATCGCCGTCGCGAACGTCAGCGAGGGGCCGGGCGGCGACGGGCAATCGGCGCCGGGGACGCCCGTCGAGTTGCCCGTCGTCGACATCCTCACCGGACGCGGCTTCATCACCGGAAAGTCCGGGTCCGGGAAGTCGAACACGGCCTCGGTGGTGATCGAGAACCTCCTCTCGAACAATTTTCCGGTACTGATCGTCGACACCGACGGCGAGTACTACGGACTGAAAGAGCAGTTCGAGCTGCTCCACGCCGGCGCCGACGAGGAGTGCGACATCGTCGTCAGTCCCGAGCACGCCGAGAAGCTGGCGAACCTCGCCCTCGAACAGAACGTCCCCATCATCCTCGACGTCTCGGGCTACCTCGACGACGACGAGGCCCAGGAGCTCCTGACCGCGGTCGCGCGCCACCTCTTCGCGAAGGAGAAGAAGCTCAAGAAGCCCTTCCTGATGCTCGTCGAGGAGTGCCACGAGTACATCCCCGAGGGCGGCGGGATGACCGAAGCGGGCAAGATGCTGATCAAGATCGGCAAGCGCGGCCGCAAGCACGGCCTCGGGATCGTCGGCATCTCCCAGCGGCCCGCCGACGTCAAGAAGGACTTCATCACGCAGTGCGACTGGCTCGTCTGGCACCGGCTCACCTGGAACAACGACACCAAGGTCGTGGGTCGGATCCTCGGCTCGGAGTACGCCGACGCGATCGAGGAGATGGACGACGGCGAGGCGTTCCTCGTCACCGACTGGTCCGAGTCCCTCCGCCGGGTGAAGTTCCACAAGAAGCAGACCTTCGACGCGGGCGCGACGCCGGGACTCGAAGACTTCGAGCGCCCGGATCTGAAGTCCGTGGACGGCGACCTCGTCTCCGAGTTGCAGGACATCTCCGACGAGAAGGCGCGTCGCGAGAGCGAGATCGCAGACCTCAAACAGGAACTGGAGAAGAAAGAACAGCGAATCCAGCAGTTGGAACGGGAACTCGAAGAGGCCAGGGACCTCTCACAGATGGCCGAACAGTTCGCCCAGGCGATGTTCCAGACGGCCGAAGCGCCGTATCGCGGCGGCGACGGGCGGAATCTGAACCGCCCCGAGGAGCGCCAGGCGGCGCTCGATCAGTACGACGCGGCCGCCGCGGACGGAGCCGTCGAGGAGTCGGCGGCGACCGCTGACGCGGCCGAGACCGACGCCGACGCCGACGAGGAGGAAGCGGTCACCACGGCCGCGGCGGCCGCGTATCCCGGACTCGATACGGACATCGAGGTCGGCGACGACGGTCACGTCGGTCCCACAGACGCGGGTGTCGAGCCCGAGCGGGCCCACGAGCACACCGCGGGGCTGACCGGCCGCGAGGACGTCATCGAGCGCCTCCGCAACGTGATCGCGTCGCTGCCGCCCGCCTCGCGCCGGATGCTCGCGTTCTACCGCGAGATCGAATCCTGCGACCCCGTCGACGCCCACGTCGCGGCCGGCGAGGTCGGGGACAAACAGCTCGCGTACAGCCGGAACGGCCCGCTCCGTCGCGCCGGCTTCGTCGAACACGTCGGGCGGGGCCGCTACGCCTACGCGCTGCCCGACCTCGTCCGGTCGGAGTTCGCCGATCGGCTCTCCGAATCGGAGCTCCGGGAGGTCGTGACCGCGGTCGAAGCGGCGTTCCGCCCCGATCTGTCGGATCACCTCGACGAGGGGCGGAACGGGAGCGACGACTCAGCGGCCGCCGACGAGAGCGAGGAGATGGACGACGACGAGGAGGCGTCGAAACCGACGCTCGACACGCCGGTCGCGGAGAAGTGAGTCCGCGGCCGCGACCGTGACGCGACCGCGGCTCACAGATGTTTCTCGATGTACCGATTCAGGTCCTCGACCACCGACTGGCGGAACGTCCAGAAGCCGACCCACTCGTTCGGCGCCTCTTCGAGCGCGAGCAGCGCGACGTGTGAGTCGGCGTCGCGGTCCTCGGGCGGCGTGTAGACCACGAACCACGACTCCCTGAAGTCCTGGCTGTAGCCCGCGTGGATCGTGATGCTGGAGTCGGGGTCCGGTCGCCATCCCGGCATTCCGTAGACGTGGACGTCGACGGGCGATTCGTCGAGCCGCCCGTAGACCTGGTGGGTCCCGACCTCGTCTTCGATCCGCGAGAGGTTCTGAAACGACGTCCGGAGCGTCCCCTCGCCCTCCTCCCAGGCGCGCCGTTCGATGTACCGGGAGATCAAAATCAGGAGCAGCTTCTCCGAATTCGACTCGGGGTACCCGCGGAGGTAGAAGGGGATCTCGTCGAGCTGTTCCAGCGCCTCGGGGAGTTCGATCTCTTCGAGGTCCCGGGTCCCGGTGATGAACAGATCGGAGTTGATGAATAAAATCGCGTCCTGGAGGTCGCTCAGGGGGGAGCTCGCGAGGACCTGATCGTCCTCGACGACGAGCACCTGATCCGCCTCGGCGTCTGGGAGTTCGATCTCGCTGACGTCGATCGAATGCTCTCCGAAGAGCCCTTCGAGCATATTCTGCACCGGATTGGGCGCCGTCCGGTTGAGGACGACGAGCGACCGATCGGGGTCTTCGGCCGCGCCGAGAAACTCTCGGAGCGTCATACACCACCTATGTGAGTCACCAACACGGGTAAAGCCTCGCTTAGAGTGGTTCGACCAGGGCTTCGAGCGCGGACCGCGGGTCGTCGGCCTTCGCGACGCCGGAGGCGAGCAGGATCCCGGTCGCGCCCAACTCCCCGGCGGTCGCGACGTCGTCGCCCGACGAGATGCCCGCACCGCAGTAGACGTCCACGCCGTCGTCGACGGCGGCGGCCGCAGCGACCGCGTCCTCGACGATCTCCGGGTCCGCGGTCGCGACGGAGACGTCGCCGCCGATGAGCGCCGGGGGCTCGACCGCGACGCTGTCGGGGCCGAGCGCCGCCGCGGCGCCGATCTGTGCGGGGTTGTTCGCACAGACGCACGTCTCCAGGCCGGCGCGTTCGGCCGCGCGGACGGCCCCGTCGATGTCGGCCAGCGTCTGCCGCTTCTCGGAGTGGTTGATCAGGGTGCCCGTCGCGCCGGCCTCGGCGACCGCCTCGGCGAGGGTGCTGCCGGTGTGGCTGCCGTGGCCGTTCGGATCGACGTGCTGGGCCCACGTCTCGACGCCGGTGTCCGCGACGCGGGCGACGTCGGCCGCCTGGGGCGAGACGGCGATCCGGACGCCGGACGCCTCGGCGACGTCGCGCGCGGCGGTCGCTACCTCGATGGGATCACACGGATACGCCTTCAGATTGACGAGGATGAACACGGATCGTAGTACGATGCTACTGGCCGAAATAGGTTGCTCTCCGCGACGCCGAGGGCACCGGTCAGTCCTTCCGCTTGACCACGTCGCCGAGCGTCGTCGTGGTCGAAGAGCCGCCGGACCACTCGCTGTCTCCGGTATCTTCGCCCTCGACGAGGGAGATCTCCAGTTCGCGTTCGAGCTTTCGCTGGACCTCGTCGGAGGGGAGGATGTCGCCGCGTTCGAGCTTGCGGATCAGGCTCGCCTTCTCGTTGAGCGACTTCGCGAGGTCCTCCTGGCTCAGGCCGCGGGACTCGCGCGCCTCGCGGATACGCTGGTCGTAGTCGGTCGCGATCTCGTCCATATCGTCGAACATATCGCGCCGGCGCCGGCTCGACCCGCCCGAGGAACTGCTCGCGGTGCCGCCGCTCGTCGAAGACGACCCCGACGACCCGCCGGATCCGGACGTCCCGGAGGAACTCGACGTCGAGTACTTCGTCGACTGCGAGGAACTCGACTCAGTGCGGACCTCGGTGCCGAACTCCTTGCAGTCGTCGCACAGTTCGAGTTCGGCCCCTTCGACCTTGACCGTCGTCAGGGACGGCCGTTTACTGCCGCACATCTCGCACTGGGGCATACCCCGCAGTAGTCGAGGCGGGGGTATAAAGCACACGCTGGGGGCGACGCACCCGATCGGCGGAGGGATTCGCGTCGCTACCGCCGCCCGTCGCGGGTGTCACGCCGCGCGGCCCGCTCGGCCTCGTCGCGGTCCATCGTCTCCCGGGCGTCGCGTTCGGCCCGGACGAGGTAGTAGAGCCCGAGCGGGGCGACGAGGGCGAACAGCGCGAAGAGGAGGAACGCGAGTCCGAACCCGGCCATCAGCCGAGGAAGACGTCGACGATGTCGCTGGTGCCGGAGGTCGTATCGCGGTACAGCTCCGAGTAGCCGCAGTTCGTACAGGAGACGACCTTGAAGGTGTTCGTCTGGACGTCGAACATCTTCGAGAGGCCGCCGCCGGTCGTCGAGATCGTCCCGACGTCGGTCTCCGTGTGGCCGCACTTCGGACAGCCGCGGTCGGAGGTGGGGGATGGTTCGGGGACCATATTCGTGGGCTCCCGCGCGACCGTAATCAGTTTTGTCCCGAAGCCGCCCTCACGAGAGGTCGCGCCACGCGCCCCGGAACCGCTGGAGCGCGGTGAGGTGGCCCACGACGGCGAAGAAGACGAGCAGCCAGCCGACGACCGTCAGCCCGAGCGCTCGGACCGGAAGCGCGGGGAGGGCGAGCGTCGCGGCCGAGACGAGGGCGACGAGTCCGATGATCGCGAGGCGGTCGGCGCGGCCGACGAGGCCGCCGTACGCGCGGCCGAGGCCGACGGCCTGGATCTGCGTGCCGAGGTAGGAGGTCATCAGGACGCCGGTGACCGCGGCGAGCCCGAGCCCGTAGGCGTCGATCCCGGCCGCCAGCCCGACCAGCATCGCGATGTCGGCGTAGCGGTCGAGGACGTGATCGAGCAGGTCGCCGCCGTCGCTGTCGACGCCCTGAGCGCGGGCGAGCGCGCCGTCGACGAGGTCGAGGCAGCCGTTCAGGAAGACGAAGGCCGCACCGAGGAAGTACCAGACGGGCGTGCCGAGGTAGAACGCGCCGCCGGCCGCGACGGCGAAGCCGAAGGCGACGACGCTGACGCCGTCGGGCGTCAGGCCCAGCCGGTCCGCGGCGGCGACGAAGGGGCCGAGGAGGCGGTCCGCCAGGTCGCGGTACTGATCGAGCGTCATCGTTACAGGTAGTCGATGAAGTCGACGACGCCCACGCGGGGCTCGATCTCGCCGTCGATCGCCGCCGCCAGGTCGTCGGCGACGGCCTCGGGGGAGCGGTCCGTGGTGTCGATCTCCCAGACGGAGTCCTCGCCGTGGCGCTCGACCGCCTCGGCCAGGATCACGTCAAGCGCCTCGCTCTCGGCGTTCTCCGCGACCGAGCCCTCGGACTCGCCGCGCTCTCGGAGCCGCGGTTTCAGCTCTTCGGGGTGACACCGCAGGACGACGGCCCCGTCGACATCGAGCAGGTGCGCCAGGTGGGACTCGACGACCGTGGTCCGGTCCGTCGGGACCTCCGCGTCGACCCACGACTGCACGGCGTCGAGGTCGGCGACCAGCGAGTCGCGCTCGACGTCGCGCTCGGCGAAGAGGTCGGCCTCACGGATCGCGTCGTTGAGGTGCAGCACCTCGGCGTCGAGCCGCTCTGCGACGAGCTCCGAGACGGTGGTCTTGCCCGTCCCCGGCGTCCCGGTGAGCGCGATCGTCCTCACGGCTCGGTCGCCTCCGGCCGGAGGTCGGCGACGACCTCGTTGAGGACCTCGACGGCCCTCTGGGTCTCCTCGCGGGTGCCGCAGGAGATCCGGACGCACTCCGGCAGTCCGAAGCTGGAGGTGTCGCGGACGATGACGCCGCGCTCCTGGGTCGCCTCGGCGACGGCGGTGGCGTCGCCGACCTCACAGAGGACGAAGTTGCCGCCGGAGGGCCACGTCGGCACCTCCAGGTTCTCGCGGTAGTACTCCCGCGCCCAGCGGGCCGTCTCGACGGACCGTTCGAGGTGGTCGTCGTCGTCGATCGCGGCGAGGGCGGCGCGGCAGGCGAGTTCGTTGGCGGCGAAGGGGGTGTTCACCCGCGCGTAGGCGTCCGCCCAGGCCTCGGGGACGGCGGCGTAGCCGATCCGGAGCCCGGCGAGGCCGTAGGCCTTCGAGAACGTCCGGAGGACCGCGAGGTTCTCGTACTCGTCGAGGAGGTCGATCGCGGAGGGGGCGTCGTGGTATTCCGCGTAGGCCTCGTCGACGACGACGAGGGTCTGGTCGTGGACGCCCTCCGCGAGCGCGCGGATCTCCGCGCGGTCGAGGACCGAGCCGGTGGGGTTGTGCGGCGTCGTCACGTAGACGATGCGCTCGCCGTCGTACGCCGAGAGGACGCCCGCGGCGCTCTGATCGAAGTCGTCGTCCTTCGAGATCCGGTAGGTCGACGCCTCGCCGTGGTGGTAGCGCGCCGACATCGGATAGTACGAAAAGCCCGGTGCGGGCGCGAGGATCTCGTCGCCGGATTCGAGGAAGGCCCGCGAGAGGTAGTCGATCGCGCCGTCGGCGCCCGCGCTCACCCAGACCTGTGCGTCATCGAGGCCCCACTTCTCGGCGATCCGTTCGGTGAGGTCCGTGTGGGAGGCTTTCGGGTAGATGTTCACGTCCGGTGCGGCGGCCTCGACGGCGGCGACGGCCTCTGGACTCGGGCCGTGCGGATTCTCGTTCGACGAGAGCTTCGTCAGCTCCTCGGGGTCCATCCCGAGGTCGCGGGCCACCTCCTCGGCTCCCCGTCCGGGGACGTAGGCCTTGTGCGCGGAGAGATCCCTCGGTTGCATACGCGTACGCAGTCGCCCGCGGGTCTTGAAGGGTGCGTCTCGGAGCCGGAAGAGGGGGCTTCGGCTCCGCCCCGAGCGTTTATATACGAACGCGAGGCCAGCGACGCCGTGATCTGACAGCGGCCCCGCGCCGCCCAGCGGTTGCTCGGCGCACCGGCGCGGGAGGGAAGCGTGCCGACTGCTCGCCCGTTACAGCGACGCCTCCAGCGCGTCGGCCGTCCGCAGCGACAGCGCCGCGATGGTGAGCGTCGGGTTCATCGCGCCGCCGGTGGGAAACGTCGAGGAGCCGACGATCCAGAGGTTCGAGAGGTCGTGGGTCAGGCCGTCGGCGTCGACGACGCTCGCCTCCGGATCCGCGCCCATCCGCGTCGTCCCCATCTGGTGGAACGCGGGACCGGTGGCGTCGGGGCCGACCGTCCACTCGATATCGACGCCGAGTTCCTCCAGGATCCGGTGCTGGATCGCGTTGGCGTGCTCGATGGCGCGCTCGGTCCGCTCGTCGAGTGACCACTCCACGTGCGGGACCGGGTTGCCGTGGTCGTCGCGCCGGCTCGGATCGAGCGTCACGCGGTTCTCCGCGCTCGGGAGCTGCTCGACGAGCGCCCCCATCGCGATGTGGGTCCCGTAGGACTCGCGCAGTCGGTCGAGGAGGTCGTCGCCCCACGTCTCCGCGGAGAGCGCCTCCATCACCGGCGACGGCCCGGCGTAGTTGAGGAACTCCAGCTTCAGCCCCTCGACCGGGTCCGCGTCGTCGTAGAACTGGTGACACTCGCTGGTGTTGAAGCCGACGTGGTTCTGTCTGGTCGGCTCGTCCAGGCGGCCGCCGGCGCCGGCGAAGAGGTGGTCCATGAAGAAGCGACCCACGGCGCCGGAGGTGTTCGCCAGGCCGTCGGGGTACCGGTCCGACGCCGAGAGCAACAGCAGTCGGGCGTTCTCGACGCCGCCGCAGGCGAGGACGAAGCGCCGAGCCGACTGCCGGTGCTCCTCCCCGTCCGTGATCGCGTACACCGCGGTCTCGACCCGCTCGCCGTCGGCGTCGTGTTCGAGCCGCTGGACCGGCGCGCGGTCGATCACGCGTGCGCCCGCCTCGACGGCCTTCTCGACGTGCGACTCGGCCGTGTACTTCGCGCCCGAGGGACAGATCGGCTTGCAGGTGCCGTACCCCTGACAGGCCGGGCGACTGTCGTACGGTTCGGGGTTGCGCGCGTTCGGGACGGAGTGCATATCGATCCCCAGACGCTCGCAGGCGGCCGCGAAGAGCGAGTCCGAGTGCGAAGGCGGGAACGCCGAGAGGGGAAACGGCTCCTCGCGCGGCGGCGCGTAGGGGTTGTCCATCGCGCCCGCGACCCCCAGGGCGCGCTCGGCCTCGGCGTAGTACGGTCGGAGGTCGTCGTAGGCGATCGGCCAGTCCACGCCGACGCCGTGCCGGGACTCCATCTCGAAGTCGCGCTCGTGGAGCCGCATCACCATCCCCTGCCAGTGGAGCGTCGAGCCGCCGATTCCCTTCACGCGCGCCGCGTTGAGCGGGTAGCCGCGTCCGCCGGTCGTGTACGCGTCGCGCGGCCCGCCCATCTCCCACGGGCCGTCCATCCCCGGACGGATGAACGCCTCCTGCTGTTCGACCCGGCGGTCGAAGTCGAAGCGCGGGCCCGCTTCGAGGACGACGACGTCGGCGCCGGCCGCGGCGAGTCGATGCGCGACGAGCGCGCCCGCGGGACCGGACCCGACGACGCAGACGTCCGCGCGCGCGGCCGGAGTCCGGTCTCGCCCGTCGCCAACGCCCCCGTCGCTCGCCTCAGCCATCGTCGAATCGCTCCCGGGAGGCGTCGGCGGCGCTCGGCATCGATCCGCGCTGGTAGCTCTGGATCCCGCCGGGGTGGCCGATCGGGTTCTCGATGCCGACGAGTCGGCCCCCGGTCGGCGAGGCGTAGAAGGCGAACAGCAGGTCGTTGACGAGGTAGAACCGGATTCGCTCGGTGATCGTTCCGTCGGGCTCGGGATCGGCCGTATCGACGCCGAGATCCCGGAGGAGAGCGTCGCGCTCGTCCACACCGAGTGTGGCGTAGGGATCGCCGCGCCAGTCGCGGGCGACGGCGTCCAGCTGTGCGGCCGCCTCGCGCATCCCGTCGCGGTAGTCGGGTCGGTCATCGATCCGGCCGAGGACGTACGACCCGACGAACTCGCGGCGTCCGTCGACGCCGCTCGGGTACAGGACCTCGGCGACGCCGTCGAGCAGGTCCAAGAGCGGCGTCGAGAGGGCTGTCCCGGGTGCTTTCGCAGACGGGATTCCTCCGGCGTCCCCGTCCGCCGTCGGCGGTTCGAGGCGCCCCGCGAGGGCCCCACCACTGACCGTCACGCCGGCGGCCGCCAGCGCCGCCAGCGCGTCGCGTCGCGTCAATTCCACGCACTCGAATTAGGCACACCTAAACTTATGGGTTGCCTTTCGGGTCGTCGACGGCGGCTCCGCTTTGTCGCCCGGCCGGGATCACGTTCGCCTCGTCGCGAACGAGAGGACGACGATGACGGCGACCGCCGGGAGCACGAGCAGGGTGACGTTGATCCGGTAGCCGAGGTTCCACGCGAGCACGACGCCGTGAACGTACGCTAAGAATCCGGCCAGCGCGAGGCCGAACCACGGCGGCGCCGGCACGTCGTTGCCGAGGGACACCAGCCCGCGGACGGCCGCGAGCGCGACGAGACCGATCGCCGGTACGAGGACGACGCCGAGCGTCGCCGACAAATAGTCGTCCGGCGACCCGCCCGCGCCGAAGTGGACGGCGATGCGGTCCGGGAGCGACGGGAGGAGGGCGATACCGACGACGGCGGCGCCGACGAGGACGGCGGCCGAGAGGGCGTCGAAGCGGGAGTACCGCATACGCGAGCCCTGTACCGCCGACTGCAAAAAGCGTGTGTTCTCCCAGGCCGGCCTACGGGATCCGGACGTCGTGTTCGAGGACGCCGACGCCTTCCAGTTCGACCTCGATCCGGTCGCCGTCTTCGAGCGGCGCGACGCCGCCGGGCGTGCCGGTCGCGACGACGTCGCCGGGTTCGAGCGTCAGGTAGGTCGTGATCTCCTCGATAAGGTCGGGCACGGAGAAGGCGAGGTGGTCCCTGGAGGACGACTGCCGCGTCTCGCCGTTCACCCGGAGTTCGATTGACGCGTCGGCGGGCACCTCGTCGGGCGTCGCGAGCACCGGCCCCATCGGCGCGGCGTTGTCGAAGGCTTTCCCGCGGACCCAGTTCGTCTCCTGGCGCTGGTCGTCGCGGTTCGAGAGGTCGTTCAGGCAGGTGAACCCGGCGACGTAGTCCATCGCGTCGGCGGCGTCGACGTGCTTTGCCTGCTCGCCGATCACGACCGCGATCTCGGCCTCGTGGTCGAGGCGCTCCTTGCCGGACGGAAGCGTCACCGTGTCGCCGTGGCCCGCGACCGCGTTCGGCGGCTTCAGGAAGAGCAGCGGCCGGTCGGGGATCTCGTTGTCCATCTCCGCGGCGTGGTCCGCGTAGTTGCGGCCGACGCAGACGATCTTCGTCGGCTCCGAGGGCGCGAGCACGTCGACCGCGTCGAGGTCGTAGGTCTCGCCGGCGAACGAGACCGCGTCGCCGTGCCACTCGCCCGTGCGGACCGATCCGGCGGGATCTCTGAATCTGACGGTGTGCATACGCGGCCCCTCGGAGCCACGGCGCTTCGTTTTTTCCATCTCCGTCGTCCGCGTGTGAATCTCTCTCGATAGCACGCTTTATTGTCGATCCGGGAGAAGATGCGGCCGGACGATGACGATGGAACTCACCTGGCACGGCCACTCGACGTGGCACGTCGACGTCGACGGCACGACCTTCCTGATCGACCCGTTCTTCCAGAACCCCAAGACGGAGCTGTCGGCCGAGGACGTCGAGACGCCCGACTTCGTCCTCCTGACGCACGGCCACGCCGACCACGTCGCCGACGCCGGCGCGTTCACCGACGCGACGGTCGTCTCTGTCCCGGAGCTGACGACCTATATGGAGGAAGACGTCGGCTTCGAGTCGGCGATCGGGATGAACATCGGCGGCACCGTCGAGTGCGGCGAGGCGTTCGTGACGATGCACCGCGCCGACCACACGAACGGCCTCAACACGGACTACGAGTACAGCCTCGGGATGCCCGTCGGGTTCGTCATCAGCGACAAGAAGCCGACCCAGGAGGCCGACCCCGACGCGACGACGTTCTACCACGCGGGCGACACCGGACTGATGTCCGAGATGAAAGACGTCATCGGCCCGTACCTCGAACCCGACGCCGCCGCGCTACCGGTGGGCGACCACTACACGATGGGGCCGACCCAGACCGCCATCGCGGCCGACTGGCTCGACGTCGACCACGTCCTGCCGATGCACTACGACTCCTTCCCGCCGATCGAGATCGACACCGACGACGTCGTCCGCGAGGTGAAGGCGACCGGCTCGGACGCCGAGGTCCACGTCCTCGACGGCGACGAGACGTTCACGCTGGAGTGATCGGGGCGCGACGCCCGGCGGCGTAGCGGCTCGGCGGATCCGTTTTTCCGCGGTCGACCCGACCCCGATCACCCGCCCAGCCGTCCGGGTGAGCAACCTTTAGGACGCCCGCGACCGACCGTGCAAGCGGAATGAGCGACATCGAAACCTCCACGGTCAGCGAAGAGGGCTTCGCGAGCACGAGCCAGGTCGGCGACTTCGAGCTCACGATCGACGCGACAGACGAAAAGGGCCCGAACCCGAACGCCGCGCTGGTCGCGACGTACGCCTCCTGTTACCTGCCGGCGTTCCGCGTCGGCGGCCAACAGCGCGGCCACGACGACCTCGGAACGATCCAGATCGACGCCGACGCCGATCTCGACGACGACGACGACCTCGAAGCGATCCGCTTCGACGTCTACGTCGAGGCCGACGTCGACGACGGGGAGCTCGCGGAGATCGTCGAGCGCGCCAAGGACATCTGCCACGTCCAGAGCGCGCTCCGCGAGGGGCTCCGCGCCGAGATCACCGCCCACGGCGACGCGTTCTGAGCGAGCGGCGAGCAAGCGAGTAGCGAACCACATCACCGCCGGCGGTCGGCGGGGGCGACCCGCTATCGCCGGTGGTACGCCCGGTAGCTCATCGCCCGGCCGTCGGCGATGACGACGTCCCGCCCTTCGGGGTCCGGGACGTCCGGTTCTTCGACTTCGTCGTGGGAGACGTACGGGTCGGCGGGCTCGGAGATCTCCTCCGAGTACACGTATGGACTGTTCGGCTGATTCTCCATACGAGTAAGGGACGCGACGGTCGTATATAAAGTTTTGTTAGACGGTATCACACCCCATAATCGGGGCCGGACGAGCCGGATTACTCGCCGGCGGCCGCGGGCGCGCCGGCGTCGATCTCGGTGCCCAGGAGGTCCAGGAAGGCCGCGAGCCACTCGGGGTGGTCCGGCCACGCCTGGCCGGTGACGAGGTTGTCGTCGACGGTCACCTCGTCGACCCACGAGCACCCGGCGGCTTCGACCTCCGGGCGGACCGCGGGGTAGGCCGTCATCTCGTAGCCGTCGAGGACGCCCGCGGCCGCGAGGATCTGCGGGCCGTGACAGAGCGCCGCCACCGGCTTGTCCGCCTCGAAGAAGTGCCGGACCGCATCGAGGACCTCCTCGTAGGTCCGGAGGTACTCCGGCGCGCGCCCGCCGGGCACGACGAGCGCGTCGTAGTCCGCCGGATCGACCTCCGCGAAGGTGGCCGTGACCTCGAAGTCGTGGCCGCGCTCTTCGAGGTAGGTCTGATCGCCCCGGAAGTCGTGGATGGCAGTCTTGACCGTCTCGCCCGCCTCCTTCTCGGGACAGACGGCGTCGACGTCGTGGCCGACCATCTCCAGGGCCTGATACGGTACCATCGTCTCGTAGTCCTCGCCGAAGTCGCCGACGATCATCAGGATCTTTTTCCCCATACCATCTAGGAAGTCGGCGGCGAGAATGATGAATTTATTGACTAGTCAGGGCTCGGCGAGCAGCGGCTCCAGTTCGGCCAGGGAGTCGAGGACGTAGTCCGGCGTGATCGGCGACGACGCCACGTCCTCCGCCGCGGTCACGCCCGTGGTGACGAGCGCCGTCGTCATCCCCGAGCGCGCGCCGAGCGCGATGTCGGTATCGAGCCGGTCGCCGACGACGAGGACGTCCTCGGGCGGGAGGTCCAGGCGGTTCAGCGCCATCTCGCGGGCCGTCTCGCTCGGCTTCCCGAGGACGGCGGCGGGCTCGCGCCCGGCGACGTTCGCGATGGCGTCGACGATGGCCCCGGAACCGGGGACGTCGCCCTCGGCGGCGGGGATGACGACGTCCGGATCGGTGCCGACGAAGGCGACGTCGCCGTCCGCGAGGAGGTCCAGGCACGCGCGGAGCATTTCGTAGCCGAACCGCCGGTCGAGCGAGGCGACGAGCACCGCGGGATCGACGCGCAGGTCGCCGTCGCGGCCGACGCGCTCGACCGACAGGCCGGCCTCACCGAGCAGATCGACGAGTCCCGGTTCACCGACGACCGCGATCGAATCGGCGGCGTGTCGATCCAGGAGGTACCGCGCGGTGACGGTCCCCGCGGTGAGTACCTCGTCGGCGTCGGCGTGGATGCCCGCCCGGGCCAGCCGCGCCTCGTAGGCCTCGGGCGGCTTCGTGGGATTGTTCGAGACGAAGAGACGACGGAGGCCCGCCGCTTCGGCCGCGTCCAGTCCCGCCGCCGCGCCCGGTATCGGTTCGTCGCCCCGCACTAGCGTGCCGTCGACATCGAAGATGACGCCGCGAACGTCCATTGGGTGATGGTGGGACGGCGGCCTGTTGAACGTAGCGGGCGACGCCTCCATAACGAAACTGAGACGCAAAACTCATCTGATACGGAAAGAGGCATATACAACAGGTCCCAGGATCCAAACGTGACGAACGCCCAGCTCACTCTCGTTCAGATCGACAACTACGGGCCGTGGACGGTCACTCCCGATCCGCGGCGCGAGATGGACCTCCAGACGATGCAGTCCCGGCTCTTCGCCGACCTGGCGCAGTTCATCGGCGGCCGAGGGGGCTACGTCTTCTTCACGCGGTTCGACAACATGGTCGCGATCACGAACGGCCTCGACCGGACGGAGCACGAGCTCCTCCAGGAGACGATCGGCAACCGCTACCCGGTGACGATCAGCCTCGGGACGGGCATCGACGCCTCGCCGATCGTGGCGCTCGAATCGGCGACGGCGGGGCTCCAGCGGGCCGGCTCCGCCCAGGACGGCGACCGCCGGGAGGTGCTCTCGGGCGACTACCTCTCGGAGGCCGAGCGGACCCCCGAGGACGTCCAGATCGCGCACTTCGACGTCAACGACGCGACCGGGAAGTACACCGACCAGCTCAACGAGTTCGACTCGTTCATCCAGATCGAACAGGGGTACGCGACGCTGATGCGGTACCTCCGCGAGGAACACGGCGCGCTCTCTTTCTTCGTCGGCGGCGACAACATCATCTCGATCTGTCCGGCGATGAGCGCCGACGACTACCACGAGTCGATCGCGCACGTCGAGGCCGACGCCGGCGTGGAGCTGAAAGTCGGCGTGGGCGTCGCCGAAACGCCCCACGAGGCCGGGATGGACGCCAAACACGCGCTCGAAGCGTGTCGGCACCGCGGCACGGCCGTCGAGCTCGGCGTCCCCCACGACGACGTCGGGGTCGCGACCGACTGATAGTGACTACTCTCGTCTCTTACCGCCGAACGCCGTCGCCAGGGGTGGCGTTCGGCGGGAAACAGTGAGAGTAATCACTGTGAGACCGACGGTCGTGCGAGCCCCTCTCAGGGAGACAGTTTTCCGAGAGGTTTTTCGATATGAGAAAGATATCTTTTCGTGAAAAGAACTAAGTTGCCTGCCGAGCAATACTAGAGCGCAATGAGTACCCAAGAGACAGTCCGACAGCGTGCCGGCGAAGTCGAAGGTAGCGAAGCGCTCCGGATGGACGCCGAGAAGGCGAACCAGATCGTCGACGCGCTGAACACGGATCTCGCCTCGACGTACGTCCTCTACCACCAACTGAAGAAGCACCACTGGAACGTCGAGGGCTCGGAGTTCCGTGACCTCCACCTCTTCCTCGGCGAGGCCGCCGGAGAGGCCGAGGCGTTCGCCGACGAGCTCGCAGAGCGCGCCCAGGCGCTCGGCGGCGTCCCCGTCTCGGGGATGGACGCACTGCTCGAACAGGCTACAGTCGAGCCCGAAGACGAGGACGTCTACGACATCCGGACGTCGCTGCGGAACGACATAGAGATGTACGGCGACATCATCGAGACGCTCCGCGATCACGTCGAGCTCGCGGAGAACCTCGGCGACCACGCCACGGCCCACATGCTCCGTGAGAACCTCATCGAGGTCGAAGACGCCGCCCACCACATCGAGCACTACCTCGAAGACGACACGCTCGTCCTCGACTCGGCGACGCAGTAAGGGACACCCCGCACGGAAACCGATCCCGACTCCTTTCGATCTGATTCGATTCGGCTTTCGGAAGCTACCGTTCGACAGCGACGGCCGCGTCCGCGTCGAGCGCGATCCACCCGTCGCGGTTGTCGGCCTCGGTGAAGACGACCCGGTCGGGCGAGGACAGGTGCGCCGAGACCCGCTCTCGGGCCTCGCCGTCCTCGACCGCGACTCGCTCGCCGGCGTTGTTCGCGTCCATCACCCGCCAGTGATCGCCAGCCGGACATAACGTTTTTGGTACGCCTAAACCACACGTGTCACATACCAGATAGAAGACGCGGACGAACGGACCGGGAACAGGCAGTATATGGCTGTCGGGCCCGGAAGGTACCTCGATGACGGATTCGCTGTTCACGCCGCTTTCGCTCCGGGAGACGGAGCTCCCGAACCGGATCGCGGTGTCGCCGATGTGTCAGTACTCAGCGCCGGACGGCTACGCGACCGACTGGCACCACGTCCACCTCGGGAGCCGGGCCGTCGGCGGCGCGGGCGTGGTGATGAGCGAGGCCACGGCGGTCTCTCCGGTCGGCCGGATCACGCCGCAGGACCTGGGCATCTGGTCGGACGAGCACGCCGACGCGCTCCGAGACACGGTGGAATTCATCCGCGAGCGCGGGAGCGTCCCCGGGATTCAGCTGGCTCACGCGGGCCGGAAGGCGAGCACGAAACCGCCCTGGGAGGGCGGCGGGCCCGTCGCCACCGACGAGGCTTGGGAGACCCTGGCCCCGAGTGCGATCCCGTACCCCCACGAGTCGGGCGAGGTCCCGACAAGGCGGATGACCCGCGACGACATCGAGCGCGTGATCGAGCAGTTCCGCCGCGCCGCCGAGCGCGCCCGCGACGTCGGCTTTCGGATCGCCGAGGTCCACGCCGCCCACGGCTACCTGCTCCACGAGTTCCTCTCTCCCGTGACGAACGACCGCGCCGACGAGTACGGCGGCTCCTTCGAGAACCGCGCGCGCATCGTCGGGGAGGTGACAGAGGCCGTCCGGGAGGTGTGGCCCGACGACGCCCCGGTGTTCGTGCGCATCTCCGCGACCGACTGGCTGCCCGAGCGGGACTCCTGGACCGTCGAGGACTCGGCCCGACTCGCCCCGCTGCTGGCCGAGGCGGGCGCGGACCTGATCGACGTCAGTTCGGGCGGCATCCACCCCGACCAGCAGGTGCCCGAGAGCGGCCCGGGCTATCAGGTCCCCTACGCCGAGCGCGTGAAGTCGGCCACCGACGCGGCCGTCGGGGCGGTCGGCGGGATCACAGAGCCCGAACAGGCCGACCAGCTGATCAGGAACGACCGCGCGGACCTGGTGTTCCTCGCCCGCGAACACCTGCGGAACCCCTACTTCGCGCTCGAAGCGGCCCACGAACTCGGCGCCGGCGTCGAGTGGCCCAAGCAGTACGAGCGCGGGCGCTTCCGATAGCCGACCTCCGGCGCACACTTTTGCCCGTTCGCGCCAAACACCGACTATGGCTCCCCGCAGCCCCGACGACCGCGACGACCGCGACCGCGAGGACCTCCCGGCGCTCCTGGACGACCTCGATCGGACGCTCTCTGAGCTCCGCACGGAGCTCGAACGGCGCGACGAGAGCGCGTCTCGGAGCGACGTCGACCGACGGGGAGAGGGTCGACGACGTCGCGACCGCACTCCGTTCCGCCCGCCCGGATCGCCCCGGCCGCCGTCCGTCTCGGAACTGTTCCGCTTCACCGAGCAGTACACGATCCCGACCGTCGTCGCGACGCTCGAAGCGGCGATCCAGTCCCTGGAGCTCCTCCGGGGGATGCTCCGGCTCGCCGACCCGGACCGGTCGGCGTTCGACCGCGACGGCCGGGGCGCGCGCGACGCGTCGACCGCAGCACGGCTCGGCAGCGGCGTGTCGGGCTTCGGCCGCGGGGCCGTCTCGGGGGTCGAGCGCGCGCTCTCGGAGCTCCAGACCGCGCTCTCCGAAACAGAACTGCCCGAAGACGAGACGTCCCGCGAACTGCTCGAAGACGCCCGACGCCTCTCCGAGGAGGTCTCCGGTCGGCTCTCGGAGACCGCGGAGGGCCGCGAACGCGGTGGCGGACGGCGCGGAGAACGCGAGAGCCGCGACGCCCGCGCATCAGAGGGCTCGTCCCCTCGGTCGGGTGCGGTCGAGATCGACGTCACCGGCGCGGGCGAGGACTCGGGCGCCGACGGAGCGACGGACGACACAGAAACCTCGGACGCCGAGCCGCCCGAGGTCGACGTCGAGGCCGAACTGGCGTCGATCAAGGACGAGGTGGAGCGACGGTCGGCGGACCAATCGGCGGCCGACGGGGACGGAACCGACGACGAGAGCGCAGACGACGACGGGGACGGGGAGAATACGGACGAGAGCGGCGGGTCGGGGACGTCGTAGCCGTCTCCCTCAGGGCGCGACGAGCCGCGAGACGCGCCCCCCGTTCCCCCCGCCGCCGGTCTCGGCCGTCGTCAACACGTAGACGTCGCCGGCCGAGTCGCGGCCGAACCCCAGGACGTACCGTGCGAGATCGGTCTCGCCGACGACCGGGATGGTCCGGATCCCCCACGGCGGGTCGGCGCTCGGATCCACCGCGAAGAGGCGGCCGCTGGCGACGAAGTCGGCGAAGACGTACGCGCCGCGGAGAGCCGGGACCGCGTCGCCGGTCGCGACGTGACCGCCGATGATCGAGATGCCGGAGACGTCGCCGCCGTCGTGCGGGTACTCCGCGACGGGGTCGACGAACGGCTCGCCGCCGGGCGCCGTCGTCGGACAGGAGTCGCGCCGGAAGCAGTGAGCGCCCTCGCGGACGTTCCAGCCGTAGTTGCCGCCCGCTTCGAGCAGATTCAGTTCCTCCCAGGCGCCCTGTCCCACGTCCGCGACGTAGCAGTCCGCGCCGTGGAAGGAGAGCCGCCAGGGGTTGCGGAACCCCCAGGCGTACTGTTCGCTGAGCCCCGACCGACCCACGAGCGGATTGTCCGCGGGGATCGCGTACGGCTTGTCCGCGCCCGCATCGCTCCCAGGGACGCCGCCGCGCCCGTCGACGTCGATGCGGAGGACGCTGCCGAGCAGATTCGCCGCCGTGTCCTGGCCGTTGCCGCCGTCGACGGCGTCGTACCAGTCGTCGGCGTGGCCGCGCCCGACGTCGTTGGCGGCGCCGCCGTCCCCGAACGGGACGTGGAGGTACCCGTCGGGGCCGAACGCGACCGCGCCGGCGTTGTGGTTGCCCTGCGGCTGGGGGACTTCCAGTACCGTCCGCTCCTGTGGGTCGGCGGCGACGCGGGCGTCCGGGTCTATGGTGACCTCCGCGAGGACGGCGGTGTGACTGTACCCGTCGGGCGTTCCCGCCCGCGGCGACGCGCTGTACCGGACGTAGAGCCGGCCGTTGCTCGCGAACTCCGGGTGGGCCGCGGCGCCGAGCAGCCCCCGCTCGCTCCCGAGCACGATCCGATCGGAGAGGTCGAGGAAGGGCGTCTCGCGGCGGCCGTCGTCTCCGATCTCCCAGATCCGCCCGTCGCGGTCGACGACGAAGCGGCGGTCCGAGTCCGTCGGCGCGACGAAATCGACCGGGGCGGCGAACCCCGAGGCGATCGGTTCGAGCGCGACGTCGGCGCCGTCGAGGTCGGGCCGCGGCCCGCCGGTCTCCGTCGGCGTCGGGACCCGAGTCCCCGCGTCGCGCCCGTCGGTGCTCGTCACGTCTGCGTCGTCGGATCCGCTCGCGTCGCCCGCGTCGCCGTCGCCGGCCGAACCGGACGGGGCGCTGCAGCCGGCCACCGACGCGAGCGCTGCCAGCCCGCCCGCGCGGAGGAGTCGTCGTCTGCGGAGGCGTTCCATACCGTCGGTTGGGCGCGGACGCACAAGTATCACCCCCTGGACGTGTGGAATCCGAACCGCTTACCACCCGAGGGGTCGCAGTCCTGCGTATGACTGCCGCACTCGTCGCCGACTCGGTGCGGAAATCCTACGGCGACGCGACGGCCCTCGATGGGGTCTCGCTGTCCGTCGATCCGGGCGAAGTGTTCGGGCTCGTGGGACCGAACGGCGCCGGAAAGACCACGCTCGTCCGCGCGCTCACCGGGACGACCGCGGTCGAGGGGAGCGCCTCGGTCCTCGGCGAGGACCCGACGGAGGTCGACCCCGCCCGCATCGGACTGCTCCCGCAGTCGTTCGCGCCGGCCTCGCGGCTCACGCCGCGGGAACTGCTCGCGCAATATGCCGGACGGTACGACGCGGCCCGCGACCCCGACGCGGTCCTCGCGGACGTCGGGATCGACGGGGGCGCGGCCGAGCAGTGGTACGAGGAGCTCTCCGGCGGCCAGAAGCGCCGCGTCTGCGTCGCGATCGCGCTCGTCAACGACCCCGAGGTGCTCTTCCTCGACGAGCCGACCACGGGGATCGACCCCGCCGGGCGACGCGCCCTGTGGGAACTGCTCGAAGACCTCGCGGCCGGCGGGACGACGGTCTTTCTCACCAGCCACTCGATGGCCGAGGTCGAGCGGCTCTCGGACCGCGTCGGCTTCCTGAACGCGGGGCGGCTCGTCACCGTCGGGGCGCCGCGGGAGCTCGTGGCGACCCACGGCGGCGAGAGCCGGCTCCTCGTGGCGACCGACGCGGACCCGTCGGCGCTCGGCGACGTCGGGCTCGCCTACGAGACGTCGACCCGCGGCGACGACCTCGTCGTCGAGGGGATCGGCCCCCGCGACATCGGCGCCGTCGTCGACGCACTGGACGAGGCGGGGGTCGGGTTCGAGTCGCTGACCTGGAAACAGCCCGACCTCGAAGACGTCTATCTGGAACTCACCGGCGAGGCGTTCGCCGGCGGCGGATCGGAAGTAGACTCCGGCACGGCCCAGGCGACGCGGGGAGGTGACGCGCGGTGAGCCGTCTCAGTCGGATCCGCGCGGAGTTCGTCGCCGCCTGGCACGCGTTCCTCCGCCGGCGGACCGCGGTGTTCTTCACGTTCTTCTTCCCCGCGATCATCGTGGTGATCTTCGGCGCCCTGGTCCAGACCCAGCCCACCGGCGGCGGGCTCTTCGCCGAGCCGAAGGGCTACTACGTCGCGGGCTACCTCGCCGTCGTCGTCCTGTTCACGCCGCTGTCGCGGGTCGGCAGCACGGTCGCGCGCCACCGCGAGGGCAGCCGCTTCGAGAAGCTGGCGACGACGCCGCTCACCCGGGGCGAGTGGCTGCTGGCGCAGTCGCTCGTGAACGTCGCCGTCATCGGGGCCGCGGCGCTCCTGCTGCTCGCGCTCTCGGTGCTCGTCACCGGGACGGCGGTCCCGCTCGAGCCCGCGACGCTTCTCGTCGTGCCGTTCGTCGCGCTCGGCGTCGTGCTCTTCTGCGGGCTGGGTGCGGTCATCGGCCGCGTCGCCGACTCCCAGGACGGCGTCATCGCGGCGTCGAACGCCGTCGCGCTTCCCCTCCTCTTCCTCTCGGAGACGTTCGTCACGCCCGATCTGCTGCCGGCGTGGTTCCGCCCGGCGCTCGGGCTCTCGCCGCTCACCTACGTCGCGCGCGGCATCCGCGCGGTGACGTATCCGGACGCGACGACCGCGGCGGCGCCGAATCTCGCCGTCGTCGTCGCGGTCGCGTTCGTGTTCTTCCTCGCGGGCGCGTACGCGGTCCCGCGGACCGACTGACGGGCCGGAGCGCGGACTTTTATTTTCCCTCGCGACGATCCCGAAGTATGAGTACTTCGGATCCGAGTTCCGATCTCGAGCGGCTTGCCGAAAGCGGGGTCGTCGCGGTGATGCGCGGCGCCGACGCGGACACGGTCATCGACGTCGCGACGGCGCTCCACGACGGCGGAGTGACGGCCTACGAGATCACCGCCGACAACCCCGACGCGATGGACCTCATCGCGGAGGTGTCGGCCTCGTTCGACGAGTCGGAGGCGATCGTCGGCGCGGGCACCGTCCTCGACTCCGAGACGGCACAGGCGGCCATCCGAAGCGGCGCGGAGTTCGTCGTCGGCCCGACGTTCGACCGCGGCGTCGTCGAGACCTGCAACCGCTACGGGACGCTCGTCGCCCCTGGCGTCCTCACGCCGACCGAAGCGATCGAGGCCTACGAGGCCGGCGCTGACGTCGCGAAGGTGTTCCCCGCGGCGTCGATGGGGCCGGGCCACCTCTCGGCCATCGCCGGACCGCTCCCCCAGATCCCGCTGATGCCGACCGGCGGCATCGACTCCGACAACGTCGCCGACTACATCGAGGCCGGCGCGGCCGTCGTCGGCGCCGGGAGCGCGATTATGGACGCCGAGGCCATCGCCGCGGGCGACTTCGAGTCGATCACCGAGACCGCGCGGGAGTTCACCCGGATCATCGAGGACGCGCGAGGCGACTGAGCGCCCCGGAGCGCCGAACAGCCGAAGTTCCTTAGTCGCTGACCCGCGTGAATCCGCTATGGCCGACTCCGAGATCGACGACGTCGACAGAGCGATCCTCCACGCCCTCCAGGAGGACGCCCGAAATATGTCGTCGGGCGACATCGCCGAGCGGACCGGGACGTCCGACAGCACCGTCCGCAAGCGGCTCCAGCGGCTGGAGTCCGACGGCATTATCAAGGGGTACAGCGCCGAGGTCGACTACCAGGCCTCGGGCTATCCGCTCCGGATGCTGCTGTTCTGTACGGCCTCGATCCCCGAGCGCGGCGAACTCATCCCCGAGATCCTGGAGATCGACGGCGTCGTCTCCGTCCAGGAACTGGTCACGGGCGAGCAGAATCTGCTCGTCACCGTGGTCGGACAGACCGACGACGACATCACGCCGGTCGCCCAGGAACTGCTGGAGATGGGGCTGACCGTCGCCGACGAGGTGCTCGTCCGCAGCCACGAGACGAAGCCGTTCGGCGAGTTCGACTCGGCGTAGCCCCTCGGACTGTCGCGGGCCAGTCCCCGCCCGCATCAGCGCGGCTTCTCGTCCCGTTCGTTTCCGTTTCGCCATCTCGGATACGATCAGTACGCGGACTGTCGTGGCGACCGCCGGCGCCTCCGCGATATCGGGAACATAATGTTCTATAATTCGGATTAGATCGAACGATACGTTCGAGATAGATGGATTTATTACCTATTCTGTTCTTGGAACGGGTGAGATGGTCGGGCATCGTCCGCGCGGCGGCGACGTCGGGGGCGGGCGTCCGACCGAGACGGATCAAAGAATGTCAGGGAAGTTGCAGTCTACGGCGATCGGAGAGCTACCGAGCGGCGAATCGGAGTCGACGGCGGTGCCGACGGCCGTCACCCGACTCACGTGGGCGCTGTTCGTCGCGTCCCTCGGTGTGCTCGCCGGCCGACTGCTCGGCTGGTGGGCCCCGACCGGGACGGCGTTCGGGCTCTTCGCCGTCGACGGGCTGACCCTGCTCCTGTGGGTCGTCGTGACCTTCTTCGGCGGCATCGTCGCCAGCTACTCGCGGCGGTACATGGCCGGCACGCGCGGGATCGACCGCTTCTTCGGCCGGGTCCTCGGCTTCGTGGGGACCGTGATGGTCCTGGTCGCGGCCGATCACCTCCTGCTTTTCGCGGCCGCCTGGCTCGGGATGGGCCTCGCGATGGCCGACCTGATCGGCCACGTCCGCGGCTGGCCGCAGGCTCAGGCCGCCGCGAGCCTCGCCCGCCGGTACTTCGTCGGCGGCACCGCGCTCCTGGGCGTCGCCCTCGCTGTCCTGTGGTGGCAGACGGGCGCGACGACCGTCTCCGGCGCGGTCGCGGCCGCGGGCTCGCTCTCTTCGACCACCGTGTTCGTCGTCGCCGGCGCGCTCGTCCTGGCGGCGATGGTCCAGTCGGCGCTGCTGCCGTTCCACGGCTGGCTCCTGGGGTCGATGACGGCGCCGACGCCGGCCTCGGCGCTGATGCACGCGGGCTTCGTCAACGCCGGCGGGATCCTCCTGCTGCGCTTTGCCCCCGTCGTCACCGCGGAGCCGTCGGTGATGCTCGCGATCGTGCTCGTCGGGGCCGTCAGCGCCCTGGGCGGGAAGCTCCTCAAGTCGGTCCAGCCCGACGTCAAGCGCCGGCTCGGCTGCTCGACGGTCGGCCAGATGGGATTCATGATTATGCAGGCCGGCCTGGGCTTCTTCGGCGCCGCGATCACGCACCTGATCCTCCACGGCTTCTACAAGGCCTACAAGTTCCTCTCGTCGGGGAGCCGGATCGAGCACACGGGGCCGAAATCCGGGTCCGACGCCGGCTCGCTCGGCGCCGTCGGCGGGGCGGTCACGCTCCTGTCGGCGGTCGCCGGCGGCGGCGTCTTCGTCGCGATCACCGGCAAGGGCGCGGGGCTGAACAGCGGGCTCGTCCTGACGCTGGTCGTCGTCGTCACCACCCTGCACGCGGCGCGGACGACGATCGCCCACACCGATCTCCCCGCGTGGGCCCGGATCGGAGCGATCCCGCTCGTGTTCCTCCCCGCGATCGCCCTCTACGGCGCCGTCTACCTCGCCGTCAAGGAGGTCCTGTACGGCCTGCCGATCGTCACCGCGGCGGCCGAACTGACCGTCGGGCACCTCCTCGTGGCCGCCGCGTTCCTCGCGACCTACGCCGCGATCGAATCGGGCGCGTACCGGCACAGCCGGCGCCTCTACGTGGCGCTCGTGAACGCCGCACAGCCACCGTCGACGACCGTGCTTACTTCAACGGAGGACTACAATGAGTACTGAGACCGCGATCCGCGACAGCATCGAACAGGCAGAAAGCGCCGTGGGGCGGGTCTGGCCGCTCCACTCGTTCGTGACCGCGAACCCCCTCGCCGGGTTCGAGGACCGCCCCTTCCACGAGGCCGTGAAGCACGGCGAGCGGCTCTACGGCGGGGGCGGCTACCCGAGCGCGGAGGTCTTCCGCCGCGCCTGGGAAGGCGGTCAGATCGACGGCGAGATCCTCCGCGAGGAGCTATCGGAGCGCGGCTACGACGCCGATCCCGAAGCGCAGTTGGAGCGGCTGGCGGCCGCCGAAGCCGACAGCACCGGATCGGGCGGCGACGCACCCGGAGAGTCGCCGTCGGACCGGGTCGACGCCGTCCTGACGAAGTGGCTCGCGGCGTTCCTCGACCAGGGGAGCGCGGAGTGGTCGATGCCGGACCGCTCTGCGGGGTTCTACCGGGCGTTCCGGGCGATCGCGCGCCACGACCGCGAGATCCCGAATCCGGGAGCGATCGCCGACCTCCCCGAGGACCCGATCGACGCGCTCGAAGCGCGGCTCGAGGCGTTCCCGCGGGACCGCTGGCCGGCGATCTTCGAGCACCACCTCACGGCGCTGCCGGGCTGGACCGGCCTGATCAGACAGCGCATCGACGACGGCGACGTCTGGCAGTCGGAGCACCCGATCACGCTCGTCGGCTACCTGGCCGCCCGGCTGACGCTCACAGAGCAGTTCGGCGCGCCGATCGCTCCCGCAGAGGCGGACGTCGACGCGGCGTCGACGACTGCGAGCGGGAGCGAAGACGCCGACGTCCCGCTGGCCGAGGCGTGGCTGAACGCCTGGGAGGCGACCTACCGCGAGGAACTGGTCGAGGCCGTAGCCGCCGAGAGCGCCGCCCGCGAGGCCGACAGCGAGAGCGGCGACAGCGAGAGCGGCGACAGCGACGGCCGGCCGGACGCCCAGCTCGTCTTCTGCATCGACACGCGCTCGGAGATCATCCGCCGGCACGTCGAGTCCGCCGGCGACTACGAGACCCACGGCTACGCCGGCTTCTTCGGCGTCCCGATGCAGTACGAGGGCTACGGCTCCGAGGTCGGCAGCGACGCCTGCCCCCCGATCGTCGACGCCGCCCACCGCATCGAAGAGCGGCCGGCGGACGGCCACGACCACCGGCACGCGGACCACGAGCGGTGGACGAGCGTGCTCGAAGCCGGCGAGACGGTCCTCGAAACCCTGAAGTCAAACGCCGCGACCGCGTTCAGCCTCGTCGAGACCGCCGGAAGCGGGTACGGCGCCGCGCTCACCGCGCGGACGCTGTCGCCCGGTCGCGTCCACGAAGCGCTCGACGCGCTCGACGCGCGGATCCCGAGCGCCCACGAGTTCTGCAGTCCGGTCCTGGACCGCGATATGCACGCGGCGACCGACGGCGGGCTGCCGAGCGGGCTGAGCTTCGACGAGCGCGTCGAGTACGCGGCCGCGGCCTTCGAGCTGATGGGCTGGGAGGAGTTCGCACGCGTCGTCGTGTTCGCGGGCCACGCCAGCGAGACCGCGAACAATCCGTTCGGATCGAGCCTCGACTGCGGCGCCTGCGCCGGCAACCCCGGGGGCCCGAACGCCCGCGTCCTGGCGTCGATCTGCAACGACGACGAGGTCCGCGAGGCGTTAGCCGAGCGCGGCGTCGACGTCCCCGACGACACCGTCTTCGTCGCCGCCGAGCACAACACCACGACCGACGAGATCACGCTGTTCGACTCCGGCGTGCCCGAGAGCCACGCGGAGGACCTCGAACGCCTGCGCGCGGACCTCGCGGACGCCACCGCCGACGCCGCGGCCGAGCGCGTCGAGACGATGGGGGGCGACGCCGGCGCCGCAGAAAGCGAGACGAAGCGCCGCGCCGCCGACTGGGCCGAGACGCGCCCGGAGTGGGGCCTCGCGGGCAACGCGGGGTTCGTGATCGGCCCGCGGGAGCTCACCGCCGACCTGGACCTGGACGGCCGCTCGTTCCTGCACTCCTACGACTGGCGCACGGACGACGCCGGCGACGCGCTGGAAGCGATCCTCACAGGGCCGATGGTCGTCACCCAGTGGATCAACGCCCAGTACTACTTCGCCACCGTCGACACCGGCGTCTACGGCAGCGGCTCGAAGGTGACCCACAACCCCGTCGGAAACGTCGGCGTCTACCAGGGCAACGGCGGCGACCTGATGCGCGGCCTGCCGCTCCAGTCGGTGATGGCCGCGGACCACGACCCCTACCACCAGCCGCTCCGGCTCTCGACGGTCATCCACGCGCCGGTCGAGCGCGTCACCGAGATCCTCGCCGAGCACGAGACCCTCGCCGAACTGCTCGACAACGACTGGCTCTCCCTGACGGTCGTCGACCCCACGCGGGGCCACGACGCCTTCCAGTACGAGGAGAACCTCGAATGGACGGGCCTCGCGGACGCGAGCGAGCCGACCGTCGAAGAGTCGCCCGCGGCGGTACAGACGCCGATGGCCGCCGACGACTGATAGTGATTACTCCCGTTTCGTAGCGCCGAACGCCGTTACCGGGGGTGGCGTTCGGCGGTAAACAGTGAGAGTAATCACTATGAGGCCGACGCGGCCCGAAGAGACTATTCGACGTCGGGCCCGCCGCTTCCGTTCTGATCGCGACTCGGCACCGAGTCGTCGGCGCCGTTCGGCGAACTGACGTCCTCGCTGTCGTCAGTCGATCTGTCGTCGTCATCTGTCGGCCTGTCGTCCCCACTGTCGTCTGTCGGCCTGTCGTCTCCACTGTCGCCTGTCGGTCTACTGTCTTTCCTCTCAGGGTTCCCGTCTTCCGTCGTCGATTCCGCGGGGTCCTCGTCTTCGAAGCCGATCCCCGCCCGGCCGGCCCGGTAGGCGTCGACGGCGCGGCCGAGTCGGGCTTCCAGCTCCGCCCGGAGACAGTCGGCCCGCGCGCCCGCGACGTCGACCGCGGCGGCGTCCTGTCCGGTCAAAGACAGCGAGCCCGCGGTGTCGATCGTCACCGTCGCCAGGTCGAGGCGGCGCTGGAAGACGTTCCGCGAGTCGATGACCGTCTGGATCCGGTAGTAGGGAACGATCTTCGTCTCCCGCCGGAGGACGCCGTTCCGCGTGACGACGTGGGTGTCGCCCAGCCAGTGGCCCCGGTGCCGCCAGGTCGCGTGCGCGAACCACACCGCGACCGGCGCCAGGAGGAGCGGCGGCCACCAGGGAACGGGAAGCGACAGCAGCGCCTGCGCCCCGTACAGCGCGGCCGCGAGGACGCCTACGACGAGGAGGTACCGAACGAGGTAGCGCCGCCGCGCCCTGGTCGGCGGGCGCTCGAAGTCCACGTCGCCGACGGGCTCTAGGGCCTCCACGAGATCGAGGATGCGGTCGCGCTCGGCGATCGGGATCGCCGCCTCCGACCCCCGCGAGCGCCCGTCCGAGCCGCCGGCCGCGTACCCGGCGGTCTCGATGTACAGCGTCGCGTAGCCGAACCGCCGCTTCAGGGGGTTGTCCCTGATCGTCAGCGTCTGTATCTTGTCGAACGGGATCGACCCGTCGTAGCGCTGGAGCAGCCCGCGCTCGTACTGGAGTTCGTCGCCGGAGCGGACGAGCCGGAAGTCGTAGTACTCGACGACGGAGGCGGCGGCGCCCACGACCCACGAGGCGAGCGCCAGCCCGACGAGCGCGACGCCGGTGACGGCGGCGAACGCGACCCCCTGGAGCGCGGAGAGATAGCCCGCGACGACGCTGGATCCGAGGGTCGAGACGGCGACGAAGAGGAGCCCGGGAACGCGGAGGTCGACCGACAAGGCGCCCAAGATGGCCAGCTCGCCCCGGTCGAGTGCGAACAGCTCCGTCGTCTCCGGGCCGCTCTGTGGGCTTTCGCCCTCCTCACCCGGCTCGGGCTCGCCGCGCTTCAGCCGGCCGAGTTCGCGCTGGAGCCGTTTCGCCTCCTCGAAGGAGACGAACCGGAGTTCGGCCTCCGTCTCGCCGCCGCCGGCGGTCTCGAAGGACGCGACCGCGATGCCGAGGACGCGCTGGAGCACGTTCCGCGAGATGTCGACGTTCTGGATCCGCCGGAGCGGGATCTCCCGGCTCCGTCGGGAGAGCACGCCGGATTCGATGTCGAGGGAGTCCGCGGAGAGCGCGTAGCTGAACCGCCGGACGTAGGCGACCTCGTACCCGACGAGGACGCCGGCCGCGAGGAGCCCGAGCGCGGCCACGAAGAGCGGGCCCGCGGGACCGATCCCCGGGAGGTCGAAGCCGCCGACGAGCGCGAACGCGAGGGCGACGACGACGCCGCTCCCGCGCTGGAACACCCGGTACGGCACCGACAGCGGCGAGAGGCTCCGTGCCATCTCAGACCGCGTCTTCGCCCTCCGAGCGGATCGCCAGGCGCTTCAGCCGCTCGCGGAGGTCGTCGGCGTCGTCGAGCGCGAGCCCCGGCACCGACACGTCGGCGCCGCGGGAGCCGGCCGTGTAGACGACGGTGCTCGCGAGGCCGACGGCCCGCTCGGTCGGCGACCGGGAGGTGTCGACGTGCTGGACCCGCACGAACGGCACGACCGTCCGGACGCGCGTGAGGACGCCCCGCTCTAGGTACAGCGAGTCCTCGCGGACCTCGTAGCGCCACACGCGGTACCGGAGGACCGCGCTTGCGACCCCCAGGGTAGCCAAAGCGACGAAGACGGCCGCCGGGGTCCAGGCCGGAACCCACGGCGGGGCGACGGTCAGGCGAGCGGCGAGCGCGACGCCGGAGAGCACCGCCGCCGTGATCAGGGCGCGCGCGATCCAGAGCAGCCGGGTGCGGGGGTGGAGGCGGTTCATCTGACTCAGTAGAGGACGAACCCGGAGGCAAGCAGGCCGGCGTCGACGAGGAGCAACACGCCGACGACCGCGGCCGCTCGGAAGATCGTCGCCGTCTCCTCGGCGGGCGTCCGGACCCGCTTCTCGCGGAGGCCGTCGACGAGTCGGCTCCGACCGATCTCGACGAGCGCGGTCAGGACGAGCCACAGGGCGAGCATCGCCAGAACGAGGTGGCCCTGCCAGGTCCCGGTGAGGCTCGCGACCGTGTACCCCGTCCCGGCGAGGTGGCCGCCGGTGAGAAGCATCACCACGGAGGCGCCGCGGGAGAGGTAGACGAGCCGATCGGCGATCGATTCCAGCGGCGCGGCGTCGAGCGCGCCCTCGACCGCCGACGGGAGGACGGCCCCGGCGACGAAGACGACGCTTCCGACCCACAGCGCTCCGACGAGGACGTGCAGCGTCTGCATCACAGTGTCGAGTACCATAGCGAACGGCAGGGACCGGCGGCGCTTGAAACCCGGCGGTTCGGCTCCTCGCGGCGCGCCGTCGCGGTCGGCCGATCCGCCGCCCTCAGACCCGGCGGAGCGGACCCGCCGTGACCTCGGTGCCGGGCGAGTAGTGGACGATCGGGTCGCCCTCGGGCGCCTCGAAGCCGTTCGCGGCGAACAGCGTGTTCGATTCGATCTCGGCCTCGGCCGGCGCGAGCGGCCAGGGCGGGTGGTCGATGTCGCCGTAGTAGAGCCGGCCGCCGCCGTCGGTGTAGAAGCGGTAGTTCTCGGTCAGGAACGCCTCCAGCGACCCCGCCTCGGGGACGGACTCGGGGCCGACCGGGCGGTAGGTCCCGACGAACCGCGCGGGCGGGACGTCCGGGTGGGTCCGCCTGTGCCGTAGCGTCAGTTCCGGGCCGTCGTCGCCTTCTGTTCGGTCGACGCGGAGCTCGGCGCGGTAGTACGGGAGCTCGAAGAACCGCCGCGCGACCGACACGCCGAGGCGGTCGTCGGCGTCGAGGCTGAAGAAGTAGACGCCGTGGTCGTCGCTCCCGGGGCGCGTGACGTACGTCCGGAGGTTCAGCTCCGGGAACGACAGCCCCAGCGGCGCCCCGCAGGGGCGGATGTCCGCCATCACGAAGCCGACGACGCCGAGCCACGCGTCGCCGTCGTAGGTAGCCACGCGGAGCCCCTCGGGGAGCCGCGCGGAGACGACCGCGGGGTCAACCGGCCAGTGGGCGAACAGCGCGTCGCGCCACCGCATCTGGAGCAGGTCCATAACGGATCGAGGGCCCACACGCACTTTCGGCTTCCTTGAGAATAGCCCGCACGGTCGGCGCGACCGCGACGCCCTACCCCGAGCGGTCGACGCCGTCGATCGCGCCCGTCGCGGCCGCGAGGAGGTCGTCCAGTTTCTCGCGGTCGGGCGCGGCGACGTAGAGGCCGTCGACGCCGATTTCGTCGGCCGGGTCGGGCTCTGCGGCGCCGTCGTCGCCCTCGCCGTCGAGATCGACGACCCGGCGTTCGACGTCGGCCTCGCGGGCGAGCAGCGTGCCGGCGTAGTGCTCGTAGACGTCGGGGCGGTAGGCGACGAGGCCCTCGATGTGGCCGGTGGCGAGGAGCCCCCAGTCGACGCAGGGCGACCAGGTGTTGATGACGCGCTTGCACTCGGCGCTGACCGCGCACTCGACGCGCTCGGCGGTCGCGCGGTGGGTCTCGTCGCGGACGGCGGGGAGGCCGACGACGAACGAGACGGTGCCCTGTGGAAGCGAGCGGTCGCTCTCGGCGCGCGTCGGTTCGCCGTCGACGGTCACGCCGCCGTCGCGCCGCGCGAGGTAGGTCGTGTCCGGGAGGGGCTCGTAGACGGCCGAGACGAGGGGGCGGCCGTCGCGGAGGACACAGACCGCCGACGCGAACGAGGGGAGCCCCGCGGCGAAGTTGTTGGTGCCGTCGAGCGGGTCGACGACCCACTCGTAGCGGCCCTCGCCGTTGCGGCCGGACTCCTCGCCGTGGATCGCGTGGTCCGGGTAGGCGTCTTCGATCACGTCGGCGATCCGGGCCTCGGCCGCCTCGTCGGCCGCGGACTTCACGTCGTGGGTGCCGTACTCGGCTTCGATCTCCTGATCGCGGAAGGCCCGCCTGAGATAGTCGCCGCCGGCGCGGACCGCGCGCGCCGCGACCGCCTCAAGCACCGCGGGGTCGGGTGATGCCTCGCGCATACGTCCGCAAGGGCCCGACCCCGACAAGAGCGGTTCGGTCCGCCGGCCGTTCCCGTTACGGCGCTGACGTTTTTGTGATGGACTCACAATGAGGGGTATGGAGTTCACCGTCGTCCAGGGCGACATCGCACAGCAGTCGGCGGAGGCCCTCGTCAACGCCGCCGGGACGAGCCTCCAGATGGGCTCGGGCGTCGCGGGCGCGCTCCGCAGCGCCGGCGGCGAGGCGCTGAATCAGGCCGCCGTCGCGAAGGGACCGATCGATCTCGGCGCCGTCGCCGTCACCGACGCCTACGACCTCGACGCCGAGTACGTCGTCCACGCGGCGGCGATGCCGCACTACGGCGACGGACGGGCCACGGCCGAGAGCATCCGCGACGCGACGCGGAACGCCCTCGAACGCGCCGACGACCTCGGTTGCGAATCGGTCGTGCTCCCCGCGCTCGGGTGCGGCGTCGCCGCCTTTCCCTTAGAGGAGGGCGCGCGCCTCATCGTCGAGGAGATCCGGGCGTTCGAGCCTGAATCCCTCGCTGACGTCCGTTTCATCACCTACGGGGACGACAGCTACGAGACGGTCTCGCGGGTCGTCGACGCGGTCGGAAGCGACGGGGCGTGAGGCCGTGCACGTCCCCGACGACGCCCCCGACCAGTGTCCGGTCTGCGAGGCCGACTACGACTCCGTCTCCGAGCACGACCGCGGGATTATGGTGAACCTCCTCGACAACGACCGATACCAGCGAGTCTGCTTCGATCCGGTGCTCGTCGACGGCGCGGCCCGCGTGCGCTTTTACCACCACACCCACGAGCAGGCCGAGACGAACTGAACGGCGGGTCGGATGCGGGCCCGAGCGGGAGTCCCCGCTACGCCCACGCCTGCTCGGAGAACCCCCCGGCCCCGACCTCCCGCTCGATCTCCCGGAGCGTCGCGTCGTCGACGCTCACCAGGTGACAGAGCGGGTGTCCGGGCGCGGCCACCGGGTTCTGGAGCGAGCCGATGATGAGCCCCGTGAACGGCGCCGCGACCCGCTTTTCGCGCTCCTTGAAGTGGTTCGAGATGGTGCAGATCGTGTCGCCCTCGTAGACGAGCGGGACCGGGCCGTACTGCATCTCGACCAGACCGCCGGTGTCGGCGCGGAGCCAGGCCTTGTCGGCGCCGCTGTCGACGACGCGGGTCCAGCCGGGCCACCTGACTTCGGCGTCGTACCGGAAGGGTTTGGGGTCTGTCACGCGCCGGCGTTCGCGCGAGAGGCAAAAAGGTGTTGCCCGCCGATCCCGAGGGATTAATACATCAGGTGTTCCTCGCTTCCGATAATGGCGCGCGAGCCGTCCGCGGAGGAATCGGCCGATCTCCGGTCAGTCCTCGATGCGCTCGACGACGAGGACGCGAGAGCCATCATCCGGGCACTCGACGAGCCGCACACCGCGAGCGAACTCTCGGAGAACTGTGACATCCCGCTTTCGACCACGTACCGGAAACTGGACCTGCTGACCGAGGCCGAACTCCTCGAGGAGGGGACCGAAATCCGCTCCGATGGACACCACACGACCACCTACGCCGTCGCGTTCGAGGAGGTCCGCATCGCGCTGACGGAGTCCAGGCGCCTCGACGTCGACGTCGTCCGACTGGAGCAGAGCCCCGAGGACCGGCTCGCAGACATCTGGACCGCCGTTCGGGAGGAAACGTAATATGCCACACACAACCGCATCCGCGAGCATCGCAACGGGTATCGTCGTGGTGAAGACGGGGATCCTCGTCCTCGGCGGACTCATCACGTACTTCTCACTGAAGGCGTACCGCAACACCGGCACCCGAGCGCTCCGAGCGCTCGCGGTCGGGTTCGGGATCATCACGCTCGGGGCGCTCCTCGGCGGGACGATGGACTTCATCCTCGGGGTCAGCCTCGCGACGGGGATCCTCATCGATGCCGCGCTGACGTTCGTCGGGTTCGCGGTCATCACCTACTCGCTGTACGCCGACTGACCGACGCGGGGTCACCCGAAGGAAGACGACTCGCGCGACTGTATTGTTCTAATTTTGCAAAACTGTTTTATTCGGCCGCGTCCAATGTACGGTCGATGAGCGAATCACCAAGCGCAGAGGACGAACTCGACGAGATCAGACGACAGAAGCGCGAGGAGTTGGCGTCCCAGATCGAGGGCGACGAAGAGCCAAGAGAGCCGGATTCCGGCGCCGCGCCGTCCGAGCCGATCCACGTGAACGGCTCGGCGGAGCTCCAAGAGACCGTCTCGACCCACGACGTCGTGTTGGTCGACTTCTACGCGGACTGGTGCGGACCGTGCAAGATGCTCGAACCGACGGTCGAGTCGCTGGCGGCGGACACCGACGCCGCCGTCGCGAAGCTCGACATCGACCAGAATCAGCCGCTCGCGGGGCAGTACCAGGTGCGCGGCGTCCCGACGCTGCTCCTGTTCAGCGACGGCGAGCCCGTCGAGCAGGTCGTCGGCGTCCGCGACGAGTCGACGTTGCGCTCGCTGATCGAGCAGTACTTGTAACCCCGCGGTCGCGTCGCCGACGTCGTCGGCGCCGCCCGGATCGTCACCCGCGCTTTTCAGCCGTCGCCGCGAAGAGTCAGGTATGACCGACGCTCCCGAACGCGAGGTGGCCGAGGAGGTCAGCCGCGTCGCCGAGGACATCGACACGATGGAGATCCGCGGCGCGGCCACGATCGCCGACGCCGCCGCGCGCGCCCTCGCGGCGCAGGCCGACGCGAGCGAGGCCGAGTCGCCGTCGGCGTTCCTCGACGAGCTCCGCGCGGCCGCCCGCGTCCTCCACGACACCCGCCCGACCGCGGTGAGCCTGCCGAACGCGCTCCGGTACGTCTTCCGCGACGTCCGCGGCGCGACCGTCGAGGAACTCCGCGAGAGCGTCCGCGAGAGCGCCGCCGAGTTCTGCGAGCGGCTGGACACCGCCCAGCACGACCTCGGCCGCGTCGGGGCGAACCGCCTCCGCGACGGCGACACGATCATGACCCACTGCCACTCGACGGACGTGCTGGCCTGCGTCGAGGGCGCCGTCGAGCAGGGCAAGTCGCTGTCGGCGTACGCCAAGGAGACCCGTCCCAGGAATCAGGGCCACATCACCGCCGACGCCCTGAGCGAGATGGGCGTCGACGTGACGCTCATCGTCGACTCCGCGGCGCGGCGCTACCTCAACGACGTCGATCACGTTCTGGTCGGCGCCGACAGCATCGCCGCCGACGGCTCCGTCATCAACAAGATCGGGACGAGCGGGCTCGCGGTCAACGCCCGCGACCGCGGCACGCCGATCGTCTGTGCGGCCCAGACGATCAAGCTCCACCCGGGGACGCTCACCGGGCACACGGTCGACATCGAGATGCGCGACGAGTCGGAGGTGATCGATCCCGAGACCGCAGAAGAGATCGGCGATCCCGAGGTGCTGAATCCCGCGTTCGACGTGACGCCGCCGCGGTACGTCGACGCGATCGTCACCGAGCGCGGGCAGTTCCCCCCGGAGAGCATCGTCACGCTGATGCGCGAGCTGTTCGGCGAGAGCCCGATCCAGCCCTGGGAGCAGGCGTAGTCCCGCGGCGACCCGGCCCACCACAGAAAGGCTTTACGTCCGCCGCGGCCATCTCGCGTCGATGGCGCCCCTCCCGCATCTCTCCGCGAAGCTCGCCGTCGGGATCGGCTCCGCCGCGCTCGCGCTCCTCGGCGCGTGGGCGACGATGGCGACCGCCGGCTATCCCCGCGAGCACACTCTCCGCTCGTGGCCGGCCGTCCTCGCGCGTCGGCTCCGTCGCGAACTGCCGCGCGGCGACCACCTCACCGTCGCGTGGGCGGTCGTCGCCGCCTGGTCGGTCCTCGTTTCGGGACTCCACTTCGGGGGTCTCTACTACGACATCTACAACGCGTATCCCTGGTGGGACCTCCTCACTCACGCGATGGGCGGCCTCGGTGTGGCCGCGCTCCTGAGCGTCACGTTCCGCGAGGAGACGCTCCGCTCGCCGTTCTGGGTCGTCGCCGCGGTCCTCGCGATCGGCGCGGGCTTCGAGGTCTACGAGTTCGTCTTCAAGACGTTCTGGTACCGGTGGTCGCTCGGCTACTACGTCACCGACACCGTCGTCGACCTGCTGATCAATACGAGCGGCGCCGTCGTCTTCGCGGCGGCGGTGGCGCTCTACCAGCGACGGAACGGCGCGGCCGCTCGAACCGCGAGCGGCGCGCGCTCGGACTGATGCCGAGCGAAGGACCGGCGCGGCGCGCTACCGCGGCGTCTCGGTGCCCCACTTGTCGATCGCCGTCGCGAGCGCCGGGCTCTCGTCGGCCTTCGATTCGAGGGAGACGCCCTCGGCGTAGGCCTCGACGGCCGCGCGGAGCGCCTTCGCGCCCTCGTGGGTGCCGTCGGGGTGGCCGTGGATCCCGCCGCCCGCCTGGACGCAGACGTTCGTGCCCGTCGCGTCCAGCAGGTCGGGGACGAGCCCCGGGTGGAGCCCGCCGGAGGCGACCGGGAGGACGTCGGAGAGGCCGTAGAGATCGTCGCGGAGCCACGCGTTGATGCCGACCGTGTCCTCGTTCGCCAGTTTGCCGAGGCCGGCGGTCCCGGTGTGGAGTTGATCGACGCCGACGAGGCGCGCGATCTGGGCGAGCACGCGCATCGAGACGCCGTGGTGCGGGAGGCGGTCGAAGGCGGCGTGCATCGCCCGGTGGGCGTGGATCGCGAGCCCCAGTTCCTCGCAGCGCTCGCGGACGGCCTGGACCGCGGCCCAGCCGCAGGTGATCACGTCGACCATCACGTACTCACAGCCCTCCGCGGCGACCTGGTCGACGCGTTCGAGCATCTCGTTCGTGCCCGCGGTGACGTTGATGAGGTAGGACTTCGGCTCGCCGGTCTCGTCTTCCGCCCGGTCGCGCTGGGCGAGGCTCTCGACGAGGCGGTCGTGGAAGGGATTGAAGTCCTGGTCGGTGAGGTTCTCGTCGTCCTTGAGGAGGTCGACGCCGCCGGTCCAGGCCTCGTATCCCACCTGGGCGTGGCGCTCGGTCGAGAGGCCGACCTTCGGCTTGGGGACGGTCGCGAGGATCGGCCGGTCGGAGACGCCGAAGATCTCCTCCCGTACGTTGGAGCCGAACTGCGGACCCATAAAGGACGTCGCGAGGCCCTCGGGCCACTCGCAGTCGAGGAGGCGGATCGAGTCCACCGCCTTCATCCCGAGGATGTTGCCCGCGATGCACGAGAGGATCTGCGGCATACTGCCGGGCTCGAACAGGCCCGCGGGGTAGGCGACCCTGATCTCGGTCGTCTCGCCCGCGGCGACCTCGCCGTCGTCGATCGCGAAGGCCGTCGCGCCCATATCGGTGAACCCCTCGCCCGTCGGGAGCGCGGCCCACGTCCCGTTCGAGGACTCGGAGGCGACCCGCGAGGCCGCGTCGGCGACGTCCATCCCCTCCGCGGGCGCGATTCGGAAGGTGCAGACGAGGTCCGAGTCGGCGGGCTCGTACGACAGGTCGATGAAGTCCTCGTAGGTGATTCCAGCCATAGCCGGATCTTCGCGCCGTGGTCTGATAAAGGCCGCCGCCGGTCCCTACGGGCGCCTGGCGCCCGCGCCTCCGGAGACCGACTCGCCGAGGTCGCGGCGCGCCGTCCGGAAGATCCCGACGTCGGCGTCGAGGGTGTCCGCGAGCGCGTCGCCGGCGCCGAGGAGCCACGCCGCGCGCTCGACGTGGGACTCGACGTCGCCGGGTCCGATCCGGTAGCGCTCGACCAGCGTCTCGATGTCGGCGCCCTCGCTCCACTCGCGGAGGATGCGCGCGAGCTTGACCGCACAGAGCCACGCCTCGAAGTCGTCGGCCTCGCCCGGGCCGGTAGTGAACTCCGCGGCGCGGCTCGTCGCGTAGCGGTAGATCTCGGCGCGCTCGCGGTTGCCGAGGTAGGTGCCGCGCATATCCGGCGTGCCGCAGACGAGCGCGAGCGCCGTGAGCGGGGTCACGGTGTCTTCGTCCATCGCTCGGATCGTCCGGATGCCCTCGATCAGTTGCGCGCCGGTCTCCGGGCGGACGTACTGCCGGGAGACGGTCGCGCCCAGGTCGGTCGCGGCGAGCCCGCCGTCCGCCCCGACCTCCAGTAGCTCCATCGACGCCAGTTCGTCGGCGACCTCGGCGAGCACGCCCGAGAGGTCGACGCCGGGCGACTGGTGGGCGAAGAACGTCGCGTCCAGGAGTTCCAGCACCGCGTCCTCGGAGTCGGCGAAGCCGGAGGCGACGACCGAGAGGACGTGCGTCCGCAGCGCCTCGCGGGCCGCCAGTTGGGACTCGACGGCCTCGGGCCCGGTGTCGACGTAGCGGTCCCACAGTTCGTCGGCGGTGTGCTCGTCGCCGACGAGCACCGCCTCGCCGTAGGGGTCCAGGTGTGGACGCCCCGCCCGCCCGCACATCTGGTGGACCTCCAGGGTGGAGAGCCACGCCATCTCCTCGCCGGTGTAGCGCTTGAGGTCGCGGACGACGACCCGCCGTGCGGGAACGTTCACGCCCGCGGCCAGCGTCGGCGTCGCACAGAGCACCTTCACCTCCCGGTCCCGGAAGCCGGACTCGACGAGCGCGCGGTGCTCGCTCACGAGGCCGGCGTGGTGGAAGCCGACGCCCGACTCGACGGTCTCGGCCAGCAGTCGTCCCGTCTCGGTGCCGCCCGCGTCGCGGATCTCGTCCGCGAGGTCCGCGGTCGCGTCGCTCTCGCGGCCGTCCTCGGCGAGCCGCGCCGCCAGCGACTCGGCCTCGCGGCGCGAGCGGACGAACGCGAGACACTGGCCGCCGCCGTCGAGCGCGTCCGCGACGAGTGCGGCCGTGACCTCGGTGTCCTCGTCGTCGTTCGGGCCGACGGGGCCGACGTCGACCGACAGCGCCGTGTCGTCGTCGAACGCGACCGCACCTTCGGAGTAGACGCCCGTTCGGAGGTCGACCGGCCGCCACGTCGACTCCACGAGGTCGGCGTCGAGCCACGCGGCGACGTCCTCGGGGTTGTCGATCGTCGCCGAGAGCGCGACGACCTGGACGCCCGGCGCCCGGCGCTGGAGCGTCGCGAGCGTCACCTCCAGGGTGGGTCCGCGTCGCGGCCGCCCGAGCAGGTGGACCTCGTCGACGACGACGCAGGCGAGGTCCTCTACCCAGGTGGCGCTGTTCCGGATCGCCGAGTCGACCTTCTCCGCGGTCGCGACGACGACGTCCTCCTCGCCGAGCTCCTCGGCGGGCGAGTCGAAGTCGCCCGTCGAGATGCCGACGCTCACGCCCGGCAGTTCGGAGAAGGACTCGTACTTCTCGCGTGCGAGCGCGCGGAGCGGGACGATGTACAGCGCCGGCCCGTCGGCGGTCAGCATCGCCAGTTCCGCGATCAGCGTCTTGCCCGACGCGGTCGGGATGGCCGCGACGGCGTTCCCGCCCTCGGTGATCCCGGCGTCGACGGCCGCGGCCTGCGGGGGGTACAGCTCCTCGATCCCCGCCGCGCGGTAGTGCTCGCGGACGGCCGCGGAGACGGGCAGGTCCCGAACGTACACGTCTGCGAGTGGGTCGCGATCGTATAAAAAGCCGCGGCGCTCCTCACCGACATCGAGGCGATCGTTTATACCGGATGACGGAGGCAGAGCCCCCGTGACGTAATCAGCGTCCCGCGCCGGCCTGCGGGTGTCCGGCACGCCCGGCGTGGGTTCGGTCGAGGGGGTGCCGGTTGTCCGCCAGAGTGACCGAGAGCGAACGCCGGAGCCCGCTCCTCATAGTGATTACTCTCGTCTCTTACCGCCGAACGCCACTCCCGGTAACGGCGTTCGGCGGTAAACAGTGAGAGCAATCACTATCAGAAGTAGCCGTGCTCGGCGAGCCGGTCGACCGCCTCGCGGAGCCGCTCTTCGCTCGCGGCGTAGGAGATCCGCGCGTAGCCGGGCGAGCCGAACGCCGATCCGGGGACGGTCGCGACGTGGGCGTCCTCGATGGCGCCCGAGCACCACGCCTGATCGTCCTCGTCGACGGGGAGCATCATGTAGAACGCGCCATCGCCGACGGGCACGTCGACGCCGTGCTCGGCGAAGAGGTCCGAGAGCATATCGCGGCGCTCGAGGAACGCATCACGCATCTCCAGGACGTCCTCGTCGGTGTTCTCTAGGGCTTCGAGCCCAGCGTGCTGGACGAAGTTCACCGCACAGGACACTGAGTGCGAGTGGAGCTTGCCGGCCTGCGAGACCAAGGACTCGGGCGCGTGAAGGTATCCGAGCCGCCAGCCCGTCATCGAGTACGCCTTCGAGAAGCCGTTGATCGTGACCGTCCGGTCTCCCATTCCGTCCAGAGTGGCGAGGCTCGTCGGCTCGACGCCGTAGGTGATCTGCTGGTAGATCTCGTCGGAGATGACGGTGACGTCGTGCTCGACGGCCAGGTCGCGGACGCCTTCCAGCGCCGCGTCGGAGTAGACCGCGCCGGTCGGGTTCGACGGGGAGTTGACGACGAGCAGTTCGGTGTCGTCGGAGACGGCCGCGCCGAGGTCGTCGAGTGCGGGCTCCAGCTGGAAGTCGTAGGGCGCGAGGTCGACGCGGTTGAGCGAGCCGCCCGAGAGCTTCGCCATCGCCTCGTAGGAGACCCACGCGGGGTCGAGGAGAACGACCTCGTCACCGTCGTCGATCAGCGTCTGGAACGTCTCGAAGAGCGCCTGCTTCCCCCCGGGCGTGACGATCACCTCGCCGGACTCGGCGTCGATGCCGTCGTCGCGGAGCTTCGACGCGATCGCCTCCCGGAGTTCCGGAATCCCGTTCGAGGGGGTGTAGCCGGTGTGCCCGGCGGCCATCGCCTCCTGACCCGCCGAGACGATGTTCTCAGGCGTGGGGAAGTCGGGTTCGCCGACCGAGAGGTCGACGACGTCGACCCCCTCCGCCTCCAGTTCGCTCGCCTTGTTGCTGATCGCCAGCGTCGCGCTCGGTTCCACCTGTTCGACCCGATCTGCGAAATCGAAACTCATGCTAACGTCTCCACCATATCGACCGCGGCGTTTACCGCTTCCGCACCTTTGTCGACTCGCTCCCGCGCTTCGGCCCCACTCTGCCCCGGCCCGGAGACGCCGAGCGTGACCGGGACGTCGCGGTCGAGGCTCACCTCCGTGAGTGACTGCGCCGCCGCGTCGGCGATGACGTGGTCGTGGTCCGTGTCGCCGGTGACGATCGCGCCCACGACGGCGACCGCCTCGACCTCCTCGCGCCGAGCCAGCCGATCGGCCGCCAGCGGCGAGTCGTACACGCCGGGCACCCGCAGCGTCTCCGTAATCGTCGCGTCGCGTTCGACGGCCGCCTCCTTTGCGGCCTCCGCCATCCGATCGGTGACCGAGGCGTTGAACTCGGTCACCACCAGTCCGAGCGTTACCATACCGGGCGGTCCCACGGCGGCGTCAAAGAGGTATCGGCACGCCGCGGACCGGAGACCGTACCCGCGAGGCCGGGGTGTCGAAACACGACCCCTCGGAATTCCAAACACAAGAGTTGTAACGGCGTGGCCGACACACAGTGACGATGAGCCCTGACGCGGGCCCCCGCGACTCCGACGCTCCGCCCTCCAGCGATTCGTCCGCCGGCGTCTCGTCCGCCGACGAGATCGACGAGCAATCCCAGTCAGCCCGCGGGACGCCGTCGCGCCCCGGCGACGACGCGCTCTCGGATCCGGCCGGGACCGACCCGACCGAGTCGGCCGCGGACGCGTCGGCCGGCACCGAATCGACGGTCGGCGAGGCGACAGCGGTTTCGGGGATCGTCTCACGCACGCGGGAGAAGTACCACTTCGGCCGGCGGCATACCCTCGTCGGCGTGGTCGCGTTCACCGTCGCCGCGCTGGTCCTCCGGACCGTCGCGCTCGGGGGGCGGATCTTCCACTGGGACGAGGGTCGGGTCGGCTACTGGATCCTCCGGTATCACGAGACGGGCGTCCATGAGTACCGGCCGATCGTCCACGGGCCGTTCCTGCCGATCGTCAACGACTGGCTGTTCGCGCTGCTTCCCGTCTCGGACTTCACCGCGCGCCTCCCGGTCGCGGTGATCGGGGCGCTCCTGCCGCTGTCGGTGTGGCTGTTCCGCGAGCGGCTCCGCAACACGGAGCTCGTCGCGCTCGCGGCGCTCTTCGCGCTGAATCCGCTCTTGGTCTACTACTCGCGGTTTATGCGCAACGACGTCCTCGTGGCCGCGCTTTCGTTCGTCGCGCTCGGCTTCGTCGTCCGCGGCTTCGACACCGGGCGGCTCCGTTACGCCTTCCCCGCGGCGTTCTCCCTTGGGCTCGCGTTCACGATGAAGGAGAACGCGATCCTCTACGTCCTCTGCTTCCTCGGCGCCGGCGCGCTGCTGGCCGACCACCGGCTGATCGCGGCGCGGGCCCGCGGGGAGTCGGCGCGTGCGGTGTTCGGCCAGTGGCGTGCGGCGACCGCCTCGCGGCTGCTGGCACACGGGCCGACGCCCCGGGCGTCGCTCGGGCGCGTCGTCGGGACCGCCGTCGGCGCCGCGGCCGTCTTTCTGGGTGTCGTTTTGTTCTTCTACGCGCCGCGGCCCGATCTCTGGCAGGCGTTCGCGACGCCGTCGATGCTCCCGGGCGTCGTCGACGCGGGCACGGTCGGCGCCGCGGAGAAGTTCGTCGACACCTGGGCCGGCGGGAGCCACCAGGACCACCCGTACCTCCCGTACCTCCACGACCTCGCCGAGACGCTGGTCTACGGCGCGCCGGCGGTGATCGCGTTCGGTCTGCTGGGCGTCGCCGTCGACCGCTACGGGATCCGCGGCGACGGGCCGCGCGAGATCGTCACCTTCGCGACCTACTGGGCCGTCGCGTCGCTGTTCGGCTACCCGATCGCGACCGACATCCAGGCGCCCTGGGCCGGCGTCCACGTGGTCCTCCCCCTCGCCATTCCGGCGGCCGCGGGCGTCGGTTTCGTGGTCGCGTCCGCCCGCGACGCGCTCGACTCGCGGGACGCGGTCAGCGTCGGCCTCGCCGCGCTCGTCGTGCTCGCGGCGTTCAGCGGCGTGGTCGCCGCCAACGCGGCGTACTTCAACTCCGCCTCCGAGGAGGACAAGCAGGTCCTCCAGTGGGCCCAGCCCGCCAACGACCTCAAGCCGACGATGGAGGTCGTCGGCGACGTCGCGGCCGCAAACGAGGGGACGGACGTCCTCTTCGTCGGGACGCGACCGCCGGGCGGCGACGGCCAGGTGTTCTACGTCCGCAACGAGTCGTCGCTGCGGACCGCCCCGCCGGGCGGCCCGGCGTGGCACGACCGCCTGCCGTTGCCGTGGTACCTGGAGCAGTACGGCGCCAACGTGACCAGTTCGGCGCCCGACGCCGAACTCGGGGAGGTCCTCGCGGACGCCCCGCCGGTGGTCATCGCGAAGGACTACGACCGCGACGAGGTCGCGGCCGAGCTGTCGGGCTATACTGCTTTTGAACACGACTTCCGGCTCTGGAACGACCGCGTCGTCGTCTTCGTCGACACGGAGCGCCTGCGCGAGGTGGCGCCGGAGTACGCCAAGCGTGGCGAGCCGGTCGAATAATCGGGTGCTCGGGGAGGATACGCACGTCCCTGCACATTCTCCGACCCGTTCGGCAAGGTTTATTCACCATCCTTCGGTACTCACGCCCGTGACCGTCACCGTACCCGGCCCCACGCTCGGCGTCGTCGGCGGCGGCCAACTCGGCCGGATGCTCGCCGAGGCGGCCGCGCCGCTCGGCGTCGAGATGATCGTCCTCGATCCGACCCCGGACTGCCCAGCCGCGCCGGTCGCCCGCGACCAGGTCGTCGGCGACTTCGACGACCCCGAGGCGTTCCGCGAGCTCGCCGCTCGCGTCGACGCCCTGACCTTCGAGATCGAACTCGCGGACGCGGAGCTGCTCGATTCGGTCGCCGAGGAGTTCGGGCTCTCGGTGAACCCCGCACCCGAGACCTTGGAGACCATCGAGGACAAGCTCGTCCAGAAGCGCGAGCTGGAGCAGGCGGGCGTGCCCGTGCCGCCGTTCCGCCGGGTCGACGACGCCGACGACCTCCGCGACGCGCTCGCGGAGTTCGGCGAGGTGATGCTGAAGGCCCGCACCGGCGGCTACGACGGCCGCGGCAACGTCCCCGTCACCGACCCCGCAGACGCCGAAGACGCGATGGAGGCCGTCGGCGGCCCGGCGATGGCGGAGACGTTCGTCGACTTCGCCCGCGAACTCTCGGTGATCGCCGTCCAGGGCGACGACGGGGTCCGCACTTTCCCCGCGGGCGAGAACGTCCACGAGGAGGAGATCCTCCGGGAGACGATCCTCCCCGCGCGGACCGACGACGAGGTGCTCGACCGCGCCGACGAGGTCGCCCGCGACGTCCTGGAGACACTCGACGGGCGCGGCGTGTTCGGGATCGAACTGTTCGAGACCCCGGACGGCAAGATTTCGGTCAACGAGATCGCGCCGCGGCCGCACAACTCCGGCCACTGGACCATCGAGGGCGCGCGGACCTCCCAGTTCGAACAGCACGTCCGGGCCGTCCTCGGCTGGCCGCTCGGCTCGACCCGGTTGCGCTGTCCGACCGTGATGGCGAACGTCCTCGGCACCGTCGACGAGTCCCGACCCGCCCGGCTCGGCAACGTCGAGGCCGTCCTCGAAGATGAAAACGCCTCCCTGCACTGGTACGGCAAGGACGAGGTCCGCCCGCTCCGGAAGATGGGCCACGTGACGCTGACGGGCGGCGACGGCGGCGACGGCGCGAGAGCCGATCCCGACGATCTCCTCGCGCACGCGAGAAAAACACGCGACGCGCTCCGTTTCGAGTAACCCACGGATCCAACCGATGACCGACTACACGCCAGATTCCGACGCCGACGTGACCGTACAGGACCTCATCGACCGCCTCCGCGCGGAGGCCGACGCCGACGCCGACCCGGCGACGACGCCGGACGTCGGCATCATAATGGGTTCGGACTCGGACCTCGACGTGATGCGCGGCGCCCACGACGCGCTTTCCGAACTGGGCTTCGCCGAGCAGACGGACTTCGACGACGCCCCGGAGTCGCGCTTCACCTACGAGACCTACGTCGTCTCCGCCCACCGGACGCCCGAACTGATGTACGCCTACGGCGAGACCGCCGCCGACCGCGGCCTCGACGTCATCGTCGCGGGCGCGGGCGGCAAGTCCGCCGACCTGCCGAACATGACCGCCTCGATCGCGTACCCGATCCCCGTCGTGGGGGTGCCGGTCAAGGAGAAGTCCGTCGACTCGGTGATCGGGATGCCGACCGGCGCGCCGATCGTCGCCGTCGACGCCGGCAAGTCCTTCAACGCCGCGCTGTCGGCCGCACAGATCCTCGCGCGCGAGCACGAGGAACTGGAAGAGCGGTTGGTGGAGTACCACGAGTCGCTCGTCGGCGCCGTCGCGCGCGACTCGCGCGACCTCCACGATCTCGGCGTCGCGGGGTACGTCGAGAGCCGAAACGACGAGTAGCGGGCCGCTCTTTTTACCGCGGACGTCTGTGTGGGCATCCCACGCGTGTGACGATCTCGCAGTGCTCGGGGCGCGAGGCGCCGGACTTGTGCCCGAGCGACAGTATAAATCAACGCTTATGGGGGGGCACTGCTAACTGCCGAACGTCAGGGAGACTTAGGAATGAGTGAATGGATCGCAATCGGCGCCCTCGGGGTCGTCGCCGTCGGCATCCCGCTGGGGATGATGGCGGTGTCAGCGTTGCTTCGCCCCTCGGTGCCGGAACAAGGTAAACGCGCCACCTACGAGAGCGGTGAGGTCCCGACCGGAACGGCGCGCGTCCAGTTCAACATCCAGTACTACATGGTCGCGCTGCTGTTCCTCATCTTCGACGTCGAGACCGTCCTCATCTTCCCGTGGACCGTGATCTACCGGTCCGCCCTCGACCAGGGAGTCGGACTGATGACGGTGCTGTGGCCGATGCTCGTGTTCATCGGCGTGCTCGTCGTCGGCCTGGTCTGGGCGTGGCGCAACGGCGCAGTCAAGTGGGTCAAAAGCCCGCTGGCGAACCGCGAGAAGACGGAGAGAAACGCATGAGTAGCGAACGAGACAGACCATTCGTCACGGACGACACGCAAGTACAGACCGACACGCGGGACGCCCGGATGACGGGCGGCGGCGCGGACAACCGCTTCAACTCCAAGCTTCGGGAGGCGTTCGGCTCCTCGCCGTTCATCCTCACGAAGTTCGACCAGTTCATGAACTGGGTCCGCGGCTCCTCGATGTTCATGCTGCAGTTCGGGATCGCGTGTTGCAGCATCGAGATGATGCACACCTACTCGGTGAAACACGACCTCGACCGCTTCGCGGCCGGGGTCCCCCGCGCGTCGCCGCGGCAGGCGGACGTGATCATCGTCCCCGGGACGATCGTCTCGAAGTTCGCCCCGCGGATGAAGCGAGTCTACGACCAGATGCCCGAGCCGAAGTTCGTCGTCGGGATGGGCTCGTGTACCGTCTCCGGCGGCCCGTTCCAGGAGGGCTACAACGTCATCAAGGGCGCCGAGGAGGTCATCCCCGTCGACATCCACGTCCCGGGCTGTCCCCCGCGTCCGGAGGCGCTCATCTACGGCGTCGCAAAGCTCCAGCAGCGCATCGCCGAGGGCGAGTCGAGCCCGGTGACGGTCAAGCCCTACGAGCTCGAACAGTTCGACGACCTCGAGCGCGACGAAGTCGTCGAGAAGCTCGCCGACCAGATCGACGAGGACGATCTGGTGATGCGGTACAACTGGGCTGATTCGCCATGAGCCTGGAGGAACCGGCACCCGACGACGGCGCCGTCGAGGCGCTGCCGACCGCCGCCGAGGAGATCGAATCCCTGCTCGGCGACCTCGTCGTCGACACCGAAGAACACGTCAACGCGCCCGGCGTCGTCGTCCGGCCCGACGCGGTCCAGGAGGCGCTCCGACGGCTCCGCGACGAGGCCGGCTTCGACCACCTCTCGTGTGTCACCGCCGAGGAACGTGAGGACCGCTACGAGTCGATCTACCACCTCACGAGCTACGACGACCGGCAACGAGAGGTCAGCGTCGTCGTCCCGACGACGAAGGACGACCCCGTGAGCGAGTCCGCCGCGCCGGTGTTCCGGACGGCCGACTGGCACGAGCGGGAGGCCTACGACCTCGTCGGCATCGAGTACGACGACCACCCGGATCTGCGTCGGATTCTCCTGCCGGAGACCTGGCAGGGCCATCCGCTCTCGCAGAACTACGACCAGGACCGGCCGCAGATCGTCACGCTCGACGAGTGGGAGAACCCCCTCGCCGACGACCACCGCGAGGAGGAGGGCGACACGATGTACGTCAACATCGGGCCGCACCACCCCGCGACCCACGGCGTCCTCCACGTGAAGACGGTGCTCGACGGCGAGCAGGTCGCGGACGTCGACCCCGACATCGGCTACCTCCACCGCTGCGAGGAGCAGATGTGCCAGACGAAGACCTATCGGCACCAGATTATGCCGTACCCGGACCGCTGGGACTACGCCTCTTCCGGCCTCCTCAACGAGTGGGCCTACGCCCGCGCGGCCGAGGACCTCAACGACATCGAGGTCCCGGAGTACGCTCAGATCATCCGGACAATGGGCGCCGAGCTCTGCCGGATCGCCTCGCACATGCTCGCGGTCGGGACGTTCGCGCTGGACGTCTACGGCGACTTCACCGCGATCTTCATGTACGCGATGCGAGACCGCGAGAAGGTCCAGAACATCCTCGAAGACCTCACCGGCCAGCGGATGATGTTCAACTACTTCCGGCTGGGCGGGGTCGTCTGGGACCTCCCCGAGCCCCGCGAGGACTTCTTCGAGACGGTCCGCGACTTCCTCGATGACCTCCCGGAGGCGCTGGAGGAGTACCACGACCTCATCACGTCCAACGAGATCCTCCAGGCCCGCACCATCGACACGGGCGTCCTGCCGCCGGAGGTCGCGAAGTCCTACGGCGCGACCGGACCGGTCGCCCGCGGCTCCGGCATCGACTACGACCTCCGCCGCGACGACCCCTACGGCTACTACGACGAGCTGGAGTGGGACGTCGTCACCGAGGACGGCTGCGACAACTTCAGCCGGCTGCTCGTGCGGCTCCGCGAGGTCGAAGAGTCCGCGAAGATCATCGAGCAGTGCGCGGACCTGCTGGAGGACTGGCCCGAAGACGAACGGGAGATCCAGTCGAACGTCCCGCGGACCCTGCGGCCGGCCGACGACAAGGAGATCTACCGCGCCGTCGAGGCCGCGAAGGGCGAACTGGGTATCTACATCCGCGGCGACGGCACCGAAAAGCCCGGCCGCTTCAAGATCCGCAGCCCGTGCTTCTCGAACCTCCAGACCCTTCCGGAGATGAGCAACGGCGAGTACATCCCGGATATGATCGCATCGCTCGGTAGCCTCGACATCGTCCTCGGCGAGGTGGATCGCTGATGGTCGCGCCGCTGCAGTCGACCACGCCGCTGCCCGACACGATCGCCGGCCTGCTGGGTCTGTCGGGGACGGTCGGGCAGATCGTCGGCGGCCTGATCGGGGCGTTCATCATCGCGAACCTCCTCTTGGTCCAGACGGCCGTCGCCGGCCCGTGGGCCAAGCGGAAGATCACCGCCGCGTTCACAGACCGCATTGCGGTCAACCGCGTGGGGCCGTTCGGCCTGGTCGTGATCGTCGCCGACGCCGTCCGCCTGCTCTCGAAGGAGCTCGTGATCCCGGAGGGCGTCGACCGACCGACCTACGACCTCGGCCCGCTCTTCGTGCCCTTCTCGGCGCTGCTCGGGTTCGCGGTGATCCCGATGGGCAACGGCATCCACCTGGCCGACCCGGAGACGGGGCTCGTCTTCGCCTTCGCGGCGTCGTCGATCGCCTCGCTCGGCCTGGTGATGATGGGCTACGGCTCGAACAACAAGTACTCGCTCCTGGGCGGCCTGCGGGCGATCGCCTCGAACATCGCCTACGAGATCCCGCTCGTCGTCACCGCGGCGTCGGTGGTCGTCTTCACGGGCACACTCCAGATGAGCGAGATCGTCGCACAGCAGACGGAGCCGCTCCTGTCGATCGCGGGCGTCACGATTCCGCAGTGGTTCGCGTTCGTGAACCCCTTCGCCTTCGTGCTGTTCGTGATCGCGAACCTCGCTGAGGTCGGCCGCAACCCGTTCGACGTGCCGGAGGCGCCGACCGAGATCGTCGCCGGGTACCAGACCGAGTACTCCTCCGTGTACTTCGTCCTGATCTACCTCGGGGAGTTCATCCACATCTTCCTCGGCGGCGCGATCGCCGCGACGCTGTTCCTGGGCGGACCGGCCGGGCCGTTCCTGCCCGGCTTCGTGTGGTTCACGATCAAGATCTGGGCGTTCTACCTGTTCACCCAGTGGGCCCGCTCTGCGGTGCCCCGGCTCCGGATCGACCAGTTCCTCGACATCGGCTGGAAGGGGATGCTCGTGCTCTCCTTCGCGAACCTGGCGCTCACGGCCATCATCGTGGGAGTGATCGCATAATGATCGGCGTACTCAAATCGATGGCGACGACGATGAAGCACGCGCTGGACGGCGAGACGTTCACGGTCGAGTACCCGGACGTCGCGCCCGAAGTGAGCCCCCGGTTCCGCGGGGTCCACAAGTTCAGCCAAGAGCGGTGCATCTGGTGTCGGCAGTGCGAGAACGTCTGTCCGAACGACACCATCCAGATCGTGCAGGACGACCAGCGCAACGGCGAGCAGTACAACCTCCACATCGGTCAGTGCATCTACTGCCGGCTCTGCGAGGAGGTCTGTCCCGTCGACGCGATCCTGCTGACCCAGAACTTCGAGTTCACCGCCGACACGAAGGACGACTTCGTGTACAACAAAGAACAGCTGAAGAACGTCCCGTGGTACAAGGACATCGACCCGCTCAACTCCCGGGAGCCCGACCGCGATGCGTGGATCGGCGAGGGGGAGGGCGAGGTGGACTACCAGTGATAATGTCTATTGTCACTGGTTACCGCTGGGTCGCCGGAATGGGGTGGCGAACCGGCGGTAATGACTGACAATAGACATTATGACGTGACGCCCCTCGTCCGCGGAATCGGATCGAAGTCCCGTCGGTCGCCGACGGCCGTTCGCGGACTTCTCGAAATCTTCAAAGGGGTTCCTCAAGGAGACACACACAATGGTTTATGAGACCATCGCGTTCGCGCTGTTCGCCCTCGTGACTGTGGGCTGCAGCCTGGGCGTCGTCCTCGTGCGGGACGTCTGGCACTCCGCACTCCTGCTCGGGGGCGCGCTCTTGAGCGTCGCGGTGCATTACGTGATGTTGCAGGCCGAATTTCTGGCCGCGATGCAGATCCTCGTCTACGTGGGCGGGGTTCTCATCCTCATCACGTTCGCCGTGATGCTGACGCGTGCAGAACCGGAGGTGAGTAGCACATGACAACGAAGCCGGAACTGAAACTCGGATCGCATCTGGTTCCCGGTCTCGCGGCTGCGGCGCTGTTCGTCGTGATGGGCGCCGCGTTCCTCTCGGCGACCCTCCCCGCTCCGCAGGGGTTCGCCGAGGACGCGAACATCACCGCCAGCATCGGGTATGCGATGTTCAATCTGGACCTCGGCGACGTCGCGGCCGAGAGCTTCCTCATCGCGTTCGAGACCATCGACATCCTGCTCGTGGCCGCGCTCGTCGGCGCTGTGATGCTCGCGCGTCGCGAGTCCGGCGACCGGACGATGACGGTCCTCACGGACGGCGGTCGGCGGCTGCGTGAGACGCTCACGACCGACAGCGACGGCGAGGAGGTGGACGACTGATGGTCCCGCCGCAGTACTACCTGCTGCTCTCGGCGGCCGTCTTCTGTATCGGCCTGTTCGGGATCCTGACGCGCCGCAACGCGCTGTTGTTCCTGATGTCGGTCGAACTGATGTTGAACGCCGCGAACATCAACCTCGTCGCGTTCTCCTACGTCTGGGGGAACCTCACGGGGCAGACGTTCGGGCTGTTCCTGATGGCGATCGCCGCCGCCGAGGTCGCGGTGGGCGTCGGAATCATCCTGGTCCTGTACCGCGACTTCGACGACGTCGACGTCACCAAAGCGACAACGATGAGGTGGTAAGATGGCAGGAATATTCGACTTCGCACCCGCGATCGTGTTGTTGCCGTTCGTCTCGTTCCTCGTCGCGCTCGCGGTGGGCGACCGCCTGCCGAAGGGCGGCGCGCTCGCCGGGATCGCCGCGACGGCCGGCTCTCTCCTCCTGGCCGCCGCGACGTTCCTGACGGTGTCCGGGGGACGGACGTACGAGCAAACGATCTACGTGTGGGCCGACGGCATCAACGCGGTCGACCTGAGCTTCGGGCTCCTGATCGACCCGCTGTCGGCGATGATGCTGCTCATCGTGACGCTCATCGCCTTCCTGGTCCACGTCTTCAGCCTCGGCTATATGAACGACGAGGGCGAGACCGGCCTCCCGCGGTACTACGCCGGCCTCGGCCTGTTCACGGCGTCGATGCTCGGCTTCGTCGTCGCGGACAATCTGCTGATGGCGTTCATGTTCTTCGAGCTGGTCGGGCTCTGCTCGTACCTGCTCATCGGCTTCCACTTCCGGGAGCCGGGGCCGCCAAGCGCGGCCAAGAAGGCGTTTCTCGTGACCCGTTTCGGCGACTACTTCTTCCTCGTCGGCGTCGTCGCGGTCTTCGCGACGTTCAGCACGGCGGAGTTCGCCGGACGGGGCTCGTTCCCGGCGCTCGCCGAGTCGGCGCTCCGGGGCGGCGCGCCCGCGGTCAACACGTTCGGCTTCGCGCCGCAGACGTGGTTCACGATCGTCGGCCTGCTCGTCCTGGGCGGCGTGATCGGTAAGTCCGCACAGTTCCCGCTGCACACCTGGCTGCCGGACGCGATGGAAGGCCCGACGCCGGTCTCGGCGCTCATCCACGCCGCGACGATGGTGGCCGCCGGGGTCTACCTCGTCGCGCGGATGTACGGCTTCTACGCGCTGTCGCCGAACGCCCTGGCGATCATCGCGTTCATCGGCGGCTTCACCGCGCTCTTCGCCGCGACGATGGGCGTCGTCAAGCGCGAGATCAAGCAGGTGCTCGCGTACTCGACGATCTCGCAGTACGGCTATATGATGCTCGCCCTCGGCGGCGGCGGCTACGTCGCCGCGACCTTCCACCTGATGACGCACGCCTTCTTCAAGGCGCTGCTCTTCCTGGGTGCGGGTTCGGTGATCATCGCGATGCACCACAACGAGAATATGTGGGACATGGGCGGTCTGAAGGACAAGATGCCCGTGACCTACTACACCTTCCTCTCGGGGTCGCTGGCGCTGGCCGGCATCTTCCCGTTCGCCGGCTTCTGGTCGAAGGACGAGGTCCTCTACGAGACGCTGCTTCACGGCCTCGACGGGAACCCGATCCTGCTCGGCGCGTACGCGATGGGACTCCTGGCCGTGTTCTTCACCGGCTTCTACACGTTCCGGATGGTGTTTCTCACCTTCCACGGCAAGCCGCGAACCCGGACGGCCCGCGACCCCCACGGGGTCCGCTGGAACGTCAAGGGCCCGCTCGTCGTGCTCGGCATCCTGGCCGCGGTCGCCGGCTTCGTGAACATGACGCCGGTCGCCGAGCTGACGGGACTCCACATCGAGTACCTGCACAAGTGGCTCGAACACGGCATCGAGGGCGTGACCGTCGAGCACTACTCGACGCTGCTGCACGACTTCGCGGGCTACGGCGCCGAGGGCGTCCACCTGAGTCCGCTCATTCCGGGCGCCGTCTCGCTCGGGCTCGCGTTGGCGGGCTCCGGCGTCGCGTACCTCCTGTACGACGTCCCCGAGCCGATCCGGTACACCGACCGGCTCGGGCGCATCAAGTCGCTGCTGTACAACAACTACTACCAGGACGAGTACCAGGTCTGGCTGGCGAACGGCGTCACGCGTCCGGTCGCGCGCGTCGCAAACAAGTTCGACGGCGGCGTCGTCGACGGCGTCGTCAACGGCGTCTCCAGCGTCAGCCTGTTCTCGGGGAGTCGCATCCGTCGCGTCCAGACGGGCGTGGTGAGTAACTACGCGGCGCTCCTCACGCTCGGCCTGACGGCACTGCTCGTCGCCTTCGGGATCTTCGGAGGGTGGTTCGTATGATCATTGAAGCGCTCATCGCTGTCACGTTCCTCGCCGCGCTGGTCGTGTTCGTCGCCCCCGACGAGTACGCCGGTCGACTCGCGGCGGCACTCAGCGTGCTCCCGGTCCTCGGGAGCCTCTGGATGTGGGCACAGTACGACGCGAGCGGCAACGCCCTGCTGGGCGGCTCGATCGCGTTCGAGACCGATTTCGTCTGGCTGACCCTCGGCGGCCTCGACCTCCACTGGTTCGTGGGGGTCGACGGCATCAGCCTCCCGCTCTTGGTCCTCACGACGATCCTCTCGACGCTCGCGATCGTCAGCGCGTGGACGCCGATCTCCGAGCGCCAGTCCCAGTTCTACGGGCTGATGCTCTTCATGGAGGCGAACCTCCTCGGCGTGTTCACCGCCTTGGACTTCTTCGCGTGGTTCGTCTTCTGGGAGGCCGTGCTGGTCCCGATGTACTTCCTCATCGGCGTCTGGGGCGGTCCCAATCGCCGCTACGCCGCGATCAAGTTCTTCGTGTACACGAACATCGCGTCGCTCGTGATGTTCATCGGGTTCATCGCCCTGGTCTTCGGCCTCGGCGACTCGGTGTCGTCGATGCGGCTGCCGGAGATCGCCCAGGCGCTTCGGGCCGGCGAACTCGGCGGCTTCGCGGGGCTGAACGCCGCGACGCTGAAGACGGTCGCCTTCGTGGCGATGTTCCTCGGCTTCGCGGTGAAGGTGCCCGTCGCGCCGCTGCACACCTGGCTGCCGGACGCCCACGTCGAGGCGCCGACGCCGGTGTCCGTGATGCTGGCGGGCGTCCTCCTGAAGATGGGGACCTACGCCCTGCTCCGGTTCAACTTCACGATGATGCCCGACGTCGCGACCGCGCTCGTCGTCCCCATCGCGGGGATCGCCGTGATCAGCGTGATCTACGGCGCGCTGCTCGCGCTCGCCCAGCAGGACCTCAAGCGCATCGTCGCCTACTCGTCTGTGTCCTCGATGGGCTACGTCATCCTCGGGCTCGTCGCGTACACGACCTACGGGGTCGGCGGCGCGACGTTCCAGATGATCGCCCACGGCCTCATCTCGGGGCTGATGTTCATGGCGGTCGGCGTGATCTACAACACGACCCACACGCGGATGGTGGGCGATATGTCCGGTATCGCCGACCGCATGCCGGTCACCGCCGGCATCTTCGTCGCCGGCGCGTTCGGCTATATGGGCCTGCCGCTGATGGCCGGCTTCGCGGGCGAGTTCTTCATCTTCAAGGGCTCGTTCGCCTCCACGGTCCACTCGGCGATGCCGCTCTTCACCGGGGCGGCGATGTTCGGCATCGTGATCGTCGCGGGCTACCTGCTCTTCGCGATGCAGCGGACGCTGTTCGGCCCGTTCAGCTTCGACGGCGAGTACGAGATCACGGAGGCGCCGACCCACGACGTCGCGCCGCTGGCCGTCCTCCTGCTCTTGGTCATCGTCCTCGGGGTCGCCCCCGACCTCTTCTTCGGGATGATCCAAGACGCTGTTAATCCGATCCTGCAGGGAGGTGGGCTGTGATGTCGCTCCTCCTCCAGTCCGCGGACGCGGGCACCCCGATGTGGTCCGCGCTCGCGCCCACGATCCTGCTCGGCGTGACCGGGCTGGTCCTGCTCGGCATCGATATGCTGTGGCCCGACGAGACCAGCAACACGGTCCTGGCCGTCACCTCGGCGGTCGGTTCGCTGCTGGCCTTCGGCGTCACGGCGTGGTTCCTCGTCGCCGGCACCGGCCAGACGCGGACCGGCGGCGAGATCACGCTGTACGGTGACGCCCTGGTCGTCGACGGGATGAGCCTGTTCTTCACGCTCATCTTCACGATCGTCACCGCGATGGTGGTCGTCGCCTCTTACGACTACCTCCGCGAGCAGCGCCACCGGGCGGAGTTCTACGCCCTCGTGCTGTTCGCCGCCACGGGGATGACCCTGATGGCGACGGCGAACTCGCTCGCGACCGCGTTCGTGAGCCTGGAGCTCGCGTCGATCCCCTCCTACGCGCTCGTCGCGTACCTCAAGGAGGACAAGGGGAGCGTCGAGGCCGGACTCAAGTACTTCCTGATCGGGGCGGTGTCGTCGGCCGTGTTCGCCTTCGGGATCAGCCTGGTGTACGCCACCTCCGGCTCGATGATCTTCGGCGACGTCGCGAGCGCGGTCGAGGGCTCGGAGATGGTCGGGGTCCTCGGCATCGGCGTCCTGATGATCGTCGGCGGGTTCGCGTTCAAGACCGCCTCCGTGCCGTTCCACTTCTGGGCGCCGGAGGCCTACGAGGGCGCGCCCGCGCCGGTCTCGGGCTTCCTCTCGTCGGCGTCGAAGGCCGCCGGCTTCGCGGTCGCGTTCCGCGTCTTCGTCGAGGCCTTCCCGCTGGGAGCGATCCCGGCGGGCGTCGACTGGGTGCTCGCGTTCCAGGTGCTCGCGGTCGTCACGATGACGCTCGGGAACTTCGCCGCGGCCACCCAGGAGAAGGTAAAGCGGATGCTCGCGTACTCCTCGATCGGACACGCGGGCTACGCGCTCATCGGCTTGGCGGCGCTGTCGGCGGGCGGCCCCAACGGTGACGTCCTGGGGGCGTCGATGGCCCACCTGCTCGTCTACGGCTTCATGAACACGGGCGCGTTCCTGTTCATCGCCCTGGTCGAACACTGGGGCGTCGGCCGCACGTTCGAGGACTACAACGGCCTCGCGTCGGCCGCACCGGTCGCCGCCGTGGCGATGACGGTGTTTATGTTCAGCCTCGCGGGTCTGCCGCCGTTCGGCGGCTTCCTCTCGAAGTACGCCCTCTTCTATTCGGCCATCGAGGCCGGGTTCTGGTGGCTCGCCGCCGTCGGCGCGATCAACAGCGCGCTGTCGCTGTTCTACTACAGCCGCGTCGTGAAGGCGATGTGGATCGAAGAGCCGGCGGGCGACTTCGAGATCGGAAGCCGTCCGGTCGGCCTCTACGCCGCGGTTCTGTTCGCCGGGGTCGGGACGCTGCTCCTGCTGCCCGGCTTCGGGCCGGTCATCGAGACCGCGCAGTCGGTCGCTGCGGCGCTGTTCTAGAACCCACCTTTTTGCTGCGTCGGGTCGCGCTTCGCGCGACCGCTCCCTTGCAAAAATCCGGACGAAAAAGCGTCCAATTTGTAAGTTCGTCTATTTGCTGACATACGCTGTTCTTTTCCTTACTGCCGTTGCTGGGGTGATTTTCTGAATAGCCTTGGCAGGGATATCGCACTACACTTGTTGCCGAGTCAATTGCGTCACATAGACCGGGTAGGTTTTGACGGCTTCTTGATGGGCGAGGAGAACCGTAGCTGTGACACTTGAGGGCGTCACATCAACAACGGACGGTTGTGAGACCGACAGCTCTGTGAGTACGTCCCCACTTCTGTTCGTGGTCGTCCCTAATCTGATCATCACACGACGGCAGTCACTGGGTTGTGACGATGTCCCAACAGAGAGCGCATCTTCTGCGGAGACTCGCTCTCGAAGACGATCCGATACTGCGCTCGCGCTTACTGACGCACCCTTCGTGTACGCCCAGTCTGCGAATGGACGGGAGCCGTATCTGCCACCCTCTTCACCAGAACGGGATTGCTGTCGAGCCGAGAGTAGCACCCACACTGAGGAGCTGACGTCGTTTGAGGAGAGGCATACGGAGCGTCCCCGCGAAATGTGTAAATTATTTGTCTAAAATGGATCCGCGAGCGGAGCGAGCGGTTCACCGACGACGTCGCCGAAGGCGGCGAGTCGGACGTTTGTTGGTCCAGCTTTTTGCAACGAGCGGTGCGCCGGAGGCGCACCCGAGTCAGCAAAAAGGTGGGGTGTTTTTAGCGCCCGCGTCCGGACGTCCGCGTATGCAACGGCGGCTGGTCCTCGGGTGCGGATCGATCGCACGCGAGACCGTCGAGCGCCTCGCCTCCTGGCCCGGGGAGTTGACGATCGTCGCTGGCGAGAACGAGACAGTCCCGGACGGCGTCGGGAGCGGTGTGTCAGTCGAGCACACCAATATCGACGACGACGCGCTGCCCTCGCGAGCAGACCTCGTCTACGTCGCCAGCGACGACGACGCCGCGAACGCCGAAGCGGCCGAGCGGGCGCGGGCGGCGTACCCCGACGCGCAGATCGTCGGCCTGGCGAGCACGTCGGCGGACCCGACCACGCGAGACCGCCTCGATGCCGCCGCCGACCGCGTCGTCGACGTGCGGGAGACGCTCGTCGACCGCGTGCAGGAGCTGGCGGTCGGCCCCGGCGCCGAACAACTGCAGCGCCTGTTCGCGACGCTGCGTCGGATCGACGGCCGGCTGGCGGTCGTGATGCACGACAACCCCGACCCCGACGCCATCGCGAGCGCGCTCGCGGTGGCGCGGATCGCCGCGACGCTCGACGTCCCCGCCGACGCGTGCTACTTCGGCGACATCTCCCACCAGGAGAACCGCGCGCTCGTGAACCTCCTCGGATTGGACCTCGTCGAACTGGAATCCGGCTCGGAACTCGATGAGTACGCCGGCGTCGCGCTCGTCGACCACTCCCGCCCCGGCGTCAACGACGGCCTCCCCGAGGACACGACCGTCGACGTCGTCGTCGATCACCATCCGCCGCGGGCCCCCGTCGAGGCGCAATTCGTCGACCTCAGACACGATATCGGCGCGACGAGTACCCTCGTGACGGACTACCTCAGACGGGCGGGGATCGACCCCGACGAGTCGCTGGCGACCGCACTCCTCTTCGGCATCCGGGTCGACACAAACGACTTCTCGCGGGAGGTCTCGCCGGCCGACTTCGGCGCGGCCGCGTGGCTCCTCTCGCACGCGAACCTCTCGCTTTTGGACCGCGTCGAGTCGCCGAGTATGACCTCCGCGGTGCTGGAGACGCTGGCGCGGGCGATCCGCAACCGCGACGTCCGCGGCGACGCCCTCGCGTCGAACGTCGGCGCGATCTCCGACCGGGACGCCCTCGCGCAGGCGGCCGATCGCCTGCTGAACATGGAGGGGATCCGGATCGCCGTCATCTACGGCTTCAAGGACGGCACCGTCTACGTCTCGGGGCGCGCCCGCGGGACCGACGTCGACCTCGGCGAGACGCTCCGGGACGCGTTCGATGCCATCGGCAGCGCGGGCGGGCACGCGGACATGGCCGGCGCGCAGGTCCCGCTCGGGATCCTCGCCGAGAGCGACGGGGACTCGGCGGCGGATCTCGAACGGATCGTCACAGACGTGATCGCGAGTCGCCTGTTCGAGACCCTAGCCGACGCGACGACGCTCCTGGGGATCGGCGAGGACGACGCCGGCTGGTCCGCGGAGTATCCCTTCGGGACGTGGGACCGGGACGACTCGGAGTGAGCCGACGCCCGTTCGGCCGCGCTGTTCACTGTTATTTTCCCCACGGTCGGGACGCTTTTGCCCGGGCGCCGCATATCGACTCACGATGAGCGGGAGACCGCAGGTAAAGGAGTATATGACGCGCGAGGTACAGACGGTCTCGCCGTCCGACACCGTCGCCGACGTCGCCCGTCGGATCAAGGAGACGGAGGGTCACAACGGGTTTCCCGTCTCGGAGGGACGGAAAGTCGAGGGCTTTGTCACCGCCAGGGACCTGCTCTTGGTCGGCGACGAGGACCCCATATTCACGGTGATGACAGAGGACATCATCGTCGCCGACCCGGAGATGGATATGATCGACGCCGCGCGCGTGATGCTGCGCTCGGGGATCCAGAAGCTGCCCGTCGTCGACGACGCCGACAACCTCGTCGGGATCATCTCGAACACGGACGTCGTCCGCTCGCAGATCGAGCGCGCCACCCCCGAGAAGGTCGGCAAACTGATGCGGACCCTCGAACAGATCCACGAGATCACGGTCCACCAGGACTCGCGCACGGTCAGGCTCGACGACCTCACGCCGACGCAGGCCCGCGTCTACGCCGACGAACTCGAAGGCCGCCAGTACGAGCTCGAACGCGGGCTCGCGGAGCCGCTCGTCGTCATCGACAACGGCGGCGACCTGCTGCTGGCCGACGGTCACCACCGGGTGATGGCCGCCTACAAACTGGGGATCGAGGAGATGGACGCCTCGGTCATCGTCCTCGACGAGAAGGTCGAACTCGGGATGCAACGCACCGCCGACAAGGAGGGCCTCTCGTCGATCGGCGACATCGAGATCGCCGACTACGGCAGACATCCGCTGATCGAGACCACCCAGCGCCTCCAGGAGTAGCGACCGACGCCGTCAGTCCCGCGGGTCGGCATCCGCGTCGGGATCGGCTTCCGTTTTCCACGTCTCGACGAGCGCTTCGGCCCTTTCCTCGCCGTCGACGCGTTCCCGGCGGTAGGCGCTGCCTTCCGGGGCCTGATAGAGCCGATCGAGTCGGACCACCCAGTCCCCGTCGGGGCGACGTCGCCGCCGGATCGTCACGTACCCGTCCGTGCGCGTCCACTCGACGAACCCCGCCTCCTCGCGCGTGCGCGACCAGTCCATAGTCACTCCTCGCGGGTCGCGGGCCTGTATCTTCCGGATCGGTGGACGGAAGCGTCGGTCCGACTCGCGGATCGATCGTGGATCGACTGCGGGCCGGCGTCGGACGGGACCTCAGTCCGCCAGCCCGCGCTCGACCGTCTCGACGGCTTCGAGACGCGCGAGCGGTCCGGTGCGCGCACCGCACTCCGGACACTCTGGGTAGCCCAGATCGTCGTACTGGACCGCATCGGCCGGGATTTCAGCGTCGCAGGCGGCACACTCGAAGTACGTCGGCCAGTCGAAGTCCATACCCCAATGTCTGACGCTACGGTATTAGTTAATGACCTGTTACGCGGCGTCGGTATCGGGGTTCTGACCGACGCGAGAGGGCAGTTTTGGCGGGGTAGGCGCCGCGGTCTATCGATTCACACTCGGTGATACAGAATCGGCGAAGGGAGCGAGATTCGAGCCCGTCGACGGCTACGCGCCCGCGTCGTCCCCGGCGTCGCCCTCCGTGTCGGGTTCGTTTCCGGTCCCGCCGATGAGCGACTCGACGTCCGCGTGGTCGTTGAGGAGTTCGCTCATCCGATCGATCGTCTCGGCGTCGCGGGCGCGGCCGGTGTTGACGACGGCCTCCGCGCGGTCCACGACCGACAGCGTGTCGCCGGTGACGAGCATCACGGGCACGCCCTTCTCCTCGGCCTTGCCGAGCACGGCGGGCGTCGGGCGGTGGCCGCCGGTGAGGATGATCGCGTTGACGCCCGGGGCTTCGAGCGCGGCGGTGACGATCTCCGAGCGGTCGCCGCCGGTGATGACCGCGGCGTTCTTCGTCCGGCGGAAGTACCGCAGCGCGGCGTCGCCGCCCATCGCGCCCACGAGGAACCGCTCGACGTAGGCGTCGCGGTCGCCGGAGACGAGGTCGTCGGCGCCGAGTTCTGCCGCCAGCGCGTCGACGGTCACGCCCGCGAGTTCCCGCTCGCGGGAGACGACGCCGACGACGGGGACGCCCCGGCCTTCGAGGAACGGGACGCCCTCCTGTTCGAGTTCGTCGAAGGCGGCGTCGGCCACGCGGTTGAACAGCACGCCCGCGAGGCGGTCGCCGAAGGCGTCCGCGGCCGCGAGGACGTCGTCGAGGTCGCCGGGCTGCTCGTACTCCGCGACGAGCAGGACCTCGGCGTCGAGCCGGTCGGCGACCTCGGGGTCGGTCAGGTCGACGATGCCGCCGGTGGTCCAGCTGCCGCCGCCCTCGACGAGCATCAGGTCGGCGTCGGCGGCCAGCTCCGCGTAGCGCTCTTCGACGATGGCGCCGAGTTCGTCGGGGTCTTCCTGTCCCCGGATCGCGCCGTCGATGAACGTCGGCGAGTAGACGATCGGCTCCATCTGGTGCATCTCGCTGTCGAGTCCCAGGAGCTCCCGCGCGAGCATCGGGTCCTCGTCGAGGGTCTTGCCGACGTTCGACTGGAGCCGGGTCCCCTTCGGCTTCATGTAGCCGACGCGCTTCTCGCGCGCCTGTGCCAGGCGGCCGAGCGCGAGGGTGATTGCGGTCTTGCCGGTGCTTTCTGCGGTCGAGGTGACGAGTAGGGTGTGTTCGTGCATCGGTGATCAGAGCTCCTCGGGGTCGACGGTGAGCCGCACGTCGACGGCTTTCACCCCGTCGGGCGTGGCGACGAGGGGGTTGATGTCCAGTTCCAAGATCGCGGGGAAGTCGGTGGCGAGCTGTGAGAGCCGCTGGATCGTCTCGGCGACGCCCGCGACGTCGACGGGGTCGCGGCCGCGCGCACCCCGGAGGAGCGGCGCGGCGTCGATCTCTTCGGTCATCGTCTCGGCCTCGGCCTCGGAGACGGGCGCGACGCGGAAGGTCGTGTCTTCGAGCGTCTCGACGAAGATGCCGCCGAGGCCGAAGAGCAGGAGCGGGCCGAACTGCGGGTCGCGGTTCATCCCGACGATGGTCTCGACGCCGTCGTCGAGGTCGACCATCTCCTGGACCTGGACGCCGATGATCGTCGCGTCGGGCTGGTAGTTCCGCGCGCGCGAGACCAGGTCCTCGTAGGCGTCGTAGACCTCCTCGTGGGGGACGCCGACCTTGACGCCGCCGATGTCGGACTTGTGGAGGATGTCCGGGCTGACGATCTTCATCACGACGTCGCCGTCGATCCCCTCGGCGACCTCCAGCGCGTCGGCGGGCGCGTCGACGATGTCGCCGTCGGGCGTCTGGATGCCGTAGGCGTCGAGGAGGTCCATCGCTTCGACGCCGAGGCGGGTGTCTGCGCGGTCCTCCACGGAGGAGAGGATCTCGCGGGCGCGCTCGCGGTCGACGTCGAAGGCCGTCGGCTCGTCGTACTCCCGCTCGGAGATGTCGCGGAAGCGCGAGAGCGCGTCGAGCCCGTCGACCGCGCGGGCGGGATCGAAGTAGTTCGGGATCCCGGCCTCCGCGAGCGGCGCCTCGGCCGCCTCGACCCGCGCGCCGCCCATAAAGCAGGCCGCGACGGGCTTTTCGTGTTCTTCTTGGAGCGCGACCGTGTCGCGGGCCAACTGCTCGTAATCGAGGACGGCCGTCGGACACGCGAGAACGATCACGCTCCCGACGTTCTCGTCGCCGAGTGCCACGTCGACGGCGTCCCGGAAGCGCTCGTTGTCGGCGTCGCCGACGACGTCGACGGGGTTGTAGACGTTGCCGCCGGCGGGGAGCGCCTCGCGGAAGGCCTCCAGGGTGTCGTCGGCGAATGTCGCCATCGAGAGCCGCGAGTCGCCGATGGCGTCGGTGGTCATCACGCCCGGACCGCCGGCGTTCGTGATCACGGCGACGCCGTCGCGCTCGGGGACGGGCTGGCTCTCCAGGACGCGCGCGGCGTCGAACAGCTCCTGGACCGTCTCGGCGCGGATGACGCCCGCCTGTTCGAGGCCGGCCTCGTAGGCCTCGTCGGAGCCCGCGATGGTCCCGGTGTGGCTGGAGGCCGCCTGCGCGCCGGCGTCGGTCCGGCCGGACTTCACGAGCACGATCGGGGTGTCCTGGGTCACCTCGCGGGCCGAGCGGATGAACCGCTGACCGTCGTCGATCCCCTCCAGATAGCCGATGATGACGTCGGTATCGGGGTCTGTGCCCCACGCGTCCACGAAGTCCGACTCGTCGAGGACGGCCTTGTTGCCCAGCGAGACGACGTCCTTGAAGCCGATGCCCTGTTCGTTCGCCCAGTCCAGCACCGCGGTGATGAACGCCCCCGACTGACTCATGAACGACATCCGGCCCGCGTCGGCGTCCTCGGGGCCGAACGTGGCGTTCATCCCGACCGGCGTCGACATAATCCCGAGGCTGTTGGGGCCGACCAGATTCAGGTCGTAGGCCTCGGCGACGTCCTTCAGTTCGCGTTCGCGCGCCGCGCCCTCGCTGCCGGTCTCGCCGAAGCCGGCGGTGATGACGACGACGTTTCCGATCCCCGCTTCGCCGGCCTCGCGGACCGACTCGACGGCGACGTCGGGCGGGACCACGATCACGGCGAGATCGGCGTCGGTCTCGCCCACGCCGTCGCGCGCGGGCCGGTCGAAGACCGACTCGCGCTTGGGGTTCACGGGGACGACCTCGCCGGCGAACGAATCGAGGAGGTTCTCCATAATCGCCCGTCCGACGGAGCCGTCGCGGTCCGTCGCGCCGACCACGGCGATGCGCTCGGGCGCGAACAACTCGGATAACTCTCCCATCGTCCGGACCTACTCGGTGGCTCCGCTTAAATCCCGCCACCGACTACTCGATTCCGAGTTTACTGCTGGCCGGTATATATCCCAGCCGGCGTATCTCTACGACTGCCCCGCCGTACGTCGATCTCGACCCGAGCATCTGTCTCTTCGGAGACGTCAGATTAAGGGGCAGATACTATAGTGGCGTTTGCAACTGGTTACACATCCGATTGCACGACGGCGTGCGATCGAGTGAGTGAAGTCTTGCAAACGCTACTATAACCTTTTACGTACTGCGTTCCTGTACAGGAGCTATGGCCCGTGGCGAGGGGGACATCGACCTCGAAGTCGTCTCCCGCAATCAGATGGAGCCGACGATCGCCATCGACGCCGACGGGACTATCGCGTTCGCCAATCAGCGCTTCTGCGACATCGGCGAGTTCAGCGAATCGGAAGTCGTAGGCGACGACTACGCGCGGTTCTGCGAGATCATCGAATCCGGATTCGAGGAGCTCCGGGCGGCCGTCGAGGCGGTCCTCGCGGGCGACGCCGAGGAAGAGCGCGTCGAGCTGTCGATGCACCACCCCGAGGGCGCGCCCGTGCCGCGTCGGCTCCCCTCCGAGGCCCGCGTGACGCCGATCTACGACGACGGGGCCCGGATCGGCGCGATCGTCTCCCTCCGCCGCATCGGCAAGCGGAAGGCGTACGAACGACAGCTCGAGCGGCAGAACGACCGCTTGGAGGAGTTCGCGGGCGTCGTCGCCCACGACCTCCGGAACCCCCTGAACATCGTCGAGGGGAACCTCGAAATCGCGCGTGAGGACTGCGACTCGCCGCACCTCGATGCGATCGGGGACGCCGTCGACCGGATGCGGACCATCGTCGAGGAGACTCTCGAACTCGCAAAGCAGGGGCGCCACGTCGGCGAGACGGAGCCGGTGATCCTCTCGGAGCTCGTCGGCCAGTGCTGGACGATCGTCGACACCCGCGAGGCGGCACTGGAGACCGAGGGCGACGCCACGATACTGGCCGACCCGGACCGGCTCCGCAGCCTCTTCGAGAACCTCTTTCGCAACGCCATCGACCACGGGACCGACCCCGACAGGCCCGACCTGACCGTCCGCGTGGGCGTCCTCGACGACGGCTTCTACCTCGAAGACGACGGGCCGGGGATCCCGGCCGACAAGCGCGAGAAGGTGTTCGACCTCGGCTTCTCGACGGCCGCCGACGGCACCGGCTACGGGCTGGCGATCGTGCGCTGGATCGCCGAGGCCCACGGGTGGGACGTCCGGGCGGTCGAGAGCGAGGTCGGATCGGGCGCCCGGTTCGAGTTCACGGACGTCGAGTTCGCGCCCTGAGTTGCGAATGGCGTCGTCGGGTTCGCGCGTCAGACCTCGACGACCGTCGCCCCGGCGAGCGCCTCCAGATCGGACGGCGCGATCGGGAAGACGGCCGTCGGCGCGCCCGCGGCCGCCCAGACCGTGTCGTAGGCGAGGAGGGAATCGTCAAGGTAGACGGGGAGGTCGGCGTCGTGACACAGCGGCGGGACGCCGCCGATCGACCAGCCGACGACCTCCCGGATCGTCTCGGGGTCGGCCATCGATGCCGCCGACGCGCCGAGCCTGGAGGCGAGCCTCGATTCGTCAACGCGGTTGGCGCCGCTCGTCACCACGACGACGAGGTCGCCGTCGGCGTCGAACATCAGGCTGCTGGCGATCTGGCCGACGTCGCACCCGACTGCGGCGGCGGCGTCTTCGGCGGTCTTCGTCCCCTCGGGGAAGGTCTCGACTTCGACGTCGAGCCCGTGGCGGTCGCGGACCCGCTCGCGGAAGTCGACTGCGCGGTCGTGCATACGCTGACGTCGAGAGCGACTCGCAAGAGCGCTTCGACCCGCGGCCGATCGCGGGGCGGTCCCGCCGGGACGGTCACGCGCCGGGATCCGACTCCGAGCCGGACTCGTGTCCCGATCCGGAGCCGGGCGCTCCCGTCTCGTCGATCCGCGCCTCGTACTTCGCCAGCGACTCGTCCAGGGCGGCCCCGGCGTCGACGTCGAGTTCGTCCGCGAGCGCCAGCAGGGCGAAGAGCGCGTCCCCGAGCTCGTCGCGGTTCACCGACAGCGACTCGGGGTCGGCGCCGTAGTCGCTCGAAGCGGTCGCGTCGGCGGCCAGTTCGCCGACCTCGGCGGTCAGATCGAGCAGTCGGTACGCCGGGTGCGCGTGCAGGTCCGCCGCCGCGAGGAAGTCGGCGACGCGTCGCTGAGCGTCGTCCATCGTGGGAGCGCTCGGCGCGGACCGACGAAAGTGTTCTGATCTCGATACGATAGCGCGTGCGGTTTCGGCGCGTCGAAACGGGGGAGCGTTTTAGGCGTGCCAAAAAAGATCAGAAATATGAAATATTTATGCCCGTCGGCGGCGTACCTCCGGTATGGTCGAGTTGGCCGCGTTCGCGTTCGTCTTCGTCGCGGGGTTCGTCACCGCCCTCGCCACGGGTCTGGGCGCGGTCCCCTTCTTCTTCGTCTCGGAGGTGAGCGACCGCTGGAACGTCGCCCTGTGGGGGATCGCCTCGGGGATTATGCTCTCGGCGTCGGTGTTCGGCCTCGTGCTGGAAGCCCTGGGCGCGTACGTCCGCGTGTCGCTGTCGGGCCTCGCCATCGACCCGATTCCCGACCGCGTGCTGCTCCTCCTGGGGGCCGGCCTCCTCGCCGGCGTCGCACTGGTCTACGTCGCTCACGACGTCATCGAGGCCGCGGAGGTCGACCCGCGGCAGTACGAGGAGGCCGACTTCAAGAAGCTGGTTCTCATCCTCGGGGTCCTGACGGTCCACTCGTTCCCCGAGGGCGTCGCCGTCGGCGTCTCCTTCGCCGACCTGGGGCTGGCGGGGGGGACTCGGCTCTTCGGCTTCGTCGTCCCGCTGCTCGCGATCTTTATGACGATCGCCATCTCGATCCACAACGTTCCCGAGGGCCTCGCCATCTCGATCCCGCTCCGCACGATGGGCGTCGCCGACTGGAAGCTCGTCTGGTGGTCCGTGTTCTCCAGCCTGCCGCAGCCGATCGGCGCGGTGCTCGCGTTCTACTTCGTCCGCGTCGCCCGGGAGTTCCTGCCGGCGGGCTTCGGCTTCGCCGCGGGAGCGATGATCTATCTCGTTCTCACGGAGTTCATCCCGGAGGCGCTCGAAGCCGGCGCCGGACTCCCGGGCGGCGGCCGGCGCGAACTGTCTGCGGGCGTCGCCGCGGGCGTGCTCGCGATGATCCCGCTGTTGTTCGTCTGACCGCAGAGCAGACGGTACTCAGTGACTGTGGCCCATCGCCTCGTCGAGCGAGACGCCGAAGCGCTCCTCGAAGAGCTCTTCCATCTTCCCGTTGAGCGCCTCCAGGTCGGCGGGCGTCTCGCCCTGGCTGTGGTGGACCACGGCGTGGGCCTGCTGGGCGAACGACTGGACGAGGAGGTCGCCGACGACGGCCGTCGTCGACTCGCCCTGCTCTGTGAAGACGTCCGCGAGTCCCGCCGGCAGTTCGATCTCCTCGGTGTCGCCGTTCGGTGCCTCGATGGTGTAGGTCTCGGTGTCGACCATAGCCTATCTGGGGCGGCTCCACATAAGGGTCTGTGGGAATTGGGCGCGACGGATACGGCGGCGACCGTTCGAGAGCCGGTGTCATAGTGATTACTCTCGTCTCTTCCCGCCGAGCGCCGTCACCGGGCGTCGCGTTCGGCGGTACACAGTGAGAGTAATCACTATCAGTCGCTCGGATCCGGCCGGTACCCCCGGCTGACGGCCTTCCAGCGGTTCGTGCGGAACCGCCAGAGGTTCACCGCCATCGGGACCGCCTTTTCGGCCAGGAGCGCGACGAGCAGGCCGCCGATGCCGAGCGCCGGGACGACCGTGCCGAGCCACGCCGCGGGAAGCGCGACCGCGTAGAGGCCGGCGAGCGCCGAGAGGAACGGAACGCGGGTGTCGCCCGCGCCGCGGAGCGCGCCCGTGACCGAGCCGTCGATGCCGAGCGCGATCACGCTGACGGCCGCGACGCGGACGAACAGCGCCGACAGCGCCCGATGGGCGGGCTCGTCGACGAAGATGCCGGCGATCGGGTCCGCGAAGACGACGACCGCGGCGGCGGCGACGACGTAGACAAGAAGCGAGAGGCGGATGATCCCCCAGCCGTACGCCTCGGCTTCGCCCTCCTCGCCCGCGCCCAACTCCTGGCCGACGAGCGTCGAGGCCGCGATCGAAAAGCCCCAGGTGAAGCTCCCGAGGAGCGACCGCACCTGGCGGCCGACGCCGATGGCCGCGACCGCGACGGGGCCGAACGTCGCCGCGATCGCGAGAAGCGGGAAGACGACAAGCCCCTGGGCGGCCCGGCGGGCCACGAGCGGCGTCGAGACCTCGGCGATCTGCCCGAGGAGGTCGCGGTCGAAGAGCGGCCGCGAGAGCGCGAGCGGAACGGGGCTGGCGCCGCGCCCGCGGACGTACGAGCGGCCGGTCATCCCCCACGCGAAGACGACCGTCACGAGCGCCGTCGCCAGCGCGGTGCCGAGCGCCGCGCCCGCGACGCCCATATCGAGGCCGAGGACGAACGTCGCCGACAGCGCGATGTTGGCGACGGCGCCGCCGGCCCGGATCGCCATGGGGGTGACGGTGTCGCCGACGCCCGCGTAGGTCCGGCTGGCGATCAGGTTCAGGTACTCGAAGAACAGCCCGGGGGCGACGACCGCGAGGTAGGTCGCGCCGTAGCCGATACTGGCCGCGTCGCCGCCGAGCAGCGCGACGAGCGGCTCTGCGGCGAGCCCGAAGAACGCCACCACCGGAATCCCGACGATCACCGAGAGGAGGACGCTCATCCGGACGACGGCGGTCGCGCGGGCCTCGTCGCCGCCGCCGTAGTTCTGGGAGACGAGCGAGACGGTCCCGCCCGCGAGGCCGATCGCGAGGAACTTCGCGACCATCCAGAAGGCGTTGGCGAGCGTCAGCCCGGCGACGGCCGTCGGCCCGAGCACCAGGCCGACGAGCGCGAGGTCGACCGTCCGCTTGGACATAATCGCGAAGCCGGTGACGACCCGCGGCCACGCCAGGTGGACGGTCGCGTGGAAGTGCGGCTCCTGGATGACGCCCGCGTCGGCCAGCGTGCGGGCCAGCGTCGATCCGAAACGGCGGGAGCGAGACACATCGGAGACAAACACGTCCCGCGGCTAAGGGGTTCCGTTCTCCGGCGTCCGCTGCCGTCTCCGGTGATCAGACGTCGAGCTTCCGTTCGGCCTCGGCGCGCGAGCTCGCGGTCTTGCCGGCGTAGCCGGCCTGCCGCGAGCGCCGCTGGAACGCGTTCTCCGTGACGGCGCTCGTCTCGTCTGCGACCACCCGGACGACGTCGCCGGCGCCCATCCGCTTGAGTTCGACCTGGGCCTCCTTGATCGGCTCTGCCGCGTCGGGCGACGGCGGCGTGAACGTCGAGATGTCGTTGATGATGCCGAAGCCGTCGTCGAGCCGTTCGGCCGCGGCGACCGTCTCCTCGGCGGCGACCCGCATCTCGTCGGCGGTGAGGGATCCGCTGAACCGAAGGTAGAGCACGTTGTCGCCGGTATCAGTTCTGATTTCGTATCGAGCGTCGTCGTGTTGACCGGACTCCGCGATCTGAGTCATCGTATCTCCCGCTGTCAGGGCTCAATTAACTATCTACTGGCCGTCGCGGTACAGAATAACACGCTCATACTGACTGTCGTTCTTTCTTCTGATAACTCCAATTGGGCTGCACGCTCACAGGCCCTCGATGAATTCGAGGGTGTGACCGTCCGGGTCCGCGACGAACGCGAACGCGGAGTCGGCCTCCGCGACGTGGGTCGGCGCGCTCACGATCGACCCGCCCGCTTCGACCGCCGCGTCGACGGTCGCATCGAGGTCTTCGACGGAGAAGGAGACATGATCGACGGCGGTGCGGTCCGGCGCGATCTCGCGCTCGCAGTCGGGGTCGTGCTTGAGTTGGAGCGACCCCTCGCCATCGCCGACGTAGACCTTCTCGACGCCGTCCATCGTGTCGGACAAGCCCGCCTCCATCCCGAGCGCCTCGTAGAACGCCAGGGAGCGATCGAGATCAGAGACCCACAGCGCCGCGTGTACAAGTCGCATAGCGGCCACAGCGGGGGACTGCCATTCAGCGTGACGGTCGACCGGCCCGCGTCACGAACCGAACCGCACGGAGCGCGGCCGGGAACGCCCGAAAAGGTGAATCAGTCGTCGCTCTCGGCGGCCGCGACCTCGCCGCCCACCTCCGCCTTCGCCCCTCGGTCCAGTTCTTCGAGGTAGTCGTCGGCGTCGAGGGCGGCCTTGACGCCCATCCCGCCGGCCGTGGCGGCCTGCTGGTAGTGGTAGTCGACGACGTCGCCCGCGCCGAAGATGCCGGGGACGTCGGTGGCGGTCTGGCCGCCGCCCTCGCCGCCCTTCGCCTTGAGGTAGCCGTCGTCGTCGAGTTCGACGCCCGTGCCTTCGAGGTAGCCCGTGTTCGGCGTGTGGCCGATGGCGTAGAACACCGCCCCGACGTCGAAGTCGAACTCCTCGGTCTCGGGGTCGTCGAGCTTCTCCTTGGGGTGGCCCTCGGGGTGCTCGACGAGGGTGACGTGGTCGACGCCCTCCTCGCGGCTCCCGTGGATCTCGGTCAGCTCGGTGTTCCGCATAATCTCGATCTCGCCCTCGTCGACCTTCTCTTCGACGCGCTCGATCCAGTAGTCCTCGGCGCGGAACTCCTCGCGGCGGTGGACGAGATAGACCGTCGAGGCGAACTTGGTCAGGAAGTTCGCCTCCTCCATCGCGGCGTCGCCGCCGCCGACGACGAGGATCTTCTCGTCGCGGAAGAACGCGCCGTCGCAGGTCGCACACGTCGAGAGGCCGTAGCCCATCAGCTCGTCCTCGCCGGGGACGCCGAGGGTCCGCGCGGAGGCGCCCGAGGCGGCGATGACCGCGTCAGCCGTGTAGACGTCACCGTTTTCGAGTTCGACGGTGAACGGCCGCTCGTCGGCGTCGACATTCGCGATGATGCCGTTCTTGATCTCGGCGCCGAAGCGCTGGGCCTGCTCCTTCATGTTCTGGACGAGCTCCGGCCCCGAGATGCCCTCCGGGAAGCCTGGGTAGTTGTCGACCTCGGTCGTGAGCGTGAGCTGGCCGCCGGGCTCGTCGCCCTCGAAGACGAGGGGGTCGTTGTTCGAGCGCCCGGCGTAGATCGCCGCCGAGAGCCCGGCGATGCCGGACCCGGCCACGATCAGCGGTCGGTGTTCGACGACGTCGTCGGCGTCTGCTGTCATATCCGTCTGTTCGGGAGAAGGACCCTTTTAGATTCCGCTGTCGTGCGCGAGGCCCGCCACACTAATTGTCCGATGTGTGCAATACTGTCACACGGCGTCATCCCCCGGCGCCGCTACCGGGACCCGTCCGTCGGTTCTACCGGCGGGAGTTCGATCACGACGACGTTGCCGCCGTCGTACTCGAACCGCAGTTCGCCCCGGAGGGCGGTGACGCACCACTTCACGATCCAGAGGCCGATGCCGCTGCCGTGTTGGAGGTCGGTCTCGTCGCCACTCCGGATCGGCGCGAGTTCGGCCGCCTCGATCTCCGGATTGTCGTCGCTGACCGCGATGCGTATTCCGCCGCGTTCGGGGTCATTCCCTCCCTCAGGGCCGCTTTCGATCTCGCGCTCCCGACCGCTCGCGGCCAGGTCGGAGACGCGGATCCTCACCGTCGGTTCGTCGACGGCGTGGACGATCGCGTTGTCCACGAGATTCGAGAGGGCCAGCGACAGCAGGTCGGGATCGACGCGGACGCTGGACGGCGACTCCTCGGCCCCGACGTCGACCTCGACGTCGACTTCGGCCTCCGGGTGGGCCTCCCGGGCCTCGTGGACCACGGACGCGACGAGCGACGCGAGGTCCGTCTCGACCCACCGCGGTTCCCGGTCGGCGACGCGGGAAAAGTCGCGCGCCTTCTCGGAGATGGACCGCAGCCGTTCGCCGGCCTTCCGGATCGTGCCGGCCTGGGACCCGAGATCGGAGTCCGTCGCGGCCGACTCGATGAGCTGGGCCCGCCCCAAGATGACCGTCAGTTCGTTGCGGAGGTTGTGCCGCAGGATGCGGTTGAGGACGTCGAGCTGCTGATTCTGTCGGCGTTCGGTCGAGATGTCGTACAGGACCACGAGCCCCCCGACCTCGGTGTCGGCCGAGTCGGTAAGCGGGGTGTAGGAGACGGAGAACACCCGGCCGCCCTCCCGGTCGACCTCGATCTCGCCCGCCTCCAGGAGCGTCGCGAGGTCGACCCCGACGAGGCGGTCGAGCGCGATCGGCTGTCGGGGCGGTGTCTCGGCGTCGAACAGCGACTCGGCGCGGTCGTTGCGCTTCACCACCCGCCCGTCCGCGTCGACGACGAACAGCGGATTGTCGAGGTCGTCGAGCGCGCTCCGGGCGGCGGCCCGCTGGGTCGTCGGGTTCGTCTCGAACATGTGGGTGCCGACGAAGGCGTACGCGTCGAAGAGCACGTGCGGGACCAGCATCGCCACGCCGAGGTTGAGTTCGGGCCAGGGACCGACGCCGGCGAGCCACACGACGAACGCCGCGGCGGGCGGGAGCGTGCTGACAGCGACGGCGATCGCCTCGCGGCGGTACAGCGGCCCGTACGCGACGATCGTCTCGACCAACAGCAACACGGCCACGGCTGCGGCGGCGAGCGCGATGGCCGCGACGGCGAACCCGAGCGGCTGGATCTCGTAGCGCACCGTCGCGAGCCCGAACAGCGGCGTAATCCGGAACTCCTGCCACAGCAGTCCGTGCAGCGGGTGGGTGAGCGCCAGGAGGCTGCCGACCGCTGGGACGGCGAACAGGGTCCGGAAGCGCCGCGAGCGGAACAGGTCCCGGCGGCCCGTGTAGCTCAGGGCGAACCCCAGGAACAGCGGTCCGAGCCACGCCAGTCCGACCCACACGACGGCCTCGGCGTGCGCGCGGAGCGCCGGGTCGAACACGAGGAGGCCGAGCCCGTAGGCGAAGGCGATGAGGGCCTGCACGCCCAGCGTGGCGATGAACCACGTGGCGCTGACCGTCTCGCGGTACTGCCGCAGATACCACATCAGCCCGAGCGTGCCGGCGCCCGCCGCGAACGCCGAGACGACGACGGCGCCACCGAGTAGATCAACCAAACCGTCCACAACAAGCACCAACACCATCATAAACGTTCGTTCCGCTCGCGAGCGCTCGCGGCCGGGGCCGGGTCGCCGTCGTGAGGCATACGTACTCGGGCGTCGGAGCCTACCGATATGCCCGCGGACTTTGACGAGAAGACGGACCGCTACGAGGAGATGTTCGCCGACGCGCTCGCGGCGGCCGAGGTCGCCGTCCCCAAGTCGACGCCCCTCGGCGAGGCCGCCGGAGAGGTGCGGGAGATGGCGCTGTCGTATCTCGAAGACGGGCGACACTTCCGCGAGAACGACGACCCGGTGAACGCGCTGGCGGCCTTCTCCTACGGCTACGGCTGGCTCGACGCTGGCGTCCGACTGGGGCTGTTCGAGATCCCGGACGACTCGGACCTGTTCACGATGGCGTAGGCCCCGGCGGCGACTCCGGGGCTACTCGAAGCGGTACGTCGGTCCGTCGTCGCTGTCCTGGATCTCGACCCCGAGCGCGGTGAGTTCGTCGCGGAGTTCGTCCGCGCGCTCGTAGTTGCCGGCCTCGCGCTCGGCCTCGCGGACGTCGAGAACGAGCTCGACCAGCTCCTCGGCGAGCGTGACGGTGCCCTCGCCGTCGCCCGACTCGCCGAGCGAGAGCCCGAACACGTCGCCGCCGAGGTCCTCGAAGGCCTCCGTCGCCTCCCGGAGCGCCCAGAAGTCGTACGCCTCGCGCTCGTCGACGTGGCGGTTCACCGCCGTCGCGAGCTCGAGCAGCGCGGCCATCGCCTCGCGGACGTTGAAGTCGTCGTTCATCGCCGCGCGGAAGTCCTCGCGGGTCGCCGCGACGGCGTCGCGGAACGACTCGTCTTCGACCTTCGCGTACGCGTCGGTGCTGTCGGCGGCCGCGACGGCGGTCTCGTAGGCGCGTTCGAGCCGCTCCCAGCGCTCTTCGGCCTCATTCATCTCGGCCTCGCCGAAGGTCTGTTCGCCGCGGTAGCCGGTCGAGCAGTAGAACGTCCGGACGACGTCGACGCCGTACCGGTCGAGGGCGTCGTCGACGGTGAGGAAGTTCCCCAGGCTGGAGGACATCTTGTCGCCGGCGGTCTGGAGCAGGCCGACGTGGAGCCAGTAGCGCGCGAACTGCTGGCCCGTCGCGGCCTCGCTCTGGGCGACCTCGTTCTCGTGGTGCGGGAAGACCAGGTCGCGGCCGCCGACGTGGATGTCGATGGTGTCGTCCAGATGCGTCATCGACATCGCCGAGCACTCGATGTGCCAGCCGGGCCGCCCCTCGCCCCACGGCGACTCCCAGGTCTCGCCGCGGGCTTCCTCGATCGGGTCGAGGTCGGGATCGCGGTGCGCTTTGACGTCTTCCGGGTCGACGGCGCCGGCCTTCCAGAGCGCGAAGTCCGCGGGGTGGCGCTTCTCGGAGCGCTCGTCTTCGGGGCCCTGGGTCTCGATCTCGTCGAGCCGCTGATTCGAGAGCTTCCCGTACTCCTCGAAGGCGGTCACGTCGAAGTAGACCGAGCCGTTCGACTCGTAGGCGTAGCCCTTCTCGACGAGCGTCTCCACGAGGTCGATGATCTCGGGGACGTGCTCGGAGACGCGGGGATAGACCTCCGCCCGCTTGAGGTTCAGCCCGCGCATGTCGCGGATGACGTGTGAGGTGAAGTGCTCTGCGACCTCGGGCTCGCTCTCCCCGTACTCCTCGCCGATCCGCGCGACGATCTTCTCGTTGACGTCGGTGAAGTTCTCGACGTGCCGGACGTCGTAGCCCTCGTGCTCCAGCCAGCGGTGCATCACGTCCGCGTGCGCCCACAGCCGGGCGTGGCCCAGGTGCGCGTCGTCCGAGACCGTCAGCCCGCAGACGTACAGCAGGACCTCGTCGTCGTTCCGCGGCTCGAACTCCTCGCGCTCGCCCGTCAGGGTGTTGGTCACGGACAGCGTCATTAACGGTTCTTACTGCAGACGCGTTTTTCAAGCCGTCGGAACGCGCGACGCGGCACCCTGCGGGCGCTCGCTCTGTGGACGCCGCGGCGCGCTGGTGCCACAAAAGATTACTCGATACGGAAGTAATTATCTGGTATGTCAGGGAGCCGTGGAACCGGAACGGTCGCCGTCGTCGGCGGAGCGGGCGCGGTCGGGTCGAGCACGGCCTTCGCGCTGATGGACAGCGGCCTGGTCGGCGAGATCGTCCTCGTCGACGTCGACGAGGAGCGCGCCGAGGGCGAGGCGATGGACCTCGACCACGGCGCGTTCTTCACCTCCCCCGTACGAGTCCGGACCGGCGACTACGAGGACTGCTGGGACGCCGACGTCGTGGTCGTCACCGCGGGCGCGAGCCAGGAGGCCGGCGAGACGCGACTGGAGCTGTTGGAGCGCAACGCGGAGATCTTCGCGGAGCTGATCCCGAAAGTGACCGCGGGGATGGACGACGACGCCGTCGTCCTCGTGGTGACGAACCCCGTCGACGTGCTCTCGCAGGTGGCCTGGGCGGTCTCGGACCTCCCGGCCGAGCGCGTGATCGGGTCGGGGACCGTCCTCGACACCGCGCGGTTCCGCCACGCGCTGAGCCGCGAGTTCGACATCGCGCCGGGGAACGTCCACGCCTACGTGATCGGCGAGCACGGCGACAGCGAGGTGCTGGTCTGGAGTTCGGCGAACCTCGGCGGCGTCCCGCTGGAGACCTACTGCGACCTCCACGGCGTCGGCGACGTGGCCGACCTCAGAGCGCGCGTCGAGACGGAGGTCCGGAACGCGGCCTACGAGATCATCGAGCGCAAGGGCCGGACCAACTACGGCGTCGCGCGCTCGGTGACGGCGACCGTAGAGCGGATCCTCGGCGACGACGACGCCATCCTCACCGTCTCGACGCTCGTCGACGGCCAGCACGGCCTCGACGGCGTGTACGTGAGCCTCCCGTGCGTCGTCAACCGCGGCGGCGTCCGCGAGGTCCTGGAGTTCGATCTCTCGGGGAACGAGCGACAGGCCCTCGACGACTCGGCCGCGGTCGTCCGCGAGTCGGTCGAAAAGCTGGATCTCGACGTCGATCTCGACGGGTGAGGCCGTTCGGCCCGCTCCGCCGGAGTATGGATCCGCCGGGAGTACGACGCGCTACGCCGGCACCGACTCCAGCGCGGATTCGACGTGGCGGAGCGCGTTCGCGCCGTCGCTCCGCGGGACGACCACCACGAGCGTCCCGCCCGCGAGCCCCGCGGCGTCGACGACGACGTTCTCCGCCCGGAGGCGGTCGACGACGGCCGAAAGCGCCGCGGTGTCGACGTCGCCCTCGGCGAGGATCGCCGTCAGGCTCTCGTCGGTGGTGACGATCGCCTCCTCGCCGACCGCGAGCAGGACGTCGGCGTCGTCGGTTTCGGCGCCCGAGTCGGCGGCGCTCTCGCCGGTGAGCACGTCGACGCCCGCGAGGCCGACGCCGCTCCGCATCCGGACCGTGGCCTCGCGGCTCCCCTCGTCCAGCGGGTCGAGATCGGCTTCGAACCGTCGGAGCGCGGTCGCGATCGAGTCCGTGTCGCCGTCGACGTCCAGGGTCTCCGCGGCGGCGGCGTAGTTCACCGCGCCCGCGCGGAGCGCCCGGAGGAGCCACGGGCGGGCGCGCACGGCGGCCCGCGTCTCGGCGGCCAGTGACATATCCCGTTGCTCGGCGGTCGGAACCAAAAGTCTCGGGGATCCTTTTCGCGAGCGCGAGGTCCGCCTTCGGAAATCGAAACATTCGTTCGCGGAACCCGAAGTCACTAAGGGCGTTCCGCTCTCAGTTTCCCCTATGCAAGCGCTGGTCATCGTCGCGCACGGGTCGCACCTCAACCCCGACTCGTCGGCGCCGACGCACCACCACGCGGACACCATCCGCGAAACGGGCGCGTTCGACGAGGTGAAGACGGGCTTCTGGAAGGAGGAACCCTCTCTCAGGGAGGTCCTCCGGACCGTGGAGTCCGACGAGGCGTACGTCGTCCCGCTTTTTATCAGCGAGGGGTACTTCACCGAGCAGGTGATCCCGCGGGAGCTCCGGCTGTCGGGCTGGGACGTCTCCGAGTGGGACTCCGACGGCCTCAGCGCCGACACCGCCACGCTGACCGCCACGGACACCGGCCAGACCGTCCACTACTGCGGCCCGGTCGGCACCCACGAGGCGATGACGGACGTCCTGGTCCGCCGCGCCGAGACGGTGACCGGCGATCCCGACGTCGGGGAGGGGTTCGGCCTCGCGGTCGTCGGCCACGGGACCGAGCGCAACGAGAACTCCGCGAAGGCGATCGAGTACCACGCCGAGCGCGTCCGCAAGACGGACCGCTTCGACGAGGTGCAGGCGCTCTACATGGACGAGGAGCCGGAGGTCGACGACGTGACGGAGTACTTCGAGAGCGAGGACGTCGTCGTCGTGCCGCTTTTCATCGCCGACGGCTTCCACACCCAGGAGGACATCCCCGAGGATATGGGGCTCACAGACGACTACCGGACGGGCTACGACGTGCCCGCGGAGGTCGACGGCCACCGGATCTGGTACGCCGGCGCGGTCGGGACCGAGGGCCTGATGGCCGACGTGATCCTCGAACGCGCCGCCGACGCCGGCGCCGACATCGGGGAGGCCATCGCGACCGTGCGCGAGGCGACCCGCGAGGCCGAGGCCGAGACAGACACCGAGACGCAGGCGGCGGGTGACTGACGTGCGGGACGAACAGCTCGATGCGCTCCTCGACGCGGTCGAAAGCGGCGGCGCGGTCGCCCTCGACGGACTCCACGTCGAGGCGACGGACGACGGCTACGCGCTCGCGATCGAAGACGTAAACGGCGACGACGAAGTCCGTCACGACGGCCTCTCGGAGTCGGCGTTCCGCGAAGTCGCTCGTTCCGAAGGCGTCGCACCGTACGTGACGAACTGGCACTACTGGGCGGTCGCGGTCGGCGACCGCGGCCGCCACCGGCGCGCGTTCCTCCGCCACGCGGAGGCCGCCCACGAACATCCCGTCCCCGAGCGGTACGACGCGCTCCGGGACGGAATGGAGACCGAGTGGGGCGAGATCGTCGTCACCGCGACGCTCGGCGAGGACGACCGCCGCGCCTACGAGATCCGCCACGCCGACGACGAGGGGCGCGACCCCGACGAACTCGACGTCCGCGACGACCCCCTCGACGCGCGGGAGCTCGCCACCTACGACGACCGGGGACGTTACCGCCCGCTCAAGAGCGCGCCCTCGCTCGTCTCGGGGTGGGTGTTCCCCGAACTGGACGGCCGCGACGCCGTCGAGACGCTCGATATCCTCTATCCCGCGTCGATCCCCAACTGGAACCTCGAACGCGAGGGCGAACTCGACGTCACCCACTGGCGCGAGACCGCCGAGCGCCAGACCGGCATCTACGACGTCATCGAGGAGCTCCCCCGGGAGGGCGTCGAGTGGATCGCCGAGGCCTGCTGTGTGGACTCCCAGTGTCTGAAGCGCCGCGAGTGGCAGTACGAGGCGGGCGACGAGCTGGCGGCCGACGGCGGCGCGGGCGCGTTCCCGTGCCGGGAGCCGTGTTCCCTCGTCGTCGCCGCCGCGCGCAAGTGGACGAAGCTCGAAGAGGAAGAGTCCAGAACGTACGAGTTCGAGCTCACCCCCTCGGAGAAGGAGCAGGTCGAAGCGATCATCGACGCCGTCGCGGACGGCCGCGTCGACGAGATCCGCGAGGCCGACGTCTACGAGGGCGCGAACCGCTACCGGGCGCGGTACCTCCGCGCGAAGCGCTTCGAAGGCGAGAATCTCTCGGGGACGCCGACGCACCCCGAGGGCCACGAAGACGAAGACGGGGACGGCCACGGCCACTGAGTCGCGCCCCATTCGCCGTCTTTCTCTCTCTCGCTACCGCTCGTCCAGCAACCGCTCGGCGTGGTCCTTCGACTGCGCGCGCTCCCAGCGCACCTGCTCGGCGTCGCCGTAGGCCAGTTCCTCGCGGAGCAGATCCGGGAGAAAGCCCGCCTCCGCCCGGACGACGGTTCCCTCCCCGTCGCCGAACTCGACGAGCCCGTAGGCGTCGGGGACGCTCCCGACCGTGCTCCTGTCCAGCGAGTTCCAGGCCTTTCTGAGCGCCATCGTCAGGCCTCGTTCGCGTCGGCCTCGGTGTCGTCTACTGCGTCCTCCGCGACGAACTCGTAGGAGGACTCGCTCCAGTCGTCCTCGACGAACACGAACACGCGACCGCGGGCGACCGCGGGGTTGGCCTCGATCTCGTTTCGCATCCCGCCGAGGCGGCGGACGGTGACTCCCGGGAAGATCTCCTCTTCTTCGCCCTCGTCGAGGATGACCCGGCCGACGCCGGTCGAGTCGAGGACGTCGTCGTGGGTCTTGAGGTCGTTCACGTAGAGCATCACGCCCTCGGACTCGGTCGGGTCCGTGACGAGGACGTGGGTCTCCTTCTTCGGGGGCGTGGTGAGGGTGTCGGTGACGGGCTCTGGGACGCCCCGGTACAGCGTCGTGCGGCCGTCGGTGTACTCCACCTCGACGCCGTGGTCGAGGAGGTCGACGCCGACGGTGTCCGGCGGGACGTCGTTTCGGGCGCTCATACCTCGCGATTCGGTCGGCGCGCTCAAAAGGGACGCGATGACCGATCTGCGAGGAAGACCGGGGCCGGCCCTATTCGAGCGCGACGACCCGACCCGCGGCGCCGCTTCGGTCGCCGTAGTCGAGGTCGTCGGTTCCGACGAACACCCGGTCGCCGACCGGAACGACCTGAGAGACAGCGCTCCCGACCGGGTGCCGCCAGCGGACCTCGCCGGCTGTCGAGAGCGCGGTGACGCGTCCCGGCGACGTGACGGGACGCGCTCCCGACGGCGAGACGATCGTGACCTGGCGCGTGCTCGGACTCGTCCGCCGCGAATGCGCCGACGCGTAGGTGCCCCGCGCCCGCACCGATCCCTCATCGTCGATCGCTACACCTTTCACGCCGCTCGAGAGCACTCCTGTATGCACGGCCGCGCAGTCGCCCTCGGGGCGGGAACGGTGCTGAACGCCCTCTCGACGGGTACCGGCTCGGCGTTCGCTATCGACGCCGAGACGACCGCCTCGGTCGACCTCGACGACTCGGGCGCCGTCGAGGGCGAAGTCGCCGAGGACCCGGAGGCCGACACCCGGCTGATCGAACGCTGTGTCGAACGCGCGATCGAGACCTACGGCGGCGGGAGCGGGGACGTCTCCGGCGGGACGGTCCGAACCGAGAGCGACGTCCCGATGGCCGCCGGCCTCAAGAGTTCGAGCGCCGCGGCCAACGCCACCGTTCTGGCGACCGCGGACGCCCTGGGCGCGGACCCGGACCCCATCGAGGCGTGTCGCCTCGGCGTCGAGGCCGCCCGCGACGTCGGCGTCACCGTCACCGGCGCGTTCGACGACGCCTCGGCCTCGATGCTCGGCGGCGTCACCATCACCGACAACGACGCCGACGAACTGCTCGCCCGCGACGAGGTCGACTGGGAGGTCCTCGTCTGGACGCCGGCCGAGCGCGCCTACACCGCCGACGCCGACGTCGAGCGGTGTGCGAACGTCGCGCCGATGGCGGAACTGGTCGCCGACCTCGCGCTCGACGGTCGCTACGCCGACGCGATGACGGTCAACGGCCTCGCCTTCTCGGCGGCGCTCGGCTTCTCGCCCGATCCGGCCGTCGAGGCGATGCCCCACGTCGCCGGCGTGTCGCTGTCGGGCACCGGCCCGAGCGTCGTCGCCGTCGGCGACGCGGACGGACTGGACGCGGTACAGGACCGCTGGGACCGGCGGAGCGGCCGGACCTGGCGAACCACGACGCGGAACGACGGAGCACGACTGGTATGAGCCGAGACCAAGACCGAGACCGAGACCGGAATCGAGACAGCAGCCCCGAGCGAACCGAGATGGAACTGGCCGTCGAGACCGAGGAGATGTCGCTCGACGAACTCCGCGCCGAGATCGAAGACATCGACCGCGAGATCGTCGAGCTGATCGCCCGGCGGACCTACGTCGCCGACTCGGTCGCACAGGTCAAGGCCGATCGCGGCCTCCCGACGACCGACGAAGGGCAAGAAGAGCGCGTAATGGAACGCGCCGGCCGGAACGCCGAGCAGTTCGACGTCGACTCGAATCTGGTGAAGGCCGTGTTCCGCCTCCTCATCGAACTGAACAAGGTCGAACAGCGAGAAAAGCGGTAGTCGGCGGCTCCGCCCCGAATCCGTGGGTTTAAACCGCCGCACGTCGGTATTCAGAAACGAGGGCGCTTAGCTCAGTTTGGACAGAGTGCTTGGCTTCGGACCAAGTTGTCGCGGGTTCAAATCCTGCAGCGCCCATTCGTTTTCCGAACGATCCACATTCGCAGTACAGCGTAGCGTCTCTTTTAAAGAAGACGCTATTTCCGCGCAACATTTCATTCGAATTCCGAATGGGGGTCGCCGCCATCACGCGATTCGCTAGGATTTAGATTGCAGCGGGCAGGTATAATGGTTGGGATTCACTAGCAGCCACCCGACTGAGTCACTACTTTCACTCCGCCGTGACTACCTTTAACACTCCTGTAGAATACGACATAATTATCGGATACATGCGGCAGACTGTATCAGTAGTAGATCTGAGTTTGAGCATCGTGGCGGTAACTACCGGTGGGGTCTGAAATAATGCGTTTAGCACACGCAGCTGACATCCACCTCGGTCGCCGACAGTACGGACTCAAGCAACGGGAGACCGACGCCGGCCTCAGCTTCCAGCATTTTCTGTCGCAGGCCCACGAGCAAGATACCGATGCCATTCTCATCCCCGGCGACCTGTTCGACTCTCGGGATATTCGTCCGCAGACGCTCCAGAAAGCCGAAGAACTGCTAGAGGACGTTCAACAGCCCGTCATCGTCTCGCCCGGGAATCACGAGGAAAATATGAGCCGCCGGCGAGATCTAACGTGGCTGGAGTATCTGAACAACAAAGGCTTGCTAACACTTCTATCAGCGGACCTATCCGGCGACCGAGCGACCTTCGCGCCAACCGACGCGGCCGATCCGCGGCAGGGTGGGGGTGGCTACGTAGACCTCGAACGTGACGACGAGCTTATCCGCTGTTTCGGGCTTCAGTATCGAGGCGCGTACATCGAACGAGACCTTCCCAACGTCGCGGAGGGCATCCAGGCCGTAAACCATAGTGAAGGAGAGCCGGACAAGACGATTCTCCTCGCTCATTTCGGCGTTGACGACGCGGTCCCAGACCTGGGCGCGAACGTCGCGCGCGCGGCCCTTACGGACATTGAGGATCTCATCGATTACATCGCTCTCGGCCACATCCACAAACGATTCGAGAGCGGGAGGATGGCCCGTAACCCGGGCAGCCTCGAAGCCTTCGACATCCAAGAAGGGCGCTGGGATGACAGCCACGGGTACTACATTTACGAGACGGATTCTGGCGCCGCCGAACACCACCTCTCCAAGCGCCGCCCCTACCACACGCTAAACTTCGACGTTTCAGGGTATCGCACCTTCGAAGATCTCCGCGCTGACTTCGAGACCGAACTGGAAAACGCACGGCCGGAAGTTGAGGAGGTCTGTAAACGCGAGATTCACCTCGACGGTCGGGGGAACCGCCGGGAGCCGATAGTCAATGTTCGCTTCGAAGGCACGCTCCTGCTCGACCACACCACATTCGACGTTGAGGTCCTTACCGGCCTCGCCGAAGAGGAACTCGACGCACTGTACGTTCAACCGACGAATCACACGGAGCGGAAGGCGGTTCAGGAACTGCTCGGCGACCTGGAACGCGACGAGGCGTTCAATCCGGACGGGACCGTCAACACGGACGCTCTCCAGGAGCGCGTGTTCACGACTATTGCCGGGGAGTCCAGATACAGCGCCGAGGCAGAGGCTGTCGCAGAGACGTTAGATCAGGTGGAGGGGTTGGTCAACGAGGACGAACAGAGCGTCGGAGAAATTGCGGATTACCTCAGGCAGCGGCGTCGGGAACTCTTCCCAGAAGGGCCGGGAGCGAGAGACGAGCAGGGAGAAGCAGACGGAGCGGCGAACGGGGTGAACTCTGAATGAGCATCGCTATCGACCAAGTCACGTTGGAGAAATTCAAGAGCTACGGCGAGGAGACGACGATAGAGTTGGGGAACGGAGTGACGGCGATTCTCGGCGACAATGGCTCGGGGAAGAGTACCATTCAGGAGGCAGTTGGCTACGCCCTCTTCGATACTCACCCCTTCCGAAATCAGAAGCGGTTGATCCGCGACGGCGAGAGTTCCGGACATGTCGAGGTTACGTTCACTAACCGGGTCACCGGGGAGACATATACAGTCCGACGCTGGGCAGGTCGGTCGAAGTACGACGTACTGGACGAGAACGGCGACAATCTCGGGCTAGATACCAACAGCGACGTCAAGGACTGGATCTGCAACCAGCTCGGGATCGACAATCCAGACGACCTGTCCGAAGCGTGGGAGCGAAGCGTGGGCGTGCCGCAGACGGACTTCCTCTCAGACTTCACGAAGACGGAAACCGAACGGATCGATACGTTCGACCCGCTCTTCGACATCGAACGGTACCGAGAGGCATACAAGTCGCTGAGTGGATTGGAAGAGGAGTTCGAGGACGACATCGACGAACTTGAAGAGAAAATAACGCGACTCGAGGCAAAGCTGGAAGATCTCCCCGAAGTGCAGGCCGATGTAGAGGAACAAGAGGAGGCCGTCGAAGAACTGGAGCAGGAACTCCAGTCGCTCAACGAAGAGATCGAAGAACTCGATGAGGAAGAAGAGGAATTAGAAGACCTGAACCAGAGGCTCCGAGACGCCAAGCAGGATCTGGAATCCCTCGAAGAGACAAAAATCCCCGCGCACCGGGATGCTCTCGAAAATGCGGAGGAACGGCTTGAGGACGCGAAAAGAGCGAAGGAGATCATTGAGGATGTCGAGGAGGACTATACGCGCTACGAGGACGCACAGGACCGACTCGACGAACTCGAGGAGGAACGTGACGAGCGCAACCAGCTAAAGGATCAGCGTTCCGATGTCGGGAGCCAGATCGACCGTTTGAAAGACCAGATCAGTCGCCACAAGGGGGACTTACGAGAAGCACGGGAGGCACGGGAGACGGTCGAGGAATTGGAACCAAAGAAAGAGCGGTACGAATCGCTTGAGGAGCGGATCAGTGACCTCGATGACGACGAGGAGCGTATCGAGGAGATCGAAGAGCGGGTCGAGGATATCGACGACGAGATAGAGGAATTAGACGAGGAAGCCGACGGGATCGAAGCGGAGATAGAAGACGCGGAGGCGCAGCGCGAGGAAGCCGAACAACTGTCTGACCTTCAGGAGGAACGGCAAGAGCTCCTCGCTCATAAGCAGACACTGAAGAACGAAAAGAACGATCTCCGCGATCAGAACCAGGAACTCCGGGAACTCGACTTGGAGGAGGTGTCGGAAGTGTCCTGCCCGACGTGTGACCGGCCGGTCACTCCTGATCACCGCGAGAAGGTTATCGAGCGAAACGAGGGGCGTATCGAGGAAATCTCCGAGGAAGAATTCCCCGACGTAGAGGACGAAATCGAGCAGATAGAGGACAAAATCGAGTCCGCCCAGGCCGCCAAGGATGTGGTCGAACAAATCCCGCGGTTGGAAGACAAACTCGACGATGTCGAAGGAGCGATTGATGATCTCCGTGAGGAGAAACGACAGCTCCGAGACGAGCAAGAAGAACTTGAGGATGAAGTCGCAGCACTGCCGGAGAAGCGAGCAGAACTGGATGACCTCGAAGGAGTCGTCGATGACTACCATACGGCGAGGGCCACGGTCGAAAGCGCGGACGACGTCCCAGAGGAACTCCGTGACACTCGGAACGAACTGGGTAAGAAACGAGTCGAGTACCGCGAGATTCAGGAAGAACTCGCGGAGTACGAGGGGCTCGATGACGAAATCGACCGTCTAAAGGACGTTATCGATGAAACCGAGGACGCCCACACGAATTACGTCAAAAACGAGGACGAAGCAGCGAAGCTCCCCGACCGACGGCAGGAAGTCGAAGACAAACAGGAGGAGTTGGAGGAGCTGAAATCGGAACGCGATGGCGTCGAGGATCGCGTTGACTCGCTTCAGGACGAGTTCGACGCTGAACGGCTCAACGAAGTCCAGGAAGAGCTTGAGGGGCTGAGAGAAGAAAGAGGTGGAGTAAATGGGAAGCTCGAAAGTGCGCAGTCCGACCTGAAGGACGCTAAGAAAGAACTTGACGAACTCAAAGATAAACAGGAGCGCAAGCAGGACCTCGAAGACGAAGTCACCGAGTTAGAGCGCGATCAGGAGTTCGCTCGCTGGGCGCGGAACAGCCTCCAACAGGGTGCCGAAGACCTGCGCGACCTCATCACCAGCGAGATCGGTGACCGCGCGAACGCCATCTTCCAGCAGCTCCGCGGGAACCCGACGGAGACGCTCGTCTGGGACAAGACGTACAACCTGCGTGTTCGCGTCCGCGGCCAGAACAAGCCCTTCGACACACTCTCCGGTGGAGAGAAGATGGCTGCGGCCCTGTCCGTCCGGCTCGCTATCCTCGAACAGTTAGCCTCCGTCGGTGTAGCGTTCCTCGACGAGCCGACCGCCAACCTCGACCAACAGAAGAAGCAGAATCTCGTGAACCAACTGGACGATCTCGATCAGCTCAACCAGCTTATGGTCGTCAGTCACGACCGGACGTTCGAGTCGATGACTGAGCGGACGATCGAACTCGAAAAGGACGAAGACCGGGAGGTGACGCGGGTGGTGTCGGAGTAATGCCATTTCACCCCGAAGCGGTTCTCGATGATCTCCGCGATCACGCCACGGAAATTCGAGAGTTCGCCGAAGACGATGAAGAGACAGTCGAGCGGTACCGGCGGGCCTTACGCGACGCCCTCGCTGAGTACGACACAAACCCACTCCGGCGTGAACTGGGTCCGGATCGATATCCAGGCGCACTGCCGACCGAGGAGTGGGACGAGAACAGCTCACCGGTCATACCGTTCGAGGAGTCCGCCTCTTGGGATAACCACGAAGCGGTGAACGGATACGCGAAGGACATCTTAGAGGGCGTGACGACAATCGCCGCAGACGGGTCGGAGCTCGGCCCGACAGACGAGTTCACAGTTCCCCTCGGACTTGTCCAAGTCGCGTGGAACGCCAACCACCATCACAAAGATGGGGATTACGACGAGGGCCTCAATACCAGAATCCTCGGCCCCCACGCAGTCACTCAGGAATCGGAGGAGGAAGACGGCGTCCGGTACACCGACGGACGGGCGCCCGGCCACGAACGCTACCGCGACGAGGGAGAGACTGTCATCGCCTGTATAGAGGAGTTCGCCGATCTCGATCCGCCGCCGGTGGTCATTTACGACGGTCCGCTCGTTCCCACCTTCGCTAACACCTACTCGCCGGAGGTGCGCGACGACTACTACCGACAGACCATGTCCCGTGTCCTCGCCGCGAGCGAGCATCATGGGGTCCCAGTCGTGGGCTATTCGGCCGGCAGCAGTCGGACGAACATTGCGAAACTGCTCCGCAGAACGTACCGGAGCCGGCTCGGGGACGAGCCGTTCGTCCCGGACTCCCGCATCCTCGAGGGCTTCACGCAACACTGGGGAGACCGCTCGCAGGTTTTCACCCACCGGCAGGACGGGACGATCGACGCTATGGAGGCCGAGTATCGCGGTGAGGAGTACGAGTTCGCTACCGACGTCTTGTTCGGCTACCTCGACATCCCGGACGGTGACGCGATGGATTACCTCGAGTTCCCGGGATGGGTTCTCCGCACGGGGCTCGTTGATTACGTGTTCGACATCGTGCGCGCGGAAGCAGGCGTCGGTCGAGGGTACCCCGAAATCGTCCAACAAGCGGACGCGAACGCCGTCCTCGATACTGAAGCGAAACGACGGTTCCTAGCGCTCGTCCAGAACTTCGCCGAGGAGGAAGGCCTACCTATCGAATGGAACGCTAAGAACCTGAGCAAAGAACGACGCCGACGATGAACAGACAGCCCGACCATTTCACCCGAAACTCATTACCATGACACAGAACGATTCAATCGCAGACGGACCCGCGCTCACGGAGAGCGACCTCACGCTCGGAACAGTCGCGCAGTCGCGTTCACAGATGGACTATGTCGTCGAAGTGTACCGGGAACGCGAACGAGAACGACCACCGGAGAAACAGGACTACGAATTCGGCCAACCGGTCTACGCCACAACGACGGTCAGAGGCGACGAGTATGGCCTCGTTGGCGTCGTGTACGACTCTCAGCTCGTTGATCCAGACCAAGGACGCGACGGGCCCCGCCTCTCGAACCCCGACCAAGAGATGTTCGTCCCCGGTTACGTCGATGAGAAGCGGACGCTTCTCGGCGTCGCATTCCTCGGGTTCGCTCGGTTGTCTCCTCACTCTGATTCGGACGGCTACGACCTCGCTGACATCGAACAAGAGATGCCCCGATGGACGCTTGACATCGACGATCCAGTGTCCAAACTCTCGACTGATGGGTTCCGGCAGTTCCACTTCTCTGACGGTACGCTCCAGGTGCAGTACTACGACCGACTCATCTCTACCGCTGACCGCTTTGGTTCCGAAGTAACCCTCTCGCTGATCGAACGCCTCCGCAACGACACGCCGGCGGACGAAAATATGCTGGACGTCATCGAGCAGAAGGTCCGGTGGGAAGCGAAGTCGGATCGGGGGGTCGTACGATGAGCGACGAAGTGCCCTCGCCCCCGACGAGCCGCAATGTCGCCGCTGCGTCGGAGATGGTCGTCGGAACGGTCGAGAAGCCCGGAGACTCGGCCGACGAGTTCCAGTTCATCGTTCCGAACGATATCGATGTTCGGACGGGCGAGTTTGTCGTCTACGACACTGTCGTTGAAGGCGAACAGCGTGACGTCCTCGCGCGCGTCACGAACACCGAACAGGCGCGTGGTCTACCGGGTGACTTCCTCGCGGACCCCGCCGTCGAACTGAGCGAAATTGCGGGGGCACTCGGGGTCCCGAGCGGAGATATCGAGATCGACCGCGTCACTGCCCGGACAGTCGGTTACTTCGATGAGGACTTGGAGACGTTCACGAACCCCCGTTCGCTACCCGACCCGGGGGCGAGAGTCCACCTCGCGGACGACGAGTTCCTTGAGGCCGTACTCCCGAACGCGGACTGGCAGAGCGACAGCGGACTCGCGCACGTCGGGTGGCTGCTGAACCGGCCGGCCGGTGACGCGAACGTCTTCCTCCCGATCGACGCGTTCTCCTCGACTCATCTCGCCATCCTCGCGTCCACGGGGAGCGGGAAGTCGTACACCGCCAGTGTCGTCATCGAGGAGATGATGCGCCCGCAGTCGCGGGCTGCGATGCTGGTCTTCGACCCTCACGGCGAGTACGACACGCTCCCGGATATGCGAAAAGACGACCATGCGTCTGTATTCAGCGAGGGCGGATACACGCCCGAGGTCAACATCGTCCAACCGGACGAGATCAGCATCGCCATCCCCGACCTCAACTACGGCGATCTGCTGGCCTTGCTCGACGGCCCGAGTGACAAAATGAAGTACGTGCTCCACGAGGCCTGGCGGAACCTCCAAGAGGAAAGCAACGACATCAGCGCCCACGACATCGTCACCGAGTGTTACAGCGTTGATGGCGAGGACAGTAGTACGGCGAGCGCACTTGAGTGGCGGCTCCAGCGCGCGCTCGGTCGTGACCTATTCGTGCGTGCGGCCAGAGATGACCTGACTGATCTCGTCGCACCGGGGCAGGTCACCGTACTCAAGCTGAATCGGCTCTCCAAGGAGGACCAGCAGATGCTCGCCGCCGCGCTCCTTCGGAAGCTCTACGAGGCGCGCGAGCGGGCGATGCGCGGCGATGACGATCGGCTCGATTTCCCCTTGTTCACGCTTCTAGAGGAAGGGCATCGATTCGCTCCTGACGGAAGCGCACGTTCACTCGGTATCCTGAGAACGATCCTTTCGGAGGGTCGAAAGTTCGGATTCGGTGTCGGTATCATTTCACAGCGACCATCCAAGCTTGATGCTGACGTGCTTTCGCAGTGTGGCACGCAGATCATTATGCAGATTCAGAATCCGAACGATCAGCAGGCGATACGGCAGTCCGTCGAGAGCGCGGGTGAAGACGTGCTCGACGAACTCCCGGGGCTAACGCCGGGACAGGGAGTCATCGCGGGCGATTCGATGAACACCCCCGTTCTGGCGCGCATTCGTAAACGCCACACTCGACACGGAGCCGAGAGCCTCGCTGCAACTCAGGAGTGGCGTGACAGCTGGGAAGAGCACCGAGAAGAACGGGAGCGTGGGGTTACGGACGCCTACGACGACGAAGAGGAAGTGGATGACACGCCTCTCTAAAAGCGGGGAATAAACCCGCTTTCTGACATTCGCACCTTCCTTTTAACTAATCAAATTGTATTGCTATGATCCGTCTACTACACTCCAAACTCCGGGCCATTATTTTCCTCAGGAAACTACCATAGCCTATGATCGTGCCTACTCAATGTTCGCTTCCGAACGACAGCCTGGTTTCTCTCGATAAATATCTTCATACGGTTCGGTTATTCGGCGACGGATACAAATTCGAGATACAGCTCCAATTTGAATACGAGCTCAGCAGTCCCAAGTCACGATGACTATGTCTCACCTCAATATCCTACAGCAGATCCTCGCACACGATTCAGGAGTTCTCTCTATTGAAGAATTGAACTACCGAAATACGGACGTTGAGGAAAATACAATCCGTGAGAGTCTACATTCGCTTGACGAAGAGAACCTCGTTACCCCGCTCTCAGTCGCCGGTGGAGACCCAGATCTGCCGGACACGTACTGGGCAGTGACTCCAGAAGGTGTGGAGTTTCTCAAGCAAAATGGAGTCTACGACGAAATTGCAGTACTCTCAGAAGCGGACGACGCACTTGAACGCAGTCAACGAATCAAGCGAATCGAAGCCGCTGGTAATCGTCCAGATCCAGGCTGGTTCTGATCGTTATATTCCCCACTCTCAAGAGCACCAGCGAAATCGAAGATCGGACGAAGTTTCAGTTGAATAAGATATTCAACAGATGCCTTTAGAATACGTTCAAGTCTCAAATTGCGCACACACAACCATACTGAAGCGCCTGGTTGTGTATCCCAAAATCAACTGTTCTGGGTCAGTCACCCAAAACTTCGATTCTTTTTCAGTCACACCTCCGTATCCAGAACTACCCGATGACAACTGCCTACTACACCCGTGTTTCGACCGATAGTCAGGATCCAGATCGACAGGTCGAAGAGATTCATGACTATCTCGGTGAAGCCGCGTTTCGAGACGCACGAGCGTACGCCGATGTCGCCGGCGGAACGAAAGACGACCGTGAAGAATTCCAACAGTTGTGGCAAGATATCGAAGCGGGTGAAATCGACCGCGTAGTCACGTGGGAAATGAGTCGGCTGTCCCGCCGTCTCAGCACAGCGGCGGACTTCATGGAAACCTGTGCGAAAACCGGGACCGCACTCGAGACGCTGAACGACATGTTCCCGAACCTGCATGGAGGCGGCGAAGACGACATCTGGGACGAGCTCATGTCGAAGTTCTCGGCATGGATGATGGAGTTCGAGAGGGAGATGACACGGGAGCGCGTTCGGAGCGGCGTTCGTAAAGCCATAGACGAGGGGAAATGGGTGGGGCGGCCGCCGTACGGATTCGAGACCGATGATGCTGGATACCTCCGGGTGCAAGCAGACGAGTACATCCGGATGCAGTTAGCGATTGAGGCGGTTCTATTCAACGACGAGTCGGTGAACTCGGTAGCGAACCAGTACCGCGTGCCCCAGAGCACGCTTAACCGCGTCGTGGACGATGAGGACCGACGGAACCTGTACCTGTATGGCGAGGGTAATGACGACCGTCTCACCAGTGCTGTAGAGGAAGGCGATATCGAGGACAAAGGCGAGTTAGCCGATCTTCGGAAACGAATTGAGGCTCTTGAGGCCCAGGTCGGTGAATAACTTATTGGGCTGTTGGGAGCGTTGTATTCCCAATTATTCGGATGAACGATAACCGAGTCTATCTACACTGCTGACACTGTACTCCTGTATGCCCCATCTCAACAGAGTTATCGGATGAGAGCGTCGCATGGCAATTTGGACAGGTGACAGTATCTGTATATCCAACACCTGCTGCGTAGGGGGCTCGCATAGTCTCGTTCCGCTCGGAATCAGCCAGTTGGAGTTCGATTTCGCCACGCTCGTACGAGACCAGTGTAGTTGCTACTGGCTTCGTCCGAATTTCGAGCTGATGCCGCTGATAGATCTCGCGTCGTTTGTCTTCGAATCCCTGTTGTCTCGACTCGAGGATGGCCGCTCGCTTCTGCTCGAGTTCCTCTTGCTTCGCTTGGAGCTCTTCTCGTTTTTGCAGGGCATCAACCCTGTCTTCGTGGGACGTAGCGGTATCGACGTCATCCGCGACGTTCTGAAGGCGGTTCGTTACCGACTCAATTTCATCTCGAAGGTCGCTCAGTTGTTGATTCTGTAGCTGTCGGTACTCATCAAACTCGGCATCGGCAGCACGCGAGGCCGACTCACGGATATCGGCGATGGCCTCACGAACGTTATCAAGCGCAGTTTGCTGACACTCGCTGACGGCTGCTTCGAAGACTTCCGTTCCGACCGACTCGGTACTGTTGTCTTCCCAATCGCTGCCTCCGGGCTCGTCCTTGGGGTCGTAGAAGGATTGCAGGACCGTCTCGGCCATCCCGGTCAATTCCTCCTGTGACGAAGCGTCAATGGCGACGGCTTCGAGGAACTGTGTCTGGTATTCGCTCACCGTTTCGACGCCGATCTGCACGACTGCGAACACCGCCTCACGGTCGTAATATGGCATGAACGAAGCATCAACAACTTGGAGGTCGCTTTCTACGACCCAGTCAGGGTACTGGTACTCGTCTCCTGAGAGTTCGTCGGTAACCGATAACCGACCGACGGGAGATATCGAAATCGCTTCGTCAAGTAACTGTTGAGCGAATTCACTCTCGGGGGCCAGAACGAATTCATCCTGTCCTCCATGGCTACTGGAGCCGGTTTCGAGGACGACCTCGAACTCGTTCCCGTCGCCGAACGCGACATCGACGTGGTCGGGGAGGTTGACCTGCCATCGAGATCCGTCTTCGTGGACGGATGCGCCAATGGTTTTCAAATACTCTCGAGCGAACACAGTTAGTCTCGACTGCGTGACAGGGAGTGTGGCATCAGTCATCGGTCGCACCTAGGTCGAAGTTCTCGAAAACAGCGCTGTTGAAGTTCTCTACCTTCTCAGAGAGATCCTGCTGTTCCTCGAGATCAACTGCCATCGCTTCGAAGTCGTTTTCGAGATCCGCTTCGGAATCCGCGTTGACGAGCCGTTCGAAGATTTCGTCTTCGAATCCCTGCTTGGAGTCTTCGAGCCGGGTGAGGATCGTGCTCAGTTCTCCGACGGTCTGTTGGAACAGGTCTATTTTGTGATACAGCCGCTCCAGCACGTACTCCTCGATCGTGTCTTCAAGCGCCATGTTGAACACGAACACCTCTCGCTTCTGGCCGATGCGGTGAATCCGACCGATGCGCTGTTCGACTCTCATCGGGTTCCACGGCAGGTCGTAATTCACCATGATGTTGCAGAACTGGAGGTTTCGCCCCTCACTCATCGCGTCCGTCGAGACGAGAACCCCGCCTTCCTCCCGGAACTGGTCCACGATGTCTTCCTTTTCCTGACTGGAGTGTCCTCCGTGGAAGGCGTGGGTTGTATACCCCTGTTCTTGAAGTGATTCCAAGACCTGCTGTTGGGTCGCCCGGAACTGCGTGAAAACGATGACCCGCCCCATCTCGACGTGCTCGCGTGCTTCCTCGACGATGTCGAAGAGCCGCTCCTGTTTGGTGACCGCCTCGACAGCATCGATCTTCTCCAGAATCGTCTCCAGCTCGCTTCGATGCGTAAGTTCGTTATTCTCGTCTAACTGCCTTCGAATCGTCTTCTTGAGGGCCGCAGGACTACTCACAACCTCCTTTTGCAGCATCATCAACACCAATTTTTGTCCCCGATCTTCGCTGTACGCCTCCCGAACGTAGTCCGTCACCGCGTCGTATAGTTCGCGCTCGCTACTGCTCGGCTGGAACGTGCGTGTATCGATCTCACGGTTAGTGAAGTCGATATCAGTCTCGGCCCGCCGGTTCCGAATCATCACCTGATTCAGACGCTGCTGTAACTCGTCGCGGTTCACCAGCGTCTCCTGACCGTTGTCCACGAAGTAGTGATGGAACGTTTCACGGCTGCCGAACAACCCCGGCCGTAGCAGTGAGACGATGTTATAGAGGTCGGTCAACTCGTTCTGAATCGGGGTGGCCGTGAGGAAGAACGCGTAGTCGTACGTGAGCTTGTCGATGAGTTCGTACCGATCAGTGTCCTCGTTCTTGACGTAGTGGGCTTCGTCCATCACGAGGACGTCCCAGTTTCGGGAAAGGACGCTGTGACGGTATCGGTCGCTTTTGGCCGTGTCGATGCTCGAGATGATGTGATCGTGGGCGTCAAATCCCTGGAAGTCGTCGTCGTAGTTGCAGACGAAGTCAAGGCCGAACTTCTCCTGGAGTTCGCCCTGCCATTGCTTTGCGAGTTGAGCGGGTGTCAGGATGAGGACGGAATCGTCCGTCTCCCGGTAATGCATTTCCTTCAGAATCATTCCGACCTCGATGGTCTTCCCGAGGCCGACTTCGTCGGCGAGCAAGGCCTTCCCGTCCATCTCGAAGAGTGCTCGATGAGCAGCGTCAACCTGGTGTTCGAGCATCTTGACCTGCTCCCCATCGACGCTCGAGAGCGATCGGAGTCCCGTATCCGGTTGTCCCGCACTTAGTCGGTTCGCAATAACGGTCTGTCGTTGAAGTGGAAACTCGGAGGTTCCAGACGAATAGGAGTCAAGTAGATTGTCGGGTTCCTCGTGAGTGACCTCGACATCAACGAGGTCGTCGTCGCTCATATCCACATAGAAACTACAGACTGACAAAGGCGTTATGTAGATATCTCCGTTTCTTCGAGAAGATACGGTTCAGCGATTCACGAGATATCCGGCAAACAGTAGGACAGTAATCGGTAATATTGTGGGTCGAAACCGCGAGCGCAGATTCTCAGAAAATCACACTCCCTCGTAGCTCAGTTCTATGTACTCTTTGCTGATCTCTAGGTCGTCTTCATCAGAGAGAGTGAGTTCCAAGTCCCCCGTTCCATAGTGACCGGTATCTGTGACGTCTCTCCCAATCTCTGGCATAGGTTCGAGCTCGTCGGGATCGATTTTCAGGTATACGCGTATTTCGCCTTTATCGGGAGTGATATACACGCATACAAAGTTCTGGATGCGCTTGTAAGCAAAGTAGTATTTGAGTTCTTTTTTCTGGATATCATCTCCCAGTGATAGAATGAACTCATCCAATTCCTCATACAGCCGAAGTAAATCATCGCTCGCCTGCTGAACTTTCTCCCCGACGGTCGTGTACTCCCGACCGGGCTCGGTATCGTCTGATGATTCTACGACGTTGAGTAGTTCGAGAAGTAATAACCCCCCAGAGTACTGCTCAAACCGCATAAGTTCGATATTTTGGCCGATCTGTTCTACGGCGTGTGAGTCGTATTTCGTGAAGTCAGGTGCGATGCAAACTAGCCGAGGAGAACTCCAATCTACCTCTCGATCCGACGTTGTTTTGTCGTGCACTAAATTCTCAAACTCAGCTTTGTGATCAACGAGCCAATCGAAATAGTACAGGCCCTGATTTATTACATTCTGATTTTGGGTCTTCTTGTACTCGACAATGACTGGTGAATTGTTCTCATCCAGCCCCAGAGTGTCAATCCGTCCTCCGTGTTTCTCGCCAGTGCTGTATTCCGACTCTAAAAAAGTGATTCCGAGTAGTTCTTCTAAATTTGCTTCAATGAGATTTTGTACTTCCTTTTCTAATTCCACGGGATCCGGTGAAATCTCTGTGATACTCCCATCTTCCGAAACCTCGAATAGATTAATCTCGCCCATTGGAGACATAGACCACTGTTACTCTCTTTTTTCTTGTGACTGCGTTCTCGGACAGGTTAGTACGCTCATGGAGTCCACCGATGCTGGTTCCGAAACCGGATCTAACCGTACCTGACTAGGGGGCATTTTATAAGACACCGGTGACAGTTTCAGGACAATGAGTAGCGGGAAGCCTCGATTCAAGGACTACAATCGACAAGAGGCGGAAGAATACAGCGGATTTATTTTGAGCGGAGTCGCTCAGGCGACGGAGTTCATCAACAAAACGGACGATCCAGAAGCGATTCGGTATCTGGTCCAGGAGCGGAATATTGACGTTGATGTCCCAGGGAGTGGAACGGAGATTGAGAAGGCAATATTGACTTCCAAGACAGCTCCGATTTCGGTTAAGCAGACCGTAGCGCAGCGGAACGACGACCTCGGCGACATTCGCGTTCCGGAGACTGTGCGGAAGAACGCCGAAACGGCCCTTGCTGTCGGAAAGCCAATCGTTCTCTACGGGCCGACCGGTACTGGTAAGACATACTTCGCTAAGCAGCTCGCTTTGAAGAGCTGTATCAACTACTCGATCTCTACTGCGACGCCGAGCTGGACTCCCGCGGACATCACCGGGAGCATCCAGCCCGAAACAGAGGACGGAGAAATCCAGTACGTTCGCCAAGCCGGCTGCGTCTCGCAGGGAATCCAGAAAGCGAATGAGTATCACGACAACTGGGCCGTCATCATCGACGAAATAACCCGGGCGGACATCTCGCAGGTGTTCGGACCACTCTACACCGCGATCGAAGACCACGACCAAGCGATTTTCCGTGACGAAGAGGGGAATCGGCTCACGCTCAACGACGACGTGAAACTCATCTGCACGATGAATATGTCGGATCGGACGGTCAACGAACTCGACAATGCTATTACTCGACGGTTTGCGATGGTGGAACTCAGCCGCTACGATGACGAGCAACGCGCTGGCTTGTTTGACGACTGGATTGGAGAACTCGGTCCCGATATCGACATCGATCAGGATCGACTCCACGACCTCTTCGATAGCCACCACGAGGGTATCAATTCAGGCACGACGACGAATGGCGAGAGCGGAATTATGGAATTCGGTCCAATGCACTACGTTGATGTCACGCGATTCCTCAAGAGTGCGTGTGAAGACGGCGGCCCGTACGAGGGAGAAGAGTCGGTCGCCGTCGGCCAGGCTTTTGCGACGTATATCGCGCCACGACTGCTGAACAGCGCGTCCCTCCCCCAGATCAACCAGCTGGCGACCCATTACACAACGCTTGACGATCAATTCGGAGCCTTCGATCTGACTCCCGCGATCAACCTCGCAAACAGGGAAGCCGAGGCTGAGGAGCGCGAGATGGGCGTCGGTGCGTATGAGTGACGTAATCCGATGTAACTACGGAACGGAGCTCTGTTCCGTCCAGGAAAACCGGAAGCTCATCGTCGATGGCTGTGACCCCGAGACGATTCACGATGAACTTCGCGCAGCGAATTTCACTCGAGAGGGTAGTCGGTACGTGAAGAAGCGCCCCCGCCTGCGGGCTGAAGCAGGGGACAATGGTGCGGGAGCCCTGCACGTCCTCTCTGCAAGAGTTGTCGAGGAGTCCCTCCACGTCCAACCGTCGGACGTCGTCGGGGTCGTCAAGCTAGTACCTGGGATGAGCGTACAGGTCGAACCCAAAATCACATGGGAACACGTCATCCGGATGCTTCTCACGGTTTATGACATCGACCGGACCCAATCGTACTATGGGATCCCACTCGAAGAGCTGATTTCTGGCGAGATTGAAGCATCTCAACTTATCGCAATATTAGCGATCAACTACGTTTATGGTGTCAAGACGATCTCGAAGAAAGGGTTCATCCGAGACCTCAACATTCGTCGCCGAGATGGATTCGAGGGCCTCGGTTCCGTTGATGTCTCGCAAACTCTGATGAACCATGCGACAGGTAACCCGGAACCGACCTGGGTGGAGACAGAGATAGACTACGCAAACCCAGTGAACGAGGCCATCCATATGGCGGGCAAGCTTCTTCTCCGGCTACTCCAGCAAGAGCGTGATGGGCATCAACACCCGCGTCAAGACCTCCTCTTGTCGATGGTCCATCAGCAGGTGAAAGAGATAGAAAACCGTGGGATCCAGAGCAGTCAGAAGCGGCTTGGTGAGTACCGGCGTCTGTCTCTGGCCGACCTCCCCAGACAGCGTCACTACTACCGTCGAGCAGTCCACACGTCTCAGTCGATCCTATCGTCTGCGCTGTTGGGCCAAACTGGCGGAAGTCCGGAAGAGTTGCTCGTCGATTACGCGCTGAGTATGAACTCGCTGTTTCAAGATTACACGCAGCGGGTTCTCGGTCGAGAGGTCGAAAAGGTACGGAAGCTGGACCACCTCGACCAACTATCCGATGTCGAGTGCCAGTATGAGCCTCGAATCCATCCGTTTGAGGGCAATGCCGAAGCTGCGCACGAACCCGATCATCTACTCACTGACGGTGAGAACACTCTGGCCGTTCTCGACTCGAAGTACTACCGCAAGGGAAAGAACCCCGCGAACGATTCTGCCTCACGGTCGCGGATGTTCGCGTACGCCTATCTGACTGAGTCGGACCGGATGGCCTTCTTGTGCCCGCAGTATCACCGTGATCGACTCCCGGTGACAAACACCGGCGGAGAAGTCGAAATCTTGTCGCCGGATGACGAGTTCACCTGTGATGAATACGAACGGCTCACCCGAGAATACCTCCTCGAGTCCCTCGCAATCGAGTATCCCGCACTAAACGTGTTCGACGCGGTGGCCGAGGGCAAGCTCTGTTTAGAAGGCGTGTCGGAGGATAACCTGTCTGAAATCTACGACCCTAAAGGCCCCTTCGCCATTAGTAATCCCGCGACGTTCGCCGCTCGAGTGATCAACGATATCGCGTTCTCGACATACGGGCCGAACAAGCCGGATCTGGAAAACCAGGGGCAGTGGACGAAGAATCGAATCAAAGACGCGTGTGGGAAAACAGACGAGGAAGACCGACCGCTCTACCCTCAACACGAGACGACCTGCGTACCGGTTTACACCTCGAATGCAAAAGCCGACCACGGGCAAGTGACGCTGTACTTCCTCCAACGGGGCGAAGAAGGCGTTAGTGTAGCGAAAGAAGGACCATGGGCGCTGATGTAAGTGTCCCAGGGGACAGCATCTAAATTCTGAAGGACGTAACCAGCCAACCCGTGTCTCGCTGTTTTATTTTCCGACCGAACACGGGCCGTAGCGCGTAGAACTCCCCATCGATTTCTACGTCGAATGAATCTCCAACGCTCTGAAATTCACCATCTAAAGCGAACTGAATGGTTGGCAGGGGGCGGTGGCTGTTGAGGTAATCCATCTCTTGGCGCATCGTCGAGACGAGGGAGTCGCGGAGTGTCTCATCCCTAGCCAGAACCTCGCTCAGTCCGACGACACAAATCTCACCAGGAAGATTCCGATTCCCGAGTTTCGTCACGAACTCCTCAATCGGTACTTGATAGTCAGCTGTCTCCCGCTTCCTCTGATCGACGATATTGTACATCCCGGCGACGGCGTCGATATCACTCATGTTATTGTCCTCTACTTATTGAATTGTCAAAGTACATCAGGCCCCGACGAGAGTTCTGTATCCCTCTTCGTCCGTGATTGTCGCAAGCTCTTCTGCGATGTCGATCATCTCGGAAGTCACTTCCAAGTCTAACTGCTCACCGGGTGCAGTCGCATCTTTTTCATCTTCGTACCGGAGCAGTTGCACTTTTTCGAGAGGTGAGAGGTCGTCCACGTCCTTCTCTCGTAGGTAATCCAGTCGTTCTTCGGTACTCCAATCCGTTAGCGCGAACTCTTCGTCAGCGACGAACAGGGCGCGTCGACGAAGGTCTTCGGGATCGATGTCGGTCCCCCTACAGAACCGGTTCACGTCGTCGAGCGTGGTTTCGTCCAATTCGAGGAGGTCGAGGTAGATCTCGTCCGGCGTGACGTTTCCCGAGATAATGTCATAAATCTCGCTGACGACGTCTGTCGCCGACATCACTGATCCGCCGCGATGTACCTTCCGGTGGTGATTCGAGTACTCTCGGAAACACCGACCCATCTCTACGATGCTGATATCGCCCTCGGAGAGCGTCTGTCCCGACTGGAGTCGTTCACGCGTCTCACTCGCCGTCCTATGGACGCGTCTGCGCAGCGAGGACCAACTTATCGGCTCTCGGTCAGTCGCCGGCCGTGCTACGACGACGACGCTGAAATTGAGTTCCTCACCGACAACAAACTCACTGAGGTTCGCGGAGATTGGATACGTCGCAGTGACATCGAATCCTTCCTCACAAAGCGACTCGAGGAGTGTCCCCCAAGTGTCGGGGGTCCCATGTCGATAAGTGAATACTAGGACGCCGTCGTCCGACAGCACATCGTGCATCCGCGAAAGAGCGTTCTTTAACTCGGATTCAAAGACATCGGCGCCTTTTCCCTGTGCGGGGTTCGCCACGATGCTATCCTCGCGGGGCGTCGTTTCGGGCTTGAACTCATCGTACCCGTCGGCTAGCAGCAGTCGTTGCCAGACGTAGAAGAAGTCGGACACCTCGGAATAGACGACGTTGTCGTAATACGGCGGATCGGTGATGATCGCATCGTACTCCGACTCCAGATCCACCTCGTTGATGTCCCCTTGGTGTAGAGTATATTCCCCGCCGACGGACTTTTCGAACGGAGCGGTCTCCTGCGTCTCGCCATCTTCGATGTATCGCTCTGTCGGTGAATGAGCGTAGTCAACGGCATCGACGATTTTCACCCAGGTGTTGCTGAAAGTCCCGAGACCGGCCCTTGTCCCCCAGACGTTGTTCTCCGCGTACTCGACCGTCGGCATGAACGAGTTCTGTCGGAATATTCCTCTGATCTTCGTAGCGTTGATATTGTAGACCGAGAAGTTGTTCTGAAACATCAGCGAATCCGAGAACGCCAGTAGGAGATACTCCTTGACAGTCTGATCCGTTACCTCTTCATCAATCGCTTCAAGTAATGTAGAGAGGCAATAGAGCTGGCGGTCGTTGAACATGTCCCGCCACGACTCGTAGCCGTGCTGGAAGACGTCGTTACCGCTGATCGACGACGAGGCCGTGATCGCTCCCCGGGGAATATCTCCTTTCGGGGCATATTCGTCGATTTTATCTCGGTTAGCCCACCGTTCCGATGCCCGTTCAAAACTGTCTACATCCTCCTCGGCCGCAGGTTTGAATCCCTTGTACGCCGGTCGATCCTTTCCTTCATCTTCACACTCCGTACAGTAGTACTCGAGCGCATAGAGGGACTCGTCATAGGACTGACCGTCGGCGAGCGCATCGACGATGGAGTACTTCAGACCGCAAGAGGGGCAGCCGTAATGCCCGCCGCTCGAGACAGGACCGTTCTCGGGCACGTACTCATTACCGCAATCAGAACAGATCGTCTCCGTCTCGTAATCGTCTGTGAGAAAGACGTTGCCGCAGTCGGGGCAGTAGACGTGGTACCGGTCGTCGTCCTCGTAACGACCCTTTGCGACTCGATAATCCTTGAACAGAGGGACGACCTCTCCACAAGACGTGCAGTCGAGTTCTCTGACCCAGAATGCGTAGACTACATCAGCGATGTGTTCTCCGTTGTTTGGACAGGTCGTCTCGTACTGCGACTGGAGTTTATCTGCGATGGCGGCCTCGACTTTCTCAAATCCGTTACGAAGGTCTTCGAGATCGACTGTGTTTGCCTCGAGTTCCTTCTTCGTGATGAACCAAGCTACGGGGTTCAGATCCACGCCCGTGACGTCGGCGTCGAATCGAATCGCCTCGAGGAGACTCGTCCCGCCCCCCATGAACGGATCCAGCACGTCGGCGTCATCTACGCGAACGTCCTTGTCATAGAGATCCCACATTGCATCCGGTTCAGACAGATCGACCCTCTCGATCATCTCTTTGAGCTCAGCTTTCGCAGCTTCCACCTCCGATACCTCACCGAACTCGGCGAGGTCGTGGTCCGCCTTATCCGGATCTCGGACAGTAACTTGGTCTGGATCCGAGACGAGGGAATACAGCGATATAGCCCGGAAGACGCTGCCAAGCCGTCGAGCCCACCACTTGTGCATGGTCGTCAGCGGTCGATAGTGGAGCTTCGCGCGGCCTTCGCGGTCCGCGAGGTCATTCACCTGTTCGATCGGAAAGCCGCGCTCAATAGGGAGATCGGACCGCAGATCGTTCGAATCAGACATGGATGATGATGGGCTCGTTTTCGTATTTAGATATTCGCGTCACTCGAACTGGATCGTAACGTCGATGCCGGAGGCGGACTCGGGGATGTTCTCAAGGAGATCAGCGACCGTTTCGTGCGACTGGCCAAGTTCCAGCTGGAGGTCCGTATGGGCCTTCTGGAACTCGGCGATGCCTTGAACCGAACCGGGCGCCCCGCTGTCCCCTTCGGTCGTGAACGAGACGGAACCGTAAGCGACCGATCCTGACTCGTGTGTATCCTGCCACTCGTTACGGAGCTCCGCTGGACTGTCACCCTGATATTCGAACGTCCATCCCGTTTCCGGGGGGATACGGAAGCCAGCTCCGGGGAACCAATCACCTGGATCTTCCGATCCGGTCGCCCCCACGACGTAGTGGGGATCCTCCTCACCAAGGTTGTCCAGAAGGAAGTGTTGAATCGCAGACTCGTCGTGGTCGGGGGCACACTCCTTCTGAATCTCGCCCACCTGGAACGTCTCCTCCTCGTCGAGATCGCTGATATAGGCTAGAATGCGTTCACCGACGTCGTCCGGAACCATCGGAACAACGACGACGGACGTCGGTTCTCGATCCCCGAGCGAACCGACGTAATCGCCCTCCGTTTTGATCTTGTAGCCATCCGATAGCAGCGTGTTCACGGCTCCGTGGAACGCACCTTCGGTGCCGTCCTGTGGCAGGTACACTTCGGTGTCGTTCCGAATCGCGGTGAGGACCTGCGAGGTGTCCGCCTCTCCGGCAGCAGAAACCGTTTCTTCCAAACCTTCCGCCACTTCTGCGGCACCAATTTCGCGTGCGTCGGAGACGTCGCGGAGCTTCGCGTCGGACCGCGCCTTGGTAACGATCTCGTTCCCGCTCACGAGGACGTAGTGGTCTTCGTTTGCAAGCCGGCCGACCGCCCGCATAATCGCATCGTGCGGGTCGTCGTCGGTGATCCAGACGTCGGTCCGTCCGAGGACCTCAAGTTCGAAGGACCCGATATCGACCTCCGTGGTGCCGCCGCTGAACTCGCGCTGGAGCGCGGACGTGATATCGTCTACCGACCACTGTTCCACGTCCTCTTTCAGAACGAGCGTCGTGTCGCGGTTCAGGTTCCGGAGTTCGTGTTTGAACTGACTGCCGTCGTGAGCCAGCACTGGCTTGTCTTCCAACCCGTCCTCGATAGCGTTGCCGACCGCTTGGACGCTCCCCGGGATGGGATACGTCGGGTCCATCAGATACTGCTCGTAAATATCCTCAACGGAGGTCTCGGAACGGGCCTCGAGTCGAGAGCGGACGATGTCCCAGGCGTGACGCTGTAGGTCGAAGGGATCCGCTTCGGCGGCCGCCGCGATGTTCCCGGCGTCGAGTTCGTCCTCCGCGGCGACGAAGTTCTCGAGTGTCATCTCAGCAGCACGGTCGAATTCGTTGAGTAGATCGTCGCCGTCGATGACCTCGCCGTAGGCGCCTTCCAGGCGGTCGAGGAGATTCTCTTCGTACTCGTCTTGAAGCCCCTCGATTTCCTCGCGGATCTCCTCGCTCAGGTTCTGGTCGTCCTTCCGGAGCCGGGCCCCGATGACCTCCTTGGCTTTGTTCAAGAACTTCTCCTGCTGGGCGGCCGTCGAGATCGTCTTATTGTTCGTCGGCTGAACGAAGACGAGCGTGTTGCGCCACTGGCGTCCAGCGGGTTGGTTTTTGATAATCTCTGCGACGCTGTCTGCGTCCCACGGCCCGTTCTTCACGACGACTTTGATGTTCTGGCTGTCGGGAACGCTCTCCAGCTCACCGTCCTCGTTGAACCCGACCGCGTACGAGCTGGAGCCGAACAGTCGCTCGACCTCGTCGCCAATGAGTTCGATAGCATCCTCGGGTTCGACATCACGGGCGGCGTTCCTGACCAGCGACCGCGGGTTCTCGTCTTCCCGGATAACGAAGCGGTCGTCGGACTGCCACAAGTGGTATACCTCGCCCTGTAGGCGTTCCAGATCGACGATAATGTCGTTGACGCGGTCGCCGGCGTGGAACGTGCCGACGACGATGTCCGACGTCGTCGCGCCCTCGTCGAGGCCGGGGGTCAGTGAGTAGATGAGGACCGTGCTGAGGATGTCGCGGCCGTAGTCGATGTCCGCGTCGGCGAGGCGTTCGACGATGTCGTCGTAACAGCGGTCCGGGCGGGCGTGTTCGACGTTGATGCGGGTGAGTTCGTCATTGTACTCGACGGCGTCAACTTCACCGTGAGTGATGAGGTCGATCTGCTGGTGACGGTCAACGAGAACCTTGGCGAAGAGATAGAGCATCCCCCGGGTCGCGCCCGACTCGGTTTCGGCGAAGTACCGGGTCTTGAGCGCGTCAATGAGTTCAGGGTGGAAGGGGTACGTGTCGTACATCTCGTCCCGCAGCCCCTCCGGGAGGTCAACGTAGTCGGTCTCAGCGTAGGCCTCGATGTACTCATCCACCAGACCGCGCATCTTCGATTGGTCGATGGTTCCGGGTTCGACGAGGCGGTGACGCAGGACCTCTCGGATATCGACCTGGTTGGACATATTGACCTCGACACGCTCCTGGCGAGACAGGATGTCGTGGACGTCCGACCCCTCGCGCAGAACAGAGATGATGGCGAAGAGATTCGTGCGTGAGGTCGCTTCTAAGAGCGCTTGGAGGAAGCCCTTGTTCGCGCTCTTTCGGCGTCCCTCCAGTGATCCAAACCAGTCCTCGAGTTCGTCAACGAGGAATGCTACCGTGCGGTCGCCAACGGCGTCAGTGATCGTGTCGATGTCGGGATAGCCACCGTCATCGTATTCGGACTCGTCGAGGTCGTAGTCGAGGGCCTCGAAAAGCGGCTCCCACAGGTGCTCGTACTGCTCCTTCTGGAGAGAGACGACGACCGGGAGGGCGTCGCGCGGGAGCGTCCCGTCGAGGCCTTCGATGCGGCCGTCGGCCCACTCTTCGACGGTTTCGGGAGAGTCGAAGCAGTGGTACATCGCCACCATCTGGTGTGACTTCCCCGTCCCGTACGGGCCGTACATCTCGTGGATGCGAGTGTTGTCCTCGCCCTGAATGGTGTCACGGAGGCGTTTCAGCGAGTCTCCCAGCCCTTCAGTCAAGAGCGTTCGGTCAAAGAATCGGTCCGCATCCGACTCCAACGTGCCGGCCTCACTCTCGACATCGTAGAGACGGATTTGGCCCTTGACGAGGCTGTCCCCTTCCGTGAGCTCCCGACTGAGCGTCAGAGTCTCGTCGATCGTCGTTTCAGAAACTGCGTCCGCACTCATGTTGTCCGGTAAGATGTGGCATCGCCTTATGAATGTGCGACATCTAAACATCCTGTCGCGGTCAGTGCCGATAACAGTGCCCTGCCGATCCCGATGTAACAGAGTGATTGAGGATCCGGATAGTAGCAGATTATAAGTATAGCCGGGCAGAAATCTGCATGTGATGAGTGCCAGAGAAAGAGAGATCTCACAGGAAGACCTTAGATCGGAATTCATCGAGAAGCTCTCTGATCGAAGCGAGGCTGTGAGCATCGACTATCTGCTCAACGAAACTTCCGTTGAGGACCGGAGAGAAGCGAAGCAGGTTCTCCGGACGATGATCGATGAGGGGATGATCTCGACTACTCCTGGTTTCAAATATAAGCTCGCAAGTGACGTTTCTGCGACCGCATAGCATCGTTTTAGATGACAGCGGACTTTCCTCGTGATCGCCGCCCATCAGATCTCGATCAGGATTTGAGTTCCGGGTACGACCCAGAAAAAGAGTCGGAAAAGAGTGTAGACCGTGATACGGAAGATCAGAGGCGTCCCTTCGAGCGAGACAGGGACCGGATCCTATACAGTCGAGAGTTCCGTCGGCTCAAGGACGTCACGCAGGTCGCTCGCGCGGGCGAGTCGTACCTTTATCACGACCGATTAACCCATTCCCTGAAGGTCGCACAGGTCGGACGAAGGCTCGCAGAACTGCTCGCGGACTTCTATGAAGACGAATTCGAGAACATCGAGAAGCATCCTAGCTCTGGTGTCGTCGAGACAGCTCTTGACCCAGATATCGTCGAAACAGCGTGTTTAGCCCACGATATCGGCCATCCCCCGTTTGGTCACGAAATCGAAGAACTCCTCGACGACAAAGTACGGGAAAAATCGGGTGAAGACGAAGAAGGGGACAACTGCGAAGACACAGATCATAACGGAAGAGATGAAGAGGAGGGGACCAACGGAGACCGCGCCAGTGGGGAACAGGATGAATCTGAGACGCAGGGGTTCGAGGGGAATGCACAGTCATTCCGTGCCGTGACCCGCTTGGGATCACATCGCTCGGGTGTCGAAGGTATTGATCTGACCAGGGCGACCCTCAACGCCATCCAGAAGTATCCCTGGTCGAGGGCGGCGGACGCCAATACGGACGAAGACACAGACGACAAGTGGGGATACTATCCGTCGGAAGAGGGGTACTTCGAGTTTGCGCGAGCTGGGACCGCCGACGGCCGGAACAAGGTCCTTGAGGCCGAGATAATGGACTACGCGGACGACCTGACGTATGCGATTCATGACGTCGAGGATTTCTACCGAAGTGGACTGCTGCCCTTCGACCAATTGCTGCGAGAAGCGGGAGAACTCCGCAATCAGCTCCCGGACGACTTTGGTGAAGACGACGATATCGAGCAGCATACCGACTTGCTCCGATCATATGCCGAGTCGTACGATATGAAAATCCACGATTTCGGCCAGTACATCGACGACGACACCGACATCGATGCGTCGATCGAGGACGTCCTCTCCTTCTTCGTAGAACTCCGCGACTTTGCGACGGTCGTCGAAGAGTTCTATACGCCATACGAGGGAACCCAGTCAGAACGCAACCTCCTGAACGAGTTCTCGTCGTCCATGATCAGTTGGTATCTCGAGGCGACCGAAGATGATCCCGACGACAGAGAATACGTCGAACTCGGAGAGCACGACAGTGATGGTAATCCGACACTGGACGTGGACCCCGAGCTGCGACAGGAAATCGAGATTCTAAAACAGTTGACCTTCTACTACGTCATCAGTAATCCGACTCTCCGAGGACAGCAGAGAGGACAAATTCAGGTCATCGGCGAGCTGTTTGAACTGCTGTACGACGAAGCGGCCCCGAACTCGGTCGATACGTCCGCGATACTGGAACCGTATCGTGAACGGTTGAGCAACACCGACGAGGACGACGATCCTGCACGGGCTCGCATCGTAGCCGACATGATCTCGAACATGACCGAGACACAGGCCGTCGAGATGTATGAACGAATGTCAGGGGCGCGACCCGGGTCCCTTCAGGACACGATTATGCGGCAATAGGGATCTTTCGAAGCGCTATTTCTCTCCAAATTCCGCCAGCGAGGTATCGACGCCGATCATCTTCAAGTACGTCTCGTCGCCAGTCACTTCGGCCAGTCCCTCACAGAGTTCGCGGAGTTCGTCCATGTCCCACTCTTCGAGATATTCGCTGGTGGACTTCCCCTGCTCGAAGCGGTACCGGAGGAAGTGCGCCTTGTCGAGCGTCGTGAGGTCGCCGTTGTCCTCTTCGACCTTGCTCTGGACGTACGCCTGCCGCGTCTCGTCATCCCACTGGCACAGGACGAAGTCGCCACCCTCAGTGCGGAACAGCCGCATGTCCTTCATCTGTTCCTCCGACGCGTCTGACCGCTTGAGGTGCTTGTTCAGGTCGTTGTACGTTGGGTTCGACTCTTCGAGTAGGTCTCGATAGACGTCCTGCTCGCCGCGGTCATTGTCTTGGATGATGCCATAGATCTCATCGACGACATCCTTTGCCGACATCACCTCGCCGGCCCGGTGAACCTCGCCGTGGTGCTTGGAGTACTCCTGGAAGCACTTCCCCATCTCAATGACACCGATGTCTCCGCCTGCGAGTTCCCGATTCTCTTCGAGCGTTTCGCGGGTTTCTCTGGCCGTTCGCACGATGCGGCGACGGAGCGAGTCCCAAGAGATCGGTCGTCGAACCTCTGTCGGTCGGGCAACGATGACTATATCGAACGCGACTGCCTCACCCTTCATGAATTTGTTCAGGTCAGAATTGATAGGGTACGTCGCCGTGACCTCGAATCCTGTTTCACAAAGGGATTCAAGCAATTCTCCCCACGATTCAGAGTTACTATGATGATACGTGAAGGTCACCGTCCCATTCTCTTTTAGTGCCGTATTGACACGCGCAAACGCCTGTTTGAGTTCCGATTCAAATTCTTCGCTGCCTTTTTTTGAAGCAGGATTGACTACGATACTTTCGGCACGGGGTGTGTGGTCTGTTTCGAAGCAGTCATATTCGTCTTCCAGCATTGGCTTTAACCATACGTAAAAGAAATCTGATAGTTCAGAATAAAGTATGTTATTGTAGTATGGTGGATCAGTTATTACTGCGTCATATTCGTCTTCAGCCTCCATAAGCCGCATATCTCCTTGATGTACAGTCGTGTTTTGTCCGACTGGCTGGCTGAATTTCTCGGTTTCATACGTCTCACCATCTCTGACGAATCGCTCTGTTGGCGAATTTGCATATTCTACACCTCGCTTCACCATATCCCAAATAGATTCGAACGTACCTCGCCCAAATTTCGTTCCCCACACGTTCCCTTCGCATGGAACGCGTGGTGGGTCGAATGAGTTCGATTTAAAGAGGTTCACAATGCCGTTGCGGGAATAGTCGTATCCCACCATCATGGTATTTGTTCGGAGGGTTCCCGAGAGGGTCAAGAGTAAATATTCCCGGATATTCTGATCCTCTATATCGTCAATCTCTTGTAATATCTTGGCTAAGGACAGAAGCTGTCTATCATTAAACATATCTGTCCATTTCTTGATCCCATGACGTGGGAGATTACCGTTCCCCGGCATAGTTCCCTCAAATTGAGTCGCGTCCGTCTTCCAACCAGGCCGAATCGGTTTATCGGGTACGAGTTCATGAAGTGATTCAGAGGACTCCCATTCCTCTGCTGCCATTTGGTACCGTTCTTTATCAGCGTCAGTGACCGATTTATAACCCTTGACTGTTGCCCGCGAGGCTCCTTGTTCGTCACAGTGGGAGCAGTAGTATTCTAATGCGTATAGACGACGATCGTATTCATCTCCCTCTTGAATCTGGTCAGTTATTGAATATTTTTGCCCACATTCCGTACATATATAATCGCCATAGTCAACATTGCCCTGTTCTGGTACAAACTCGTAACCACATTCTTTACATGAACATTCTTCGCGCCAATCGTCAACTAGAATGACAGACTCACAGTCAGGGCAGAAGACATTGTATTTGCCATCGTTTTCATACCTTCCTTTTCCGATACGGAAGTCTTGGTGCAGCGGGATGGTAGTTCCACATGAACGACAGTCTATCTCTTTTACCCAAAAGTTGTACATCACCTCAGCATCATGTTCGCCATCAGGACAGGATGTTCTGTAATAATCAAGAATCTCGTCAGCTACGTTTTGTTTGACCTGCTTAAATGCCGATTCAAGTTCTTTGACATCAGTTTCGCCCGCTTCAAGTTCCTTCTTAGTAATGAACCACGCAACAGGGTTGAGGTCAATACCGACTGAATCTACGCCGAAACGGGATGCCTCGCCTAGCGAGGTTCCACCCCCCATAAACGGATCCAGAATTTTCTTATTCTTAATTCGGACATCTTTTGAATAGAAGTCCCACAACGGCTCTGGGTCGTCCATATCGACGTCATTAATAGCCTCAATGAGGTCGTCCTTGTCCAATCCATTATCTCCGAGTTGCTGATTCTCACCCGGTTCGTATACCTCAACCTCGTCCGCAGTCGTGTTTTCGTCCAGAAGAGAGTACAGAGAGATCGCGCGGAAGAGACAGCCAGGTCGGCGTGCCCACCATTTGTGCATTGTATAGGTCGGGCGATACCATTGCTTCGCCCGCCCCTCTTTCTCGGCGATCTCGTTCACGCGCTCAATCGGAAAACCACGTTCGATAGGAAGATCAGGACGGCCTTCTTCCCGGTCACTCTGTTCCTGTTGAGACATTAGCTGTTTCTCTCTATCCAGACGAGCCATATAAAAATGCGGAACACCGGGTCATCGCGTTGGAGTAACCGTTACGTGTTGGACTCAAGTGGTACGCGAGAAGCCTGCTGAGCGGACTCAGTTGTCGATGTGTTCGTCAATCAGCTTTTCGACCGCCATCTGGAAACAAAGCAATGCGTAGAGAGCGTCTTCTTCGGTGGGTTCGTACGTATTGGCGTGGGCGACCTTGTTACGCAGCCACCATAGCGGCGAGATGGTCTTGCCGATGAACGAGGGAAGACCGTCCGTGCTCTTGTCCAGCTTATTCAATCTCCGCGCCACCTTGTCCGGCAAGTTATCTTCGTCATAAACGTCCAGGCAGATGACTTCAACCAGAATCTCCGCGGCTCGCCCGAGATCCCGAATCGAGTCCGCGTACTCTCCGTCTTCGAACTCACGGACCGCCTTTTGATAGTCACTGTAGAGGTCGTCGTCGGTAGAGACTAACTCGGTGAGGAGACTCTCCACTCGGTACTGGTTGAACAGCGGTCCGACCTCCGGGTTCTCCAAGTCGTCACCCTCCAGGTCGAAATCGGGGTGAAGGGAGATGATCTCGTCGAAGAAGTTCAGGAGCTTCTCGGCGTTGTTCCGGTCCTGAGGTACCCCGTCGATCTTCTCTTCGTAGGTGAATATGTATGGGTATACGGACCCAGATCGGTAGAACTCGATTCGGTCATTCTCCACTTGGATAGTGATCTCTTCCAGACCGGTCCGTTCGTTAGGCGGTTCATTGAACGGGGTAATCGAGGAGACGCCGTCCTCGACTTCCACGGACAGCGTCCGTCTGCTCGTGATGTCGTCGGCGAAGCACTCCGCGAGAAAGTCGCGTATGCCGACCACTTTCGACCAGTCGTCGAACGTGATCTTGAGAAACGAAGTTCGGTAGTTCGTGCCGATCGGGTCGCAGTGGAAGACCAACGTGTTCCCGTCGAAAGTCCCGTCATCCCGAAAATACGCCGTAATCCGGAGGGAGACCTCCGCATCATAATCTACAGCGGGCTCGGAGGATGTAAGAGAGACCTCGATCTCGTCCTGATGCATTGCGAGGGGTTAGGTATCCGTCCCAGAAATATTCCTCCGTCCCGGTTTCCTGCCGGTCATCGGGTAGTTCTGACGTGAAACGGGCCTCTATATCAGGTGTCCGACCGTGACAGACACCAGTTCTAGCCAAATCAGAACGATAAGGTGCAGTGGGGAAGAGATACCAGATATGCCCTTTCCAGTTGCTCCTCCAGCAGACGACGTGACGCCGTTAGAACTGCTGTTGGAACTTCCTTCTCGCGCTGCGCTCCGGCGGACGCTAGCTGCGGCGGACATCGCAGCTGAACTCGACGACGATGATGACGCCGAGCAGTTCCTCAACGAACTCTCCCAGGTCGAACTCCGCCAAGCGGCCGCGCAGGCTCGCTACGCCGCCCCACAAACGGTTCACTACTTCCGGCTATCCGGGCTGACAGACGTTTCTCCGTCCGAACTCGACGACCTCATTGACTCCCGGGGGTTCGGCGGCCAGGTTCGCGCGGTCGAAGAGTTGCACGACCGCGTGTACGTCGTCTGTAGCATCCCGGAGGACGGAACGCAGGCACAGCTCTCCGTGTCGGAGGACGCACGCGTCACGACTGTCGCCACCTTCGACCTGGGAACGGATCTGCTCGCGGTCCGGGCAGACGACGGTGACCTGGCCGCGGGAACTGTCCAGGCCCTCCGGGATCACCCCGACCTGTCCGAGTGGACTTCCGTCTCGCTCCGCGACGACGGATTTCGGGGGCGGTTTGAGGACGCCGCCGTCGCGGCATATGAACAGCTGTCTCTCTCGGTGACATCCGTCGGGGCCGGAACAGAACGTATCGACGTCACCGGCGAGGAACGGGGTGATTCGGGACGTGCAGACGTACGCGGGGACGACGTGGTTGACGACCTGCTCTCCAGGAGTGATACAGATCGGAGTACTGCACAAGCGCGAATTGACTTCCGAACCGCCGATATGATCCCCACCGATCCGAGCGTCCGAATTGACTTCGACGAGAGTTCGGTCGAGTTCCGTCAGTGGGTTCCGGAACGGACACTGATACAGCTCGATCGCACGATTCAGGACGCCGAGTGAGGAGTGACGGGTTGCGGGAGTACTCTCAGGAAACAGCGGGGGGTTCTGCCAGGTTCTCAGGAAACGATGGTTGGTCCGCTAGTTTCGATTTCAGAAGGTAGAGTGGCTATTAGTTCCTCTCTCAGGAAACACTGGGAGGTGTCCCATCATTTTCACTCTCAGGAAATCGCGGGGGGCACCAGCGAGTTGAAGATCGCGGCATCGGAGGAGCATGGCTTTGAGAACGCACGCTACTCCTGAAAGCCGAAACTCCCTGCGTTTATACTAGTTCAACCACTAGACTCATCCGAGAAATCCGGTCCACGGGGCGTTCGGAAACGCCCGGGTGCTGGTACACCCGGACTGGGTTTCTCAGGACCAACCAAGAAACCCATGAGCAAACACGCTTCGCGTCCGTTTGAATCCAACGGACCAAAGTCACAGACGCATCGGGATCCAGCGTCATCGAGCCGAACATCTGATATCGGAATCGTTCTCGAAGACGCAATTGAACAGGGGCGCTTCAAAGACGGTGATTGTGCTGTTCTCTGTCCGGGATGCGGCGAGTCTATTGAGCGGTACTACGAAGGACTCCCGGAGCCGTTCGTCCGGTTCGAGTCGGACTGCGACAACTGTCGGGTGACGCTTCGTCGCTGGTCAGTTGTCGTCGTTCCGGGGATTCGGAAAACGGCGGCACCGACTGACGAACTTCGGGAGGTCGTCCAGTCGTATTGGGAGCAGCAGCTACGCGTCGGAGTCGTTGATGATACGCTGCCGCACACGCGGGAATTCAGTGACGAAGCGCAGGCCCTCGCCGAGGCATGGGGCTGGGACTGGGAGGTCACGTGCCCGCTGTGTGACCGCCCGGTGTCGCAACTGGACGAGGACTATCTCGGCTACCACCACTGGGAGTACGAGACCGACGTCGGAACGAGCGTCTGTCACGACTGCCACGACTTCCTGCATGGCGACGACGACAGAGACCAGGCCAACCAACAGGACTGGCGAGCGAAAGAACTCGGCCTAGCGGATTTCCGCGATCTTGCGGTCATCCGCCTCGCGCTCCGAGACCGCGCCGTCCACGACCCCGGCCTCGAGGAGGGCGACCCTGAGTATGCTGAGCGCCTGCGCCGGCGGTACAACGTCCCGATGCGCGTCGAGCGAATCACGAAACTCGTCGCCGAGGTCCGGCACCAGGACGACGTCGCCGACACCCTCCAAGCGCACGGAGCCAGCCCGGAGGTCAAGATCCGCGGTATCTACCCAGTCTAACCATGAGCTCACCGCTGTTCTCCACCTCTGAAGATGAATCGACTAGCGTCGGTAAGGCCGACGAGAACCTGTCGGGGACAGACGTCGAACTGTCCTTCCCCTGGCAGCCGGCACCGGAGCGAACGCTCGACGATGTCGGCGGGATGGGTGCTCTCAAAGACGAACTCAGACGTTCAATCGTCCGTCCTCTTGGACCGAAACGTGAGCAGTACGATCAGTTTGGCGTCGATGTCCCGAATCTGCTGTTCGCCGGCCCACCGGGCACCGGGAAGACGTACTCAGCGGTCGCCCTCGCGGGTGAACTCGGCTATCCGTACGTTATGATGACGGCTGGCCGCCTCAAGTCCCGCTGGGTCAACGAGAGCACGGATAACGTCCAGCGGCTCTTCCGCGAAGCAGCGACAATCGGAGAGAAGCACGGTCACGCGGTGATTATCGCGGATGAGCTCGATACGCTCGTTCCGCGGCGCGGTGGCGACAACAATCATCAGGAAGACGACAAGGTCGTCACCGAGTTGCTCGCGTATCTCGAGCGCTGCCACGAGAACAATACGCTGTTCATCGGCACCACGAACCGCCCTGATGACCTTGATCCGGCAGCCGTTCGCAACGGTCGGATCGACCGCAAATTCCGGTTCACCCTCCCGAACAAACCGACCAGAGTCGCAATCCTCGAACAGCAACTTGAGGAGCGTCCGGTTCACGTCTCGGAGGCGGAACTGTCACGACTTGCAGAGGAAATTGAGGGGGCGTCCGCAGCCGCACTCACGACGATCGTAGACGAAGCCGCTCGGAACGCGGTCGAACAAGGCGCAGCCGCCATCTCCCCGACGCATCTCGAGGAAGCAGTTGCGAAACATTTCGTTGACGGGAACTAGATCGCCTTGATCAAAGCAGGGAAGAGCCAATCGGAACTGAAAACCGCTGACTTCCAACGCGTCAGCTTCGGAATTGCGTGACCGAGTTACTATGACGACGAAGCCCTCCTCCGGGAGCACTGAGGAGGTTGATACTGCTCCGTCTCCGGCGGCTGTCGAAACCTTCGATATCGCATTAGTGGCCGGTACTCTCGTCGCCTTACTCGTCACCTACGGATCGATCAGATGGGGCGGCCTCCACAGTCCCGTCGCTCTCGTCACCATCATCGGAGCGGATGCAATCTTCGTGTTTCTCATCGTTCCTCACGTGACTGCCTATTGGCTCGACTGCGACATCGACGCGCTCCTCACCAGCGACGTGCCATACCGAAAATAAACGGCTCGGTGATAACGAAGACCACATCGTTGCCGGTCCTCGAGAACACGATTTACCCGGGCCAGTCCGGTAGATAGTCAGCCATGTACCGCTGGCCGATGAACAAGATGAGAGTTGCGATAATCCCGCCGACCATCCCTGAGACCCCCAATGCGATCGAATAGAGGCCAACGACGAGGATGTCTTGCCTTGCGATAAGAGGTGGTTGCATTCCGTGGGCGTCGAGACCGAGAAAGAGCATCACGGCGAACGCGCCAACCAGTCCGAATCCCGCACCGAGAACAGTGATGAGGATCTCGAACCGATTTCGGACGTGCCGAAATAATGGATAGCGAACGGTGAGTGGCTCTTCGACCTCGGCGACCAGCCACCAAATCCGGTCCCGAGATGGTTTCCGGGTCTCCAGAATATCCTCATCAACGAGGTCGTACAGTCGCCGCCGCGTCTGCTTCAGTCCGATGTGCTCGAGTTCGTCGGCAATTTCCTTGGTCGTCAGGACTGGCTGGTCAGCCTCCGAGAACACTTCGATGATCGCCGGATCCTGCTCCTTCTGGTACGGACTCGGCGAATGTCGTCGTGACGACGTGTCGGATTCTAAGTCAGACATACCTGATGTCGGCGTAGCGACGTCCGAATCGTCCCTGTCGTCATAACGACAGTCGCGCAACCCTATAATTCACTCCCTGCGCTTCATCCACCTGGATGTCCGACTCAGCTACAGTGACTCAGACAGACAGTACAGCACCCGTTCGATTACTCCGGCTCCCACAAATCGCCGCCTCCCGGAGTCCATCGTTCGGCAGAGACATACTCCTCCTCTTCGTCGCACCCGCGCTCATACTGACGATCATCTTTGTCACGACGGACCCCGCGACGTTCGAATACGACATCGCCAACCCTGGCCTGTGGGGGATTTACACGTCGAACCTCTCGCACCGATCCTGGCAGCATCTCGGAAGCAATCTCGCCGGGTTCTTCCTCATCGGCGGTCTCGAATACCTGCTCCTTACTGCCGCCGGCTATCGAGCCCACTATATCGGCATATTCCTCCTCAGTCTCCTAGTCGTACCGTTGTTCAGTCACCTGTTCCTCCAATTCGTCCTGATTCATCAACCCCTCTTCCACAGCTACGAGGCCGTCGGCTTCAGTGAGCCGATCGCTGCGATGGCGGCCTATCTCCCACTCGCACTCACGACGTACTGTACCCGCGTGAGCGAATTCCGATGGCCGTTCATTACCGCGCTCCTGCTCTACGCAGGCAGCATCGCTTGGGCGATCAACCAGCTCTTCGGAACTGACCTCAGCACGATACTCATCGGGATGTTGGGCGCCGTCGGGGTTGCCCTCATCGGGATTCACCTCTATCGGACGCCCGCAGTTGACTCACTGGAGCGACGCGAGTACGTTGTCACCAGTCTGTTCGCGCTCCTGACGTTCGGGACCGCTCTCGTCAGTCTATTCCCTGGAACGAATGTTGGTACGATGGTCGGGCATCTCGCGGGCTTCTTCCCTGGATTCCTCGTCGCGTTGTTCATCGTGTGGGTATTCACGATCGCTAAGCCGGGCCACGAATATGCGCTCGAGGAGGAGTGACCTGTTTGGAGAGAATGGGCCTCCGAAAATCCTGTTCTCTACTTAGAGACTGTAATTTTGAGTATCTCACCCAGAGTCGTTGCTATTGTCACCAGTCTCGATTGTCGTGACCTCTCCCAGTCGAGCTGTTGTCTCTTCATTTGTTCGATTATGTGCTGATGCTACTGGCTGATCCCAAGACCGAGGAACGGCTTCCTCGGCGCTAATCACGATGTGATTAGTTGAAAGGTCGTATTGCTCGATCGTCGCGGTGGTGAGTTCTAAATAGACTGCGAGGTATCCGGATTCCATAAAGCCCTGATTCAGTTCGCACTTCTGGCGGGCGGTCTCAATGACAGTCCCTTCGTATCGATAGTCATCAACGATGGCCGTGATGGCATCCCCGACGTCGAGGTCGTTTAGTTGCTCCCCGAGCTCATTGCTCATACGCGAGATACGTACGCGATCAATCAACAGTGTAGGGGGTGAATCATCCCTACTGGACTCCCTCAAGCCAAACAACCAACAGGGCCCAATTTGATTATGGGGTATGGAAACACGAACCGTTTCCTTGGATTCGCTGTTCAAGGACGGCCTCTTCGACATCCCAGGGTACCAACGAAGCTATTCATGGGAACAATCACAACTTCAAGACCTCTTCGAGGACTTACTGTATCTGCCCGAAGACACGACGCACTTCTTCGGAAACGTAATTCTCGATAGTCAGGACAGACAATTTCGTACCGACCGTGGTCGCCGATTCGAGGTCTTCGACGTCGTCGATGGGCAACAACGGCTGACATCCGCGCTACTGTTCCTCTATGTGGCCTCCGAATACGATGATGTCGTCGAGGAGACGCTGGCAGAGGACAATCTCGTCTTTCCGGTGACCGAGCGACCGCGACTACTCCCGCAGGATCAAGATACGGAGTATTTCCGGGACTGTCTGTTCGGGAGCGCGGATATCGAGACGGAGACACCGTCGCAGAATCGTCTCCGGGCGGCCTACGAGTACTTCGAGAGCGAGTTTGCGGACCTCCCGGAAGAGACGTCGGTTCGTGACTTGGTAGAACGGCTGCGGTATGATGTTCGCGTTAATGTCGTTGAAATTGATGCGGAAGCTGAGGCAGCGTCGATTTTCGAGAGCCTGAACGACCGGGGGAAGCCACTCTCTACGCTCGACAAAACGAAGAGCTTCCTCATGTACATGGATGACCGGTCAAGCGAGACGGGAGCGCTTGAGACTAAAATTAAGCAACGGTTCGGGAGTATCTACCGGGAGTTGTTCATTCTCTCGACCGGGCACGAGCGTGTCGGCGACTTCGACGAAGACAGCTTCCAGCGCTTCCACTGGGGGATGTACGACGGATACGACTCCGATACGTATTTCCAGAGCTTCGAGACGCTGAAGACGCGCCTCCGGGAGCAATACCGGGCTGGTGATTACGAGGCGGTACAAGAGGAGATCGACAGCTACGTGCAGGATCTACGAGAGGCAGCATCGGCGTTCGCGGCTATCTTCGAGCCGGACAAGCATTCCGCGGAGGTTGAAGCGTCGTTGCGCCGGCTTTTGGAACTCGGTCGGTTAGCGAATATCTTGCCCGTGCTCATGGCGTCGTATCTGCGATTCGGTGATGAGGATGAGAAGCTGACTGCGATCATTGATGCGTGTGAGACGCTCGTGTTCCGGATGTACGCGATTGATAGCCGCCGGGCCGATACAGGTCGTGGCCGGTTAGTTCGCCTCGCTCACGATATTCATACTAAGCCATCGCTGGACTACGAGGACATTGTGTCTCGACTGGACGCGATTACGAATCGGTATACGTCGGATGAACGGTTTGAGCGGAATCTCCGGGACCCGGAATTCTACCAGACGAACTCCAGCCAGGATATCAAATACCTCCTCTATTATTACAGCCAACAACTGGAACAGGAGATCGGCGAGGAGGTGCTCAAGAATCTCGCACAGATTCTCTCGAGTGAATTCTCGGTTGAGCACATCTTAGCGCGGCAACTTGACGACGCGCATATTCCCGCTGATCTGGAGGACGAGTTCGACGACTACGTGCATCGATTGGGGAATCTGACGATTGCCAGTCGGTACTGGAATAGCTCGTACGGGAATCTACCGTTCGACGAGAAGAAGCACGCCGGCGAGGGACGAGAGAAGGACTACGCGTCGTCAGCGCTCCGCGTCCAACGCGAACTGGTTGAGTACGAGCAATTCGACAGGGCGGCGATCCAAGAGCGGCAGAATGCGCTTGTCGAATTTGCGCTACAGGAGTGGGTAATCACGCCCCCAGAACCCGAAGAACCTGAAGCCGATCATTCCGAAGAGGTGGCTGGGCACGTTCCGTCTGATTTCTTCGAGCGGTTGACAGCGAAGCAGGATTCCTTCCTTCGGATCTTGTGGAGCGAAGACGACTGGGTTCGCAATGAGGAAATTCTTCGCCGGATGGAAGAGGAGTACGGACTCTCAACGAATGGGAGTGGCACGACGTCGGGTCTCTTAGCTGGACTCACTCGGAAGCACTCAGAGGAGTTCCGCCGGTCGATCATCAAGGCGAACTGGGCAGATAACCAGTACCAGTTCCGGTTAAATCTTGACGACGAGCAAGAACAGATTTTCACCGAAGCCTTCGGTGAACGGTAATAGCGACGTCAACGCCTTCGTATCGCCAGTATAGATCTATTCGTGGCCGCTTCTTAGTTGGTCAGATTTCATTTTTCTCGACCCAGTCAACCAAGTCTCCAGTCAATTCTTCGACTTCAGTCTCCCAAGTCCGAGCCTTAACTATCGCATCTGTAAGTCCTAATTCCTGCATTCTCTGCATCACTCGCCGACCTCGGTCTGTTATCGTATATCGACTTGCAGTCCGGTCATTACCTGAGTGGTTCCGATCTTCTCGTCGATCAACCCAAGATGATTCATGATCTCCGCTTCCGTGGGATACTCGCTCTTCTTGTACAACTTCACTCGGGTGTTCGTCAAACGTTTCTACTCTCCAGAGACCGAGTTCTATTCCTTCGTCGAGGCGCTTAGCAAGCGTTCTCGTGCTAAGCCTGACAGCCTCGTCAATCTCATTGTAGCGTTTTGCACCGGCCCCAATTTCGAATAATACCTTTTCGGCTCCCTTCCTGTCCAAGAAATCAGACAGATCATCGGATTCCTTCTGCTCAGCCATTGATGGGTAGTTGTTCAGTGCTCCTCCTATTAATCTGCATCCAACTTTAGACTAAAGCGCGCTTTTCGATACAGGCGACTTTCAGGACTGATTTAACCGAGTGTTAGCCCGTAGGTCCATCCGTGTTCGGTTAAGCGGAGAAACCGACAGACAGCGCTCTGTTGACGAAGTTATCGTGGTAGACCGCGTGGGGA